>NZ_JBIMCW010000013.1:0-126154 GCF_048552295.1 Acinetobacter legionensis
TGACCAGCTACCACAACAAAATAAGGTAGCTTAACTAGAGCAGAGTATCACTTATAAATAAGCTTTTAGTTGTTCAAACATGTGGGACCACCTCTAAACTTTAATGATTTAAATATATACTTATTGGTTATTTTAAAGAATTTCTTATTAATATTTTTAGAAAAATATAGTGTATCTTAATATTAGGCACTTATAAGTAGGCAAAAATAAAGGATCATATATATAACTTTTTTTAAACAATCAGAAAAAATATTTCAGGAATGAGCTGACAGTGTTGATAGTTGGAAAATATGGCATATACATTAGGTGCTCAAACGTTACTGCCTATAACCCGCTATTACAAATAAATATAAGCAAGCCATTTTGATTAATGAGTTTTTCTTATTGTATGTTTAAAACTTTAAATTTATAAAAAAGCTAATTCAATGTTAATAATTTAATAAAAGGATAGTTGAAGATTTTGACTGAGTAACACAAAAAGGGAATCAAATTAAGTGAACTTGCATGGAATGTAAGTTTAGAAAAATTTTAACAGTGCATATATCTAAAGCTCATCCGAGAGTCTTTTATACAAATATTCAAACTCACTGATAGTGATGGTTATCGCCCGAAAATCAATATTTTCAACATGGATGTGCTCGTTTCATAATCAAATAAATAGGATATTTAAATATGGATAACACCCAGAATATATTACAAAAATTTGCAATAAAAGTCAGTGATTGGTCAGAAAAATGGTTTCCTGATTCCTATATCTTTGCCCTGTTAGGTGTCATCATTGTCGCCATAGCTGCGATTGGAATAGGAGCATCTGTTCAAGATGTCGCAATTTCATTTGGCAATGGTTTCTGGAGCTTGATTCCATTTACGATGCAAATGTGTATGTTGATTGTCGTTGGTTATGTGGTTTCAGTATCTAAACCCGTCGAAATGCTCATTCAAAAAATGGCTCAGATTCCAACATCTGGAAGGAATGCTATTGTTTTTGTAGCGACGGTCAGCCTCTTTATTTCACTGGTTAATTGGGCCATGAGTACAGTTTTAACTGCCCTTTTGGTGATTGCACTATCCAAGCGTAAAGAGCTGAATATGGATTATCGTGCAGCTGCCGCAGCCGCTATTATTGGTATGGGAGCAACTTGGGCACTTGGCATTAGTTCTTCCGCTGCTCAGTTACAGGCAAACAAAGCGAGCTTACCAGAACCACTTTATAACTTAACTGGTATTATTCCTTTTACTGAAACGATCTTTTTACCACAGTCTATGATTATGACTGCAGTATTGATTATTGTGTCAATTGCCATTGCATTCTGGTCTGCACCTAAAGGCAATAGTATAAAAACCATTGATGAATTTGATATTCATTTTGAAGATAAAGAGACCGAAGTTCAAAGCAAAAAACGCCCAGGTGACTGGCTGGAAAACTCTCCAATTCTCAGTATCTTAATTGTAGTTTTAGGCCTGATCTGGATGTTTAATGAGTTTACAAAAAGCAATCCGATTATTGCGATTTCCAGTTTAAATACTTATTACTTTATCTTCTTAATGCTGGGTATTGCTTTACACGGAACTCCTCGAAATTTTTTAAATGCAGTATCTAAAGCTGTCCCTGCGGTTTCTGGCGTACTGATTCAGTTTCCACTCTATGGAAGTATTGCTTTTATTATGACAAGTGCAATGAACGCACAAGATTTATCTCTATCTCATTATATTGCTGAATTTTTTGTATCAATTGCATCTAAGGAAACTTTCGCAATTGTCATGGGGCTGTATTCAGCTATTTTAGGTTTCTTCATTCCGTCTGGTGGTGGTAAGTGGATTATTGAAGCACCTTATGTCATGCAGGCTGCACACGATCTGAAAGTACATTTGGGCTGGTCTGTTCAGATTTATAATGCAGCAGAAGCTTTACCTAACTTAATTAATCCCTTTTTTATGTTACCCATGCTGGGAATTTTAAAATTAAAAGCCAAAGATGTTATTGGATTTACAGTTACTCAGCTTGTCTTCCATTTACCCTTAGTTTTATTCTTATTGTGGATTCTTGGTCGTACTTTAACCTATATGCCACCTACTTTTTAGAATGTAATATCTTTTCCTTGCCCTCCTTCTAACTTTAAGCGTTTAGGGCAAGGATATCACTAAGCTATTGATATAAATAATCTAAAATTGCGTATAGTTGTAGTATGTTAATTTCAGGGAATATTATAGATTACTTATTATTTTCATAAATTTGCCCTCTATATTTATTATTCATGTTTAGATTTAAGCTCCAAATTATAATGGATAATTTCGTATCGCTCTCTTATTTAATATAAATTTTATTTAGATGAGCTAAAACACTAAAGTTCTCTCTATTCGATTTAATATAATGGTCATTATATGAAATACTTCTCACTCAATCTTTCTGCATCAACTACTTTATCATTGCGTGATATTCTATAATTTAACTTTTGAGTATGACAGTGAGGGTAATACAGTACTCACTGATGCCACTTCATTCAAAGAATCCTCAAGCTAATCTCTGTCAGCCCTTCTTAGCACATTCGGATTGTAATCTTGTGCCATTTGAGAAAGCATGCCTTGTGCTAAAATTCGCGCCAAAGTCAGTGTTAAACTCTTGTGCAAATTTATAAGTGGGTCAAATCGATTTAATTTTTCTACTATATAGCCTCTAAAGGCTATATACACGTACTGTTTAATCAACCAGGCCTCTGTTCATGTAGATTTCCGTTTCTCTCAAAAGATCTCACAGATGCTTTTGGCATAGTTGATAGGTTCCCTTATAAGTATTGTAAAATTCAATGAAGCAATCAGATCAGCGATATAAAGCTCATCTTCTTCCAACTGAATCATTTTAAATTGAAACAGCACAAGTGAATACTGGCAAGCAATTGATAGATATGCAATAAACAACACAGGAATGCATAGCAACATGAGTAATAAATTCGAATTCCAAATCCGTGTATATATCGAAGATACAGATGCTGGCGGTATCGTATACCATGCCAATCATATCCGCTTTATGGAACGTGCACGGACAGAATGGCTACGTGCATCTGGTATTGACCACTATTGGCATCAAAAAGATTACAATTTTGTCGTGCATAAAATTGCATTGAAATATTCTCGCCCTATACTCATGGACGATCTTATTACTGTTACAGCAAGTGTAGTTTCATGTAAAGCTTCGTCATTTGTGTTGCAACAGAATATATATCGTGGTGAAATCATGCTTGCTTCTGGCGAGGTAGAGTTGGCATGTTTAAGTACAGATATGAAACCTCGTAGAATTCCTGACGAAATCCGTGATTTAATTCTTCGAGAATTAGCTCACGAATAAAAAATACTTTTGGCACATGTAACTATGGCAACACAACTAGAATCTTCTTTACACATCTCTGATTTAATTTTACAAGCGAGCCCTGTGGTTCAATTGGTGATGCTAATCTTAGTACTCGCATCCGTTTTTAGTTGGTATTTGATTGCCAAGTTGCATATGGGCTATAAGAAAGCACATCAAGGCGATGAGCATTTCCAAAAAATCTTCTGGTCTGGTGCTGAACTCAATACCTTATATAACAATGCTCAGCTTAATTCTAAGCGAAACGGTTTAGAAGATATTTTCTATCAAGGTTTAAGTGAGTTTTTAAAACTTAAAAAACGCCATGCAGAAACTGCATCGATGATTGAAGGTACTGAACGTATCTTGCGTGTAGGACTCAGTCGTGATCAAGGCCGTTTAGAGCAAGGCTTAAGCTCTCTCGCCAGTATCGGCTCTGTCGCACCTTATATTGGTTTATTTGGTACTGTTTGGGGCATTATGAGTGCATTCATTGGCTTAGCTCAGGTTGAACAAGTTACCTTAGCCACTGTTGCACCAGGTATTGCTGAAGCATTAATTGCAACTGCGATTGGTTTATTCGCTGCAATACCAGCGGTATTAGCATTTAACCATTACACAGCAAAAGGCGAAGAAATTTATTCAGATCGAGCATTATTTGCAGAAGAAATGGTGGCGCTATTACAACGTCAGTCTGTGGGAACTACACAGGAAGATGAATAATGACAATCCAACGTTCTGGGCGTTTTGAACGCGTCAAAAAACCTTTAAAAAGTGATATGAATGTCGTTCCATATATCGATGTCATGTTGGTTTTATTGGTTATTTTTATGGTGACAGCACCCATGATTACCACGGGTGTTAAAGTTGACCTACCTCAAGCAAACAATAATCCGATTCAATCTGAAGACCGACCAGCCATCGTAACTTTAGAAGCAGATGGTTCGATTAAACTTGAAGACAAAAACCATAAAAATGAGGTTTTAACTTTAGATGAGTTGAAAACCGTACTTACAGAAAATCAGCAACAAGCTCAAGCAAATAACAAGCAATTGAGTGTCTTGATCAATGGTAGTGAATCACGCCCTTATGGTGAAGTCATGAAACTCATGTCTACACTGCAAGATGGTGGTTTAAGCCAAGTGGGTTTACTGACAGAGTCTGTAAAGTAAGTTATGAAAAATATTCAAAAGCCACAATCTAAAGAAAAAGCGATTGCACTTGGATTTACCCTAGGTATTCATGTGGTGGCGATTACTGGCTTACTTTTTCTCGGTTTAAGTCAACCACCTGAGCCACCCAAGCAAATTAAAACCATTTTAATTAAGCCTGAAGATTTACCACCACCTGAGCCCAAGCCCTTAGTCGAAACTGATGCCACTGAAACGGCAGATAGCAAGGTTGCAGAAAATACTCAGCAAACAGCAGAACCTGATCAAACAGCACCAGAAATTCCAACTGAAGCAAATAATCCCCCTGATACAAAGGCTATAGAAGCACAAAAAGCTGCCGAACAGGCCAAGGCAGCTGCATTAGAACAGCAATTGGCTATGGTAGCGGCTAAAGCAGCACAAGAAAAAGCCTTAAAACTTTCTCAAGCTAAAGCAGATGCTGCGGAAAAAGCCAAACATGAGGCAGCTGAAAAAGTAAAGCAGGCTAAAAATGCTGCTGAGAAAGCTAAGGCTGAGGCTGAAGCAAGATCTAAAGCAGATGCAGCAGCTAAGGCCAAGCAAGAGGCGCTTCAAAAAGCCAAAGCCGATGCTGCTGAAAAAGCCAGACTCGCAAGACTCAATGCCGAAGCAAAAAGCAAAGCAGAAGCCGCTGAAAAAGTCAGAAAAGAAGCCGCAGATAAGGCCCAACAGGCTAAAGTCGATGCTGCTGCAAAAGCCAAGGCAGATGCTGCTGAAAAAACCAGAGCGGATGCTAATGCAAAAGCTAAAGCAGACGCTGCTGCAAAGGCTAAAGCGGATGCTAATGCAAAAGCCAAAGCGGACGCTGCTGCAAAGGCTAAAGCGGATGCCAATGCAAAAGCCAAAGCGGACGCTGCTGCAAAGGCTAAAGCGGAGGCTAATGCAAAAGCCAAGGCAGATGCTGCTGAAAAAGCCAAGGCAGATGCCGCTGCAAAAGCCAAGGCAGACGCTGCTGAAAAAGCCAAGGCAGATGCTAATGCAAAAGCCAAAGCGGACGCTGCTGCAAAGGCTAAAGCAGATGCTGCTGCAAAAGCCAAAGCGGATGCGGACGCAAAACGTAAAGCTGATCTAGCACGCGAATTAGATGAAGAAAAAGCCTCGGCTGCTGAAAAAGCAAAAGAAGCTGCTGCGAATAAAAAGGCAGAAGCGAGAAAAGTTGCATCTTCTGCGAAAAAGGACTTCGAAAGTAAAGTTCGGAATGCTTGGCGTATGCCGGCTGGCTCAACAGGTCAAAAGGCAACAGCTCGTGTCACACTAACGGATAGCGGTTCTGTGGCCTCGATTATTGTCAATGCATCAGACCCAGATGTAAAAGCAAGTGTGGAACAAGCAGTTCGTAATGCTGCACCTTTCCCAATGCCATCTGATCCAGATGCAAGACGCGAAGCTCGAAGTTTTAGTGCAAATTTTACAGTGAAATAATCTTAAAATTACACCTTGTATTGGCAGGGTGTAATTTAATGCAAGAATAATCACTTGGAAAAAATCAAATGCGAGTTAAATCCATATTTCTAGCAATTTCGTTATTTGTTCCAACTGCATTTTTATTTGCAAATAAAATAGAACAACAAAAAATACTTGAAGTAAATACGCAACAATACCCACCTTCTGCGTCATACGAAAAAACCCGTCTGTAGCAACAACGGAAGCATTACTTCTACAAAGTCAAATGGCTCAGCGGATAAATACCGCTAGAGTCAATCGTATTGTTAAAAAGTTGAGAAATTTAACAATCATCCAAGAAAATGCCGATGTTATTATTTACTTAGATGACAGTGGGAATGTAAAAGATATTTTAATCACAGAACAGGACAGCGAAACGTTTTCAAACGCAATCAAAACGGCGATTCAGCAAACAGCACCTTTTGAAGTGTCTAAACAGTCATCGCTCAATCAATTATTAAAAGTGATTCGCATCAAATTCCGTGTTGAATAAGTCTCTATTCAACACGAGATAATATATTTTAATGGCAGCAACAATGACATTGTTGTCAAATCTATAAAAAAGTAATTTTTAAAGCTGCAACATTTACAATGCCCAAAGATCAAGCTGAAATTCATTAGTGTAATAAATTTGAATTTAATTTTTTAGTAAATCTGTTCAATGATAATCTTTTGTTCACAATTACATGCTTTATATAGATTAAAATCATGTCTTTGTGCTACAAAGCTAAGCATAGTTAAAAATTGATATTTGAGTACATGAAGTCCAATGAAAATCATGCCTAAACATCTATTAGGATTCGCAATTATTGTTGCATTTAGTCCAGCATTGATCACAACATCATATGCACAATTGCAATTAGAAATTGCCAAAGCACCTGAATCTGCACCTAAAATTGCCATCATTCCATTTAGTAATGATCAATCTATCTACCCTATTGTTGAACAAGATTTAAATCGCTCTGGGCGCTTTACCAGTTCATCAAAAAATCTTCCTGCAACTGCAAACATAAACAATATAAATGCAGAAGCATGGAAAGCGGCTGGGGTTCCTTATGTGGTTTTAGGTGACTCTAAAACCAATGCAGATGGTTCATTGGCAGTACATTACCAACTCTATGATGTTGAAAAGCAGAAATTCCTATTAAATGAATTGCTCTCAATCCCAGCATCACGTGTACGTTCTGCGGCACATATGATCAGTGACGCAATTTATCAAGCGCTTACAGGGATTCAAGGTGACTTCACAGGACGTATTGCTTATGTGTTACGTAACCCTGCAACACCAGAGACTCGTTATACCTTACAAATTGCAGATACTGATGGTGAGCAACCTAAAACAGTATTAAGTTCAAGAGACCCGATTCTCTCACCTGCTTGGACGCCAGATGCGAAAAAAATTGCATATGTTTCATTTGAAACCAAGCGCCCTGCTATTTATATCCAAGATTTAGCCACTGGTGCACGAGAAAAACTCGCTGCATTTAGCGGTTTAAATGGTGCACCAAGTTTCTCTCCTGATGGGAAATCAATGCTGTTTACTGCATCTATGCATGGAAATCCTGAAGTTTATCAAATGGATTTAGATTCACGTCAAGTGAAGCGCATGACCAACGATAGCGCAATTGACACTGAAGCACGTTATGCTCCAGATGGAAAATCATTTATTTTCACATCTGACCGTGGTGGATCAGCACAAATTTACCGTTATAGTTTTGATGATGGCTCAACCAAGCGTTTAACTTTCCGTGGTGCATTTAATGCACGCGGTACATTAAGTGCCGATGGTAAATATGTGGCATTGGTACACCGCCCTTCTGGTAGTAATTACAAAGTTGCCATTCAGGAAATTTCTACAGGTATCACCAATATTTTGACACCAACAAGTTTAGATGAATCACCAAGCTTTTCTCCAAATGGGCAAATGGTGGTTTATGCAACACGTGAGGGTAATCGTGGCTTATTGGCAATCATGTCTACAGATGGTCGCTTCCGCATGAACTTACCAAGCGAACAAGGTGAAGTACGTGAACCTGCTTGGGCACCTAAATAATTTAATCAAGATGTAAATCACTTATTTAAAATTGAAATATCGGAGATCAACATGAAGTCAATTCAATATCTAGCTTTACCCTTATTAGCAGCAAGCTTGGTGATGACAGGTTGTGCAAGCCGTAAACCTGCTGCCACTGTAGAATCAGGAACTAATCCAAATAGTGCGACTACAGTAAATACTAGTGGTTTAAGTGAAGATGCTGCTTTAAATGCACAAAACTTAAATGGTGCTTCATCTAAAGGCGTGACTGAAGCCAATAAAGCATTTTTAGCGAAACGTGTGGTACATTTTGATTATGACAGTAGTGATCTTTCCAATGATGACTACCAAACACTACAAGCACATGCGCAGTTCTTGATTGCCAATGCCAACTCTAAAGTGGCATTAACAGGTCATACAGATGAACGTGGTACGCGTGAGTACAACATGGCTTTAGGTGAGCGTCGTGCTAAAGCCGTTGAAAGCTACCTGATCACCAATGGTGTTAAAGCAAACCAATTAGAAGCGGTAAGCTACGGTAAAGAAATGCCAATCAATGCTGGTCATGATGAAGCTGCTTGGAAAGAAAACCGCCGTGTTGAAATCAACTACGAAGCCGTTCCTCCTCTTTTAAAATAATGCCAAAGTTGCATTATTAAAATAGCCCATAAAAAATGCCTAATTCAATTGGGCATTTTTTATTATAAGTTCTTCTTATTCAGCGCTTTCCCATTTCAAGATAAAGTCTTGATTTAGTAAAGTAAAATAAGAAACTGCTTAGCATGTTCAATGGTAATTTATATTAATAACGCCATTTCTTGAGTATTTGCTCATTAAATAACGCAATAAACCGTTCCTCTACCCATTCATCCACTTCATCTGGATGCGCTTCAGCAAAAAACTCAGACTGCACTAAAATCAAACAACCTTTAATATAGTCATCCACACAGTCCAGTATTCTACTTAAATAAGGCATGTCATCATGATCAAAGTAATAGATTTCTTTGCTGATATCATGAAAGCAAAACATATTGTCATTACCAAGATAATCACTAAATGTAATCAGATGAGGTAAAACTGCTAAATCAACCTGACTAAATTCAGGCACATATTGCGGCGCATTTGCCCAAATATCTTTTAAGTAGCCAATATCATCAAATTGCTGCAATTGTTCACCAATATCAGCAATCCCAAAGTGTTAATAGAAGATCTTTAAAGATTCAGGTAAGCGACAATTTAAACGCTGTTCAAGTTTTAAAATTTTCTCATCATCAATTGCAGGTGCAATCTCATCATTATTTAAATCAGCAAGAGATTCTAAAATTAGGTGAGTTTTAACATCCCACCCCGGTTCACCAATTTTATTAAACGGAATGATAATGTCTGTTTTGTGATCAATCTCTATCATGAAGATTTATTGTTCGGAATGAATATGAAATAAATAGAAAAAAGCGCTCATATCGCAATGAACGCTTTTTATTGATTAAGCCTTTGACTCATCTGGCTTGGGGCTTTGCATAGATTCAATCATGTCATGCTTATTGAATTCTTTGAATTCAGGCTTAGCTTCGTAATTCTTCCATGCTTCTTTCACTTTTTCAGCACTAATATCTTTTAAATCAATGCTTTCATTTGGAGTCGGAGTCGCTTCAAACTTTGTCGTTGTCATGTCAGTGCTCCTTTACGCTATTGTACGTATATTCAACATAACACTTTCTAAAATACTTTCAAGGGTAATTTCACGACAAATAACACAGGATAATTTCTATTTTGTGCTGAACTCATCTAAAATAGCCTCCATTATTTGGTTTGTAAAAATTTATCGCTTTTGGAGCACCTCTGATATGTCATATCGCACCCTATCCCAATATTTAGAACAACAACAAGGGAACTTAACATCTGAACTTGCCAATGTAATTGAAACAATTGCCAATACCTGCAAAACCATTGATCAGGCTTTACAGAAAGGTGCTTTAGCTGGTGTCTTGGGGAGTGCACAACATGAAAATGTACAAGGTGAAGAGCAAAAAAAACTTGATGTGATTTCAAATGATTATTTGATTGATGCTTTAAAAGCCAATCCAAATGTAGGTGGACTCGCATCTGAAGAATTAGATGAATTTACCCCAGCTCAAGAAAATGGCAAATATTTGGTTTTATTTGATCCATTAGATGGTTCAAGCAATATTGACATTAATATGTGTGTAGGAACAATTTTTTCTATCCTTCCTGCTCAAAATGCCGTAACGCAAGCTGAAGACTTCATGCAAGCAGGTATTCAACAAGTTTCAGCAGGTTATGTGCTTTATGGCCCATCGACAATGATGGCTTTGACCGTTGGCGCGGGTGTTGTATTTTTTACTTACGACCCTGAAGAAAAGCAATTCTTGCTCACTTCTGAAAATATTCAAGTTGCTGCAGATACCAAAGAGTTTGCGATTAACTCATCAAACCAACGTCATTGGGAAGCGCCTGTAAAACGTTATATCGATGAACTACAAGCGGGTAAAACATCTATACGTGAAAAAGATTTCAATATGCGTTGGGTGGCGTGTATGGTGGGTGATATTCATCGTATTTTATGTCGTAGCGGTATTTTCTTATATCCATACGATACTAAAGATCCTAAAAAAGCAGGTCGTCTACGTTTAATGTATGAAGCCAACCCAATGAGTATGTTAATGGAACAAGCTGGCGGCGCATCGACTACTGGTCGTACACGTATTTTAGAGATTCAACCGACTGAGTTACATCAACGTGTTCCTGTTATCATTGGTTCTAAGAATGAAGTTGAGCTTGTTACCAGCTACCACAACTAATTCTTCTCTTTTCTTTTCTTACTCTCTATTTAGGGAGTAACGCCAGCTAGGGTCTGTTGCAATTTCTTTATAGAATGATCACAGACCCTACTTAATTTTTTGGACGTACTCTCCCATGCCTACAATTTTCCTTGAATCAAAAGATAATCCCAAAATTAAACATCTCAGAGGTTTAATTGAACAAAATACTTACCGTAAAAAACAAGGACAAACTGTACTTGAGGGAACGCACCTTACGCTTGCATGGTTAGAAAAAGGTCGAAAAATTAATTCAATTTTCACCACTGAACATGCCTTAGATCATGAAGATTTAGGTAGTATCCTTGACCAATATCAAGGTATTGTGTTTGTGGTCGGTGAATCTTTATACAAGGATTTAAGTACCCTTGGAACCAGCCTTGCATGTCTAGCCATTGTGGATTTACCGAGTTCAACTCAGGCACTGAACTTTACTGAAGACACGCTAATTCTTGAAAATGTCCAAGACCCAGGCAATGTAGGTACATTACTCAGATCAGCGGCCGCTGCGGGTATTGAACAAATTGTCTGTACCAAAGGTTCCGCATCATTATGGTCACCACGGGTATTACGTGCTGGTATGGGGGCTCATTTTTCATTACAAACTTATGAAAACGTGATCCTTGAAGACTTACTCAAGCAATTTAAAATTCCTGTGTATGTCACCAGTTCACATCAGGCAGAGAGTCTTTACACTAAAAACCTACGCAAACAATGTGTTTGGATTTTAGGTAACGAAGGTCAAGGCGTTTCAGATTTCGCCCTTAAACGCGCAGAAGCCGTATCTATTCCACAACCTGGTGGTCAAGAATCACTCAATGTTGCCGTTGCTGGATCGATTTGTTTCTTTGAAATGGTTAGACAACGACTATAAGGTTAATTTATTTTAAATATTGCCCGTTATTGGAAAAAATCATTTAAACTGAAAAAAATAATTGATTTACATGTCAACCCAAACCATTTTTTTAACGTTATATAGGTATGAAGTTAAAATAATGGTGGGTACCCATGACGGGATTTTCCATCTCTATGGACTTAGCACCAAAGAAGTCACAGTCTGAAACAGCAAGTGCTCAAACGAGTACGAGTGAACAGCGCCTGCGTTTTTTCATGCAGGACGTGACGGGTCGTGCCTTAGTGATGATGGAAAATGCAACCCAAGGTCACAATGGGATTGCGATGGATTTGGTCCAGGAAGCGTTTATTTCCTTACATAAAGCTTATGCAGATAAATCTACTGAAGAATGGTATCCACTGTTCTATACAATTTTAAATAACAAATTACAAGATTGGCGACGTAAGGAAGCACGACGTGCTTCTCCATTTTCGTTATTTCGAAAAATTGATTTAGATTCTGATGATGAAGAGGCAATGGAAATTGTGGATGAATCCACACCCAATCCACTTCAATTTCTAGATCAAGATGTCACCGTTGAGGAAATTCAAGAAGCCATTAGCCGCCTCCCGGTACGCCAGCAACAAGCATTTATGTTACGCGCTTGGGAAGGATTTGATACTCAAACCACTGCATCTATTATGAACTGTACAGAAGGTAGTGTAAAAACTCATTATCACAGAGCTATTCAAGGACTAAGAACTTCGCTCTCACATTTAAATCCGTATGGAGGTTCATCACATGAATAATGATGATTTCACCAAACAAGTGACGGCAAAATTGGATGAGGTTGCACGTAATCACCGCAATAAAGCAGTGGTGATGAATAATGTGCTTGACCATATTCAAGACAAGCAAACGTCACGTTTTGGTCACTGGAAAATGACAGGCTTTGCACTTGCTGCAGCTATTACTGGTTTTGTTGTGATTCCAAACGCTTTTGATATATCACCAGAATCGCAAGCCCCACAACAAGTGGTTATTAGTCCTAAACTTTCACCCCAAATGATGGAAGATTTAGATATGTTGTCTGTATTTGGTGAGGATAAAAATTCTCATGGCAGCTAGAAAATTAGCTTTGGCATTTTGTGCTATTGGTTTTCTACAAACAAGTTTTGCTGGATTTGAACGTTTTTGGATATTTTCTAAAGATGCAACTAGTCAAGTTAACGAAACATGGGATGCCCTTTCTGAGGAAGAACAAAAGGCATTGATTAAGCGCTATCAAAATTTAAAAGAAATTCCCACTGATCAAAGTGCAGCACTGCAACAGCGCATGGATTGGTTTACTCAGCTTCCTGAACAAGAAAAACAAAAAATGCGTGAAGTATGGCAGCAAATGAGTACATCTGAACGTAATGAGATGCGCAAAAAAATGCAAAAAGCATCGACCACTGATGAGCGCAATGAAATTCGTGAACAATATATGGTGAAGTATCAACAAAGTATAACGGGTTCACATTAAGCATTCTTTTTTATATTTTATTCATCGCCAGTTAAAGTTTAACTGGCTTTTTACCCTTTAAAATCCTCCTCAATCTCTGAAAAGAGAGGCATCACCTTCGCAAATTTATTCAAACTTTCTAAGCAAATATGGCATTGCAAACTTTTTATAATCAAATAATTTAATTTCTTCACCAATTGATTTAATTAAAAAAATATTCATTAAGAGAAATTATATTCTTATGTATGTGTTTTTTAACAGGTTGACTATTATCTGTTTACTAAAAACACTCCTATTTCTAATTTTCAGGCATAAAAAAACCTGCACAAGGCAGGTTTTTCATCACTTAAATTCGAAAACGAATTACAAGCTATAGTACATATCAAATTCAACTGGGTGAGTCGTTGTATTTAAACGACGTACATCTTCAGTTTTAAGTTCGATGTATGCATCCAACATTTCTTTTGTGAATACACCACCTTTAAGAAGGAACTCATGATCCGCTTGAAGTGCTTCAAGGGCCATATCAAGACTATGTGCAACTGTTGGGATTTTAGCTTCTTCTTCAGGAGGAAGATCATATAAGTTTTTATCAGCTGCTTCCCCTGGGTGGATCTTGTTTTGAATACCATCAAGACCAGCCATCAATAATGCCGCAAAACCTAAGTATGGGTTCATCATTGGATCTGGGAAACGTGCTTCAATACGTTTACCTTTAGGGCTAGAAACGTATGGAATACGAATCGAAGCAGAACGGTTACGTGCAGAATAAGCAAGCATAATTGGAGCTTCGAAGTGAGGAACCAAACGCTTATACGAGTTAGTAGAAGGGTTTGTGATCGCATTCAATGCACGAGCATGCTTGATGATACCACCGATAAAGTAAAGCGCCATTTCTGAAAGACCAGCATATTCATCACCAGCAAACAAGTTCTTGCCATCTTTAGAGATAGACATATGAACATGCATACCTGAACCGTTATCACCAACCATTGGTTTAGGCATAAACGTCGCAGTTTTTGCATATTGATGCGCAACGTTCCAAACAGCATATTTGAACTGTTGAACTTCGTCAGCTTTACGCACCATAGTATTGAAGCTTACACCAATTTCTAATTGGCAAGATGCAACTTCGTGATGGTGTACTTCTACACGGCCAGGGCCCATGATATCTTCAATACGAGCACACATTTCTGCACGCATATCTTGTGAAGAATCTACTGGAGGAACTGGGAAGTAACCACCTTTAACACGAGGACGGTGACCTGAGTTACCTGCTTCGTAGTCTTTACCTGTAGACCAAGCAGCCTCTTCAGCGATTAATGTATGGCGAGCGCCAGACATATCGATGTCCCATTTAACTTCATCAAAAACGAAGAATTCTGGCTCTGGACCAAAGAATGCAGTATCACCAATACCTGTTGATTTTAGGTATTCTTCCGCACGACGAGCAATCGAACGTGGATCACGGTCATAACCTTGACCAGTAGACGGTTCAATAACATCACAAGTAACGACGATGGTTGCTTCAGCAAAGAACGGATCAAGGAAAGCAGTTTCAGGATCTGGACGTAAAATCATGTCAGATGCTTCAATGCCTTTCCAACCAGCAATTGAAGAACCATCAAACATTTTACCATCTTCAAAAGTATCTTCATCGATAGTATCTGATGGGTAGCTTACGTGCTGCTCTTTACCCTTAGTATCAGTAAAGCGAAAATCGACCCATTTTGCGCCACTTTCTTGTATGAGTTGAAGGACCTTGTTCGCCATGCTCATTTTGCTCCAATGAATTTTTGTTGCACTTGTGAAGTGCGTGTTAGTAGTTGGTATTTATATAGCAAGTAGCATACCAACTTTTAAAATAATTGCTAAAATATTGAATTTCTTATCAGAAAATAAGCTTAGCAATACTTAAATTCCGTCTATTATACTGAGTGCAAATAGAATTGCACCATATTCAAACATACTTCTCATTTTAAAATTATTACGCACAATTTAAACGCACTATTTTCGTGCAAACTAAATAAAATGTTTTATCTTGGTGCTTATATTGCGCGAACAACGCTTTTTATCGACTATTTTTTAAGATGATGACAATTTTTTATTTCAAAAGCATTAAAATAAGGCATATAAGGTAGCAATACGCTTTTAACATTTATCTATATCTCCCTCTATACAGCGATGTAATTATATTACCTACGATCTACAATTAGCCAAATTCTACTTCAGCTCTTGCAATGAGTGCTTCAACCATTACCAATACATCATCTTTTTTTCTGGCATCCACCGCAAAAATTGGCATGGTTAATTGATTTAATTGCATCCAATCTTTATAAGGTTTTAACAGATATTGAGGATTTTCATCTATATGGGTTATACCAACCACAATATTGTTTAAATGTTCCTTAAAACTTTGAAAATAAAATTTTAAATCTTCAAGTGCATCTTTTTGCGTATGGTCAATCAGCACAACTGCTCCGATTGCACCTTTACATATCACTGACCAAACAAAATCAAAGCGATTCTGCCCTGGCGTTCCATATAATCCAACAATAACGCCTTCATCTAATTTAATTTCACCATAGTCAATCCCGACAGTGGTCAATGCCTTATTATGTGCTTGCTCATCTGTATTTTGTGCTTCTGTAGATAAGACTGAAATTTCAGATAATGATTTTATTGCTTCTGTTTTACCTGCGCCCATTTTACCGCCAAAAACAATTTTATACTTTTGTAAGATCACATCATCACCTATTTTTAAACTGATCACGGCATCATATAAACTGGTTATACATTTACTTATCGTGTCAGTATAAACAAACTTGATTAAAAGGTTAATTTTTAGAAGCCTTATTGGGTTCGCATACTCTTTACACAGTTAAAGCCCTAATTTTTTTCTTAACTTACCAAAAAAGCCACCTAAAATGCCTGAAGATGGTTTTTCTTCAGTAAGTAATTTTGCATCTTCCACTGCTATTTTTTTCAACGCATTGGTCATTATGCCAATTGAAACAAATTTAGCTAATTGCGCTTTGCTATAGCCTGTTTTCTGAGCCACCTGAGCAATACTTGCCCCCAATTCAAAACACGCTGCAATTTTAAAAACCATTTGGCGTTCATTTTGATGATTCGGTTGTGGCCAATCTACGAGTTTATAATAATCACTAGAACTGATTTGAATATTTACATCATCTGAATACCACAATAAATTCCATAACCATGATTTTAGCTCTACCCCTTGGAAAATACTGACAGACTGCGCCATTTGCATAGTGGCATAAGTAAAATTTAAAGAAACATCCGTCCCTTGAACTTTTCGTAGCGCGTCTACCCAAACTTGTTGTGTACGAATATTGACTAATGCGATGTTGCCTTTTGAGTCGAATACTTGAACGTTACCATTCCGTTCATTAGAAAGCTCAGCTACCACCTTGTTTAAATCAGCTTTTTTTGAAATTTGATTGACAATTTTGACGGTTTTTTCACTGACAGGTACGTGTAAATTACGGTCTTTAAACCATTTTCGAATGTCATCTGAAGCTGAAAAAGGTAGATATAGTTTATCTCCTTCGATTTGCCCTGATTTTTCGTTCTTATTAATCAGACGCAAGTATGGGACTTTCTTAACACCAATCAAATTCTGAATTGTTGGCGAACTAAAAAACATATCATTCACAAGAAGAATATCTAAATGAGGATCAGCAATATTCGCCCAACTTACTTGAAGTGAGTCATCATACATAGATCGTATCTTTTGCTTAATTGCATCAAGCACATTTAAACTTAAACCGAATATAGCGATTTTTACTTCTTCTTTCATTTAGCCCTCACGGCCTCATATAAAGTGTGAACAGTTTATCATTTTTATTAAAAAATAAAATATAAAACACTATAGATGCGGTAAAAAATATCTACAAATTTAATATACTATTAAGCGTATAAATTACAAGAATAGTTATTAAAAACATTTGCAGTAATCACGAAACTCAAGCAGTCAAGATAATATATAGTATTAAATTTCAACAACTTAATTTAAAAATAGCTAAAAAATTGACGTCACGGGTTAGAAAAAATTCCGATCATTTTTAATAAAACTTAAAATTTTATTTAAAAATATTAATTACATTTGTATATTAATATCGGACTCATGCATAAATTGTGTTTTAATAAGTTAACCTTATTTCTTAAGCTACCCCATTTCCAAAAAGAGCAGTTAAATGAATATCAATGCATTCAGCAGCACCAACATATCTCACACTATTTAACGGGTGAATAAAGCCTAGACTCGTTAGGGCTTCAGTCGTTGTAATTGCTTGAATTGCTAGATTTTCAATATAATCATGATTATTATTATTTTTAATATCAGATTGATCAGAAATATAATCAGTGTTAGTCGGATTGGAAGCGTGTAAATACTAGATTTATAAATACTGTTAAGATTTGAATGTGACGATGCAGTTATGGCTGCATGAATTTGATTAGATACAAATAACAACATTAAAGCACCTGTTATATTTTCACTTATTTACCTTTTTATAATTTTGCTCTTACCTTATTTTTAATAAATAATTGAAAATAATATGTTTGAATATTTCAACTTTAGAAAATATCAATTAAATCTTCTTCAATCAATTAAAAATTTTCTATAATTTAACAATATATGACAAACAGAGAGTTTTCAAATTTTTAAGTATTAAAATGAGTAAAATAAACTTAATCAAATTTAAGAAATAGGTTTTAAGCATAGTTATAAAAAAGTATATAGCTAATCAGTAAATCTTATATATTGAACTTTATCGATTTTCATATACTAATTATAACGAGCACCTTTAAAATTTAGTAGTAAAAAGATGTCTAATCACCCTTTAAAACTATTTTCTTTTTAACTTGTCAGCGTATCAACCTTACCCTATACGTCCTGAAAGCTAAAATTTATGCGTCTTTACATTAATTAAGATTGAATGCGAAAAATAGCCATCACGTGGGCTTTTTTCTATAAGTTGACCGAATTTTCAAGCACTAACTGTTCATCTTTCCTAATCTTCAACAACAATTTAACATTTATGAATTGTCATAGGCTGATATAAAAAACCCACCTTTCAGTGGGTTCTCGGAGATAAAGCATGAAGTGTGTGAGTCATACACATATATACTATAGCTGAATTTCATAGGTAGAAATCAAAAACAAATACGTTATAACGTAACAAAATAATTCCCTAAAATTAATTCAGAGTCTCTGTAAATGCGAAACTATAATTGCTGATAAATAATGATTCGACCAATCGAGAGAACTGATCAGAAATAATCTAAACCTAACACGATGACCAATAAAATAGAAGAGAGAATCAAATAGGTATTAATAGTATTAAAGCTCTTAAGATAATTTAACATTCGTCATTTCCCATAAGAATTTAATAAAATACTACATAGATGACTGAATCAAAAAAGCTTAAGAAAAGAAAAATAGACAAAAAAACACTCAATGAAATTGTTCACTGCACTTATGAAACATTAAATCTGTTTGGATTCATTTAATCTTGTATAATTGAGAGGTGACACATTCCCAGTACTGATATGCGGCAACCAGTGTTACATATTTGGCTTTATTGTACCAATTTGAAAGAGTTTGCATGAATATACCAAGCTGTTTTGCTATTCCTGAAGCATTGCCCTCATTTTTTCGATTAATTTTATGGTTTCAGCTTAAACTCCGCTGTATAAAACTTTTGTTTTGCTTATGGTAAACTCCTGATAAGTGTGTTTAGCTTATCAAGTTAAAGTCTTTATTTTTTAACAAAACACATCATTATTTTATAGATTCGCATAAATCATATTATATTAATTTTAGAAAAAGTTTAAAGAACATAAATTATGAATGTAAAAATAATTATACTGCGCAATTTTCCTAATAATGACTTTTATGATAAATTATCATTTATAGGAATGTTGCATGAAGAAAAAATATGGGATATGGAGGAATATTGGCTTTTAGAATGGGGGATTTATAATCTTAAAAAAAATTCATCTGAAAAATTAGATTGGGAAGTTTTTAGGATTTATAGCTTTATTATGCTTTCCCTAAGCTCTCATTTAGATAAGAATGACTCCTTTAAAATAAGGAGTTTGGAACTAGCATTAATTTATGAATTTAGGGAAAGAATTCAACTAGTATTTGAGGGTTATTTCTCCCAAATAATGCCAAGGCAAAGCATTTTTGAAAAAACTAATCCTTTACTTGCTTTTACTTCAACATAATCAGTGTTAAATGAAACGTCCCTCACTTAAAGGATCATGCTTTACTCAATCTTTCAAGATCAGGTACATGTTCATAAGTTGTAAATCAAAAATTTATGTAAATCCAAGTGATTTCAAAGATCGAAAGTGATCTATGAGCCGAGATAAGCTGTCTAAGAAATTAATTTACTAAAAATTGGACGATTAAAGTTTATTAAATCTATTTCTAAACTGCCTATGTACCCGTGAACCGAAGCAACTGAGAAAAGAGCTAAACCAATTAATTTGATTTTTCATTTTCAAATCTGCCCTATCTAAATTTAATACGTTCAAATCATTGGTTTACTAAACTCATTTTGTCTTTATCAATATATTTATCGTATTCATGTTGATACTTTTTCGCTAAGCTTACTTTATCATCATCTTTTAAAATTTTGCCAGATTGCTGGAAAAATTTATGCTCTTCTTCATCTAAATGATGATGTACCAGCTTACGTAGCTGTTTTGCTATACGTAACCAACTGGGGTTATTGAATTCATTTTCAGTCAGTTGTTCAAGTAGCTCATCTATTTCATGATGCTCAGACAAAGCATGCCTTGTTATATTTAAACCTGCATCTGTCATCATAAGAGGTATGTAAAAATACCTGTCTTCAGCCACAGCATGTGCAAATAATTCATTTTTTAATAATGAAAAATAATGTTTTCTTTCTTCTGAGTTACCAGTGGTTTCAATTAACTTATCAGATAACTCTCTTTGTTTTTCATGACTAAATTTTAAGACATCAAATATGGTGAGTTGCTTACTATGGCTCATACTTTTATCCTATTGATGGAAAAATTAATCTCATATTCAATCTTAATGGATAAACTTATATTTATTATTTGATTCTTGTTTCAATAGTATTTTAATTGTAATTACTAATTATATAGTATGATCTATAAAATTTAAAAATCAATTAAAAAAACATCGACTTAAGGCTTTATTCTGCTCATCATTCAAAGTACTACACTCATTGTATGTTCAAACAGTATCAATGAGCCATAGCGTGATTTCGTTACCCTACCCTAATTCTAATTTTAAGAGTTTAGAGCAAGCCTGCCTTAAAAACCGCTTCGCTCTGCTCCCTAGGTCATATTCCCAAAATAAAAATGTTGAAATTAATTGCGACAAGTTTATATTAGGTATATCGGTCTACCTAATTTTTTAATATGAAAACTAAATCTGCTAAAGAAAAAATCTTAGAAGCTGCAGCTACATTGTTTTATAACGATGGAATTGCTAACACAGGAATAAATACAATTACTGATAGGGCTGGTGTTGCGAAAATGTCACTGTATAACAACTTCCCAACTAAATCCGCTCTAATCTCTTCATACGTTGAATTTAGGCATCAAGAATGGCTGGATCTGTATCAGAAAAGGAATGCTCAAGTTAAATCTCCCCTCGAAAGTATTTTAGCTGTTTTCGATGCATATCAAGATCATGCTGAGTTTGCTTATGAAAAAGGATTTAGAGGATGTGGATTACTGAATGCAGCTGCTGAATTTCCTGCTAATAGTGTTGAAAGAAAGGCAATAAAATCACATAAAGATGAAATTGAAAATATTATTTTAAATCAACTCTCACTGCTTATTTCAAATCACGAAAAAGCTCATGAAATAGCATTAATGTTTTCTTTTATTTTAGAGGGTTCAATTGCGAGAGCTGGTTTGGAAGGTTCTAGTCAAAAAATTAAAGCAGCCAAAAAAATTGTAATTAGCATTCTAGAACAAGAGGCCATTCAATGAATCATTCAATTTCGAATTCTTCTAGTTATGGTTTTATTGCAGTTCTTTTAGCGGCATTTCTTTGGGGAACTACAGGTACAATAGCTACTTTTGCCCCAAATCTTAGTCCTCTTGCTATTGGTGCAGCAGCAATGGGCGGTGGTGGCCTTTTACAGGCAATTTTAGCTCGAAAGAACATTAAAAATAACATAACTCAGATAAATTCTAATTTAATCATTCTTTCCATAGGTGTCATTTCTGTTTTCATTTACCCATTAGCATTTTATTCTTCAATGCATCTAGCGGGAATTACAGTCGGGACAGTCGTTTCGATTGGCACAGCACCACTATTTACAGCTCTTTTAGAAAGATTTTTTGATCATAAAAAGCTTTCTATTAAGTGGTTTATTTGTTTTGTGTTGGGTATTAGTGGTGTAATTTTATTATCAATTGGAGAAAGTCATTCATCGATTTCGTCAAAACAGATTACAAATGATAGACAAATTCTAGGAATATTTTTAGGAGCTCTGGCAGGACTTACCTATGCGTTATATTCTTGGATTGCCAAAAAACTGATAGATAGAGGTATAGATTCAAAAGCCTCTATGGGCCTAATATTTGGTATTGGATCTCTATTTTTACTGCCAACATTATTTTTTACTGGTGCAAATTTGTTTGAGGAAAATATAAATATTTATGTGGTTGGCTATATGATGCTCATTCCAATGTTTTTAGGTTATGTCTTATTCGGATATGGATTAAAAACTGTCCCAGCAAGTAAAGCGATTACCTTAACGTTATTTGAGCCATTAGTTGCTGCCATATTAGCTATTGTTTTAGTTGGGGAAAAATTGGCACCCATTGGTTGGATTGGCATGATTTTTATTTCATTGTGCTTAGCGCTTCTTTCTAAAACTAAGTAGCCCTCAATCTAAGAGCCATGCTTCATCTAATTTTTCTTTATCAATTCGCTCTGTATCAGCTCGTTTCGTTCTGCCACTTTTGTATATCTCTTTATGTAATCAGTGATCAGCCAGCTGAATCGAATGATTTGCCAAGTGAAGTGGTTAATAGTTTGGGAGAAGTGGTGTAAATCAAACTAAACAATGTATATGGACTGAATATCTGGATGGTAAAGAAGGAAGGTTAATGGAAATTGATCGTTGTGTCCGAGAAAAGGTTTTTATTGATTACTTGGATATGGTCGCAAAAAGTTCTACTCTGAAATTAAGCAAGTAAATATCAAACAACCCAATCGAATTTCGGAAAAGATGTGTTCGGATATGACTCCTATGCAAAGTAAAAAGTGGAAGAATTTAAACAAGAATCTGATATCATAGCCTGCACCTAGCAGGCTTTTTTTATTTTGTGCTGTAACTAGGTACTTTTTTCAAAATGGGTAACCTAATGGGTATCCAAATTCATCAAACAAAATAAATTGATAAATTTCTATAGGTTAATATCAATATGCTTCTAATGATCGAAAATTGACATTGGCAAAATCACAGCAAACTATAACAAACTTTAAAATATTCAAAATAATAAAAATCAATATGATAGCAAATTATAAAAAACCTTTTAAAACTATACAAAACAGATCACATTGAGTACATTATTGAGTACACCTAATTTTTTCCCAAAGTGTACTCAATGTTAAGCGATACAAAAATAAAGTCACTAAAACCAACTGACAAAATTTATAGAGTTATAGATTCATTAGGTCTTTATATCGAAGTTCGTCCAAATGGCCGAAAGTATTGGCGTTATCGTTATCAATGGCATAAAAAGACTACAATGGTTGGTGTTGGTGAATATCCAATGGTTCAACTTGCAGAAGCTAGAAAAAAAAGAGATGAAGCTAAAGCACTATTAGGAAATGGTAAAAATCCAGCTGAAGAAAAAAAGGCTAATAACCAAGTTGTAGCTGCATCGCATACTTTTAAAGAAATTGCTGAAGAATATAAAAATGAATATCTAAAATCAAAATCTGAACGATATGTAAATCAATTTGACACCTCTATGAAGAAAGATGTCTACAACGTAATTGGTCACAAAGACATTAAAGAAGTTTCATCTGCTGATATTCTGACAATCATGAAAAATACGATTAAGCGTATTAAAAAACAAAAAAACTTCGGTTCAGGTGAAGTTACTGCAATCCAAAATCGGAAATTTATAGGCGCTGTTATGCGTTATGCAATTACTAGTTTACGCGCAGAGTACGACCCTACCCTTGCAGTTGTAGGTGCAGTTCAACGACCAGATGTAGAACATGCCCGTCCTTTGACGAAAGAAGAAGCTAAAAATTTAAGAAGTAAGTTAGCGAGCTATAGAGGATCTACAACCGTAAAAAATGCAGGGCTGACGATGTTGTACTCTATGTTAAGAACAATTGAAATACGGCGCATGCAGTGGGATTTTGTGGACTTTGAAGCAAGAACTATTACATTCCCAATTGCTTCAAAACGTACCGGGCAAACTCGCACAACTAAGAAAAATAGAATTCACATTGTTCCAATGTCTGATCAAATTTTTAATATTTTGAAAGATCAGTATGTCGTAACTGGCAACCAAGAATATGTTTTCTCTTCAGTCTATAAAACTGGGATGATTGCCTCAACAACATTAAATAGAATGCTTGAATATATAGGGCTTGGTGAAGTGACGGCGCATGACTTTAGAGCAACAGCATCAACTCTATTGAATGAAAAAGGATATGATGAGGATTGGATTGAAAAGCAGTTAGCGCATGCTGACGATAATAAAACCAGAGCTTCATATAATCATGCAAGATATTTAGAGGAAAGAAGAAGTATGTTGCAAGATTGGGCGAATATTGTGGATAGTTGGAGTAATTAATATGGGTTATTTTTCAGACAAAGCAATTGAGCAATATGAAAAGAGTAATCTTTCTGAACTTGATAAAACAATTTGTGTTGAATGTGTGAAGGATCCATTTTTAGAAACAATCGTTTTAAATAACGCGATCTCTAATAGGTGTTCATACTGTAATAAAAAATTTAGATCACTTAAAGCCGCTTCATATAATATTGTTATGCATGCTATTTATGATGTAATTTATAAATATTATGGTGATGCTCAAGAAGTTCATTTACCATATTCTGAAGGTGAATGGTTATTTGAAGCTGATTATATTGAGGATATTATATTTAAATTTAATCCTGGATGGTGTGAAGAATTTTCTTATGATTTAGAAAATAGTGCAGATCCATTTCATCATTTAGTTCCACATACAAATAACAGTTGGCTCGAGTTACCAGAAAGTGAAGTGCTTATGTATAGTTGGGACTCTTTCAAGGATCAGGTTTTATATAAAACACGGTATTTATTTTTAAATGAGCCTATTGATGAAATTAATGATGAACAAATCATACCAGTTAGCCAAATGCTGAATGCTTTAGAAGATTTATGTATTGAATTTAATTTGGTAAAAAAAATAAGAAAAAAATCATTATTTTATAGGGTTAGAAGTCAACTTAAAGATGAATCCTTTTCTGAATTCAACCATATGGGTGTTGCTCCTCAAAAAATTGCAAGCGCTGGGAGAATGAATCCAGGTGGAATACCATATTTTTATATTGCGGATTCAGCTCTTACAGCTAAATTGGAAGTTATTAAGGATCAAGAATATTGGAGTTATGCAACTTTCAAATTAAAAAAAGATATTGAAGTTATAGATTTTAGTAATTTGCCTAAAATTCCCAGTATCTTTGATGTAAATGAATTCAGCAGTAGACAAAAATTAATTTTCTTATACGATTTAGTTTCTGATATGTCAAAACCAGTTGGTCCAAATATAAAAGACCACATTGAGTACATTCCTACACAAGTAGTTTCAGAATTCTTTAGGTATAGATTCAATCCAAAAGTTAAAGGTATTAGATATAAAAGTGTAAAGAATAAAGAAGGAATTAATATTGCTTTTTTCGAGTCTGACAATGAAAAAATCAAAGATTATTTTGAGTTATTAAATATTGAAAGAAATTGACATCACTTTATATAATAAATTTAAAGGATTATGCTCATGTGCTCAAACTATGAAATTCCCACCAGAGATGCCCTCGCCTTACTTGATGTCGAAGTTGATCAGTTAGAGCTTGATCTAAAATCACACATTTATCCTGGTTATCATGCCCCCATTATTATGAAAGGCTATGACTTAGATTATGGCAAATTTGGACTTTTACCCACTTGGGCGAAGGATTTTAAGTTTAGTAATTATACTTACAATGCTCGAACAGAAACTGTTGCAGAGAAACCTAGTTTTAGACACGCATGGAAGTACAGCAAATTTTGTCTCGTCCCTGTTCAAGAATTCTATGAGCCGAAATACATAGACGGTAAATCTCATTGGTACACAATAAAACGTAAAGATGGCCAGCCTTTCACTGTAGCCGCGATTTATGATGATGCAGTAATTAAAGACTCTAAAGTCAGATCGTTTTCAATGCTTACGATTAATTCTGATAACCACCCTTTTATGAAGCAATTTCATGCACCAAATGATGAGAAAAGATCGATCATAGTCATACCTGAAGAATATCGGAAAGACTGGCTGAATGTTGATAAAGAAAATGCACATGAATATTTCTTTGAAATGCGTGATGAGTTTGTCACTTTCCCGCGTGACCACTCATCAGAAGTAGCCAAACAAAATGACCTTTTTTAAATTAAGACTGTTTATCCACATGTTTTAAATTTGAATTTAAAAACTATTACATTTAAAATCTTGAATACGTAACTTATTCAAGTGGTATTTTTTATGAATATTAAATTAAATTCAAGCTTCTCAAAAGCTAAACTTCAAAAGCTTAAAGATGCAAATCTAGATCACTTGAAAAACTCTAAAGTTATTGATATTAAATCATATTCATCTAAAGAGAGATGTTTATCTGACATATCAAGAATATCGTCATTTCAGGCAATCACGAAGTATTCTATCCCACTTGTTTTAAACAAAATTGCTGCAGGTTTCCCCTCCCCGGCAGAAGACTATATAGATAAAACTGTCGACATGAATGACCTTCTTATTTCAAATAAAGAAGCGACATTCATTGTTCAAGTTGAATCGCTTTCAATGAAAGACGTAGGCATAGATATAAATGACTATTTGATCGTTGATAGAAGCATACGCTCACAGCACCAAGACATCGTTATCGCATTCATTGACAATGATTTCACAGTAAAAAGAATGATGATTACACAAAGAATGTCTCATCAAGAATTGTTTGATATTTTTCATAATGAAAATGATCTTAGAAATTTACCAGCTGTTTGGCTCAAACCTGAAAACATCGAATACAAACCAATTCTCCCCCGCAATGAGCAAGAATTAGTAATTTGGGGTGTTGTCACAAAAGTTATTAAGAACTTCAAATGAAACATGAAGAAAAGATATTTGCTCTTATTGATATCAATAATTGCTATGTCTCGTGTGAGCGTTTCTTTAACCCCAAGTTAAACAATGTCCCTGTCATCGTACTATCAAACAATGATGGTTGCGCTGTTGCTAGATCAAATGAAGCTAAAGCAATGGGCATCAAGATGGGTGTTCCTCTCTTTCAGATCAAAGATGTAGTTCAGAAAAATCATGTACAGGTTCTTTCAAGCAATTATGCAATTTACGCTGAAATGTCACGTAGATTTCATTCGATACTTGCAGGTTATGTCGCACCACATGAACAAGAGATTTACAGCATAGATGAATGCTTTCTAGATTTGACAAGCTTTAAGAATAACTATGATCTTGTCGAGTATTGTCAAGGAATGCGATCACGCATCCAAGAATGGATCGGATTGCCAGTCTCCATTGGAATCGGTCGCAGTAAAACGGAGGCTAAAATCGGTAACCATATGGCTAAGAAAGGAAAAAGATTTAATGGGGTGTGTGACTTGGCAACTATGGATCCCAAATATCGTGATTATTTTTGGTCGCTGGTTGAGGTGGGCGAAGTATGGGGTGTAGGGAGAAAGCAGAACAAGAAACTTAATGAAATGGGGATTAAAACTGTTTTAGATCTATCGAAAGCTAATCCACCCATAATGGGGAAAATGTTCACTGTCTGCATGCAAAGAACTGTACTTGAGCTTCAAGGCATCTCATGTATGCCAATCAATGATCAGCCAAAGCCTAAACAACAAATTGTGGCCAGTCGTTCTTTTGGTGTGAAAATCACAGAGCTACAAGACTTAAAAGAAGCAATGTCGAAGTATGTACAAGATGCAGTTGGGCGTTTGAGAAAAGAAAAACTACTATGTGGTGTTATTACTGCTTTTGTTCAATCAAATCCATTTGATGCATCCGTGCCGTATTACAGCAAAGCTCAAACTTATAAGTTTGCAGAACCCACCGATTGCGTTCTTGATCTTGTTGAGGTTGCTTACTTACTACTGGAAAGAATTTATAAACCAGACGTCAAATATAAGAAATGCGGTGTGTTTTATTCAGAGTTAATTCAGAAAACAAACCATATTCCCGATCTGCTTTCAGATCATGAACAACGAATACAAAATGAAAGTTTGATGCAGACTTATGAAGATATTCAAAGTAAATTTGGCAAAGCTAAGATCTCTGTAGGTCCGTGTTACTTTAAAGATCGTAAGTGGTCTATGAGTCGAGATATGTTGTCTAAGAATTATTTTACGAAGAATGGGATGATTAAAGTTAAGTGATTTTAGTTGGGATGGGTTGTTGACTGTGAGTGATTAATTTTGCATTATTCAAAAAACTTCATCAATTCCAGAATATTATGAAAATAACATCACCATATTTTTTAGCCTTAATGGCTGTAGTTCTTTACTCTATAAGTATGCTTATATATGCTACTTTATCAATTTTTAAAAATGCAGATCCCAACAATATTTCTGCCTTTGGTTCTATTCTTGGTGGTGTTGGTGCAATTTTCAGTGGTTTAATTGCATTAACTATATTTTATGGATGGAAGAAGCAGCATAATAAATCTATCGTATCAAACGAGGCAAAACTTGCATTCAATAAAATTCATAATGAAAGAAATATTATTCACTCAATGAAATTCAATTTGAATAAAATTTATGAAATTTATGACTCTGAGAGGATCGCATATATTCATACATTTCTTTCAGATGTAAAAAAACTTGAAGAATTACACAATAATAATAAAGGTGCCATAAGTGAGTTTATCAATTTGATTGAAGGTTCAAAACTCCAACGAGATATTTTAGAATATTCCAGTTATCTTGAAAATTTTCAAAACATTAGATTTCGGGACCTTGGAGTGGATCAAACAGTTTTTATTCATTTGATGAACACAATAAGTAAATCAGAAAATTTAAACAGTGATGTTCTTCAGGAGTTAAAAACCTACATCTTTGCGTAGTTAATCAACTCATTGCATCGACTTTCACATCATTCAAAGCGCTACACTCATCGTATTTAGCAACTGTATCAATGATCCAAAGTGTGATTTCTTTACCCTGCCCTGATTCCAGTTTAAGGAGTTTGGAGCAAGGGATTTACAATTCTTTAAGTAGCCCATCTAGCAAAAAATCTATGGCTTAGAACCTCTTAAGTGATAAATTCTTGACTAAGAGAATTTAAATTAAGATTATATAAGAAATTTCTAAACCAACTCCTTAAGTGGTGAATACTTGCTCACAATACCAACAGATTCTTTAAATAAGTTTTTAGCAATTGGCAGTATCATCTCCATGGTTCTTCTAATGGATTTATGTCTAAAGAATTATGAAAAAGCTGAACTTTCATATATTTCTGCTTTTGTTAAAGCAAGTGAATTTCAGCGCGATTATAAGAAGTTTGCAGATCATGTTAATCACAGTAATGAAATTTATAATAATTCAATAAAAGCCAAAACCTCTATATCTGAAGATGATAAAAAATTAATGTTATCAGAATCCCAGAAAGCAACCGAAATGACCGCAATGATGGATAAAGCATCAATTGAGCTTTTAGAAATTGGATATAAGGCTAAACTTTATCAGCAGCTAAAGTACATTTGGATTGTTATCACAGCTTTATCTTTTATAATCTGTAGTATTGCTGCTTTTATTGGATTTAGAGGATGGTATTTATCCGAAAATAGCATTCAGCAGTAAATAGTTTTACCTCATCCACGCATCTCTCAATCTTCCTGCATCAGCTGTGTGTCCATCTGCTGCTTTTGCCACTGTTCGATATTCAGTGATGCACTTTTTCAGTATGCCAATGTTGGTATTGGTGTATTCAAGGCTGGTATTTTTCAAATCTTAACAGGAGTTTGGGACAAGGAATAATTATGGTAGATAAAAGTGTTGAATCAGTAAGTGCCTACTTAAATAAATTTATAATATTTGTTAAAAAATTCAAACATTCAATTTATCATTTAAAAATGATATCTTTGTTCCCAATATCTACTTAAAAATCAATGTTGCAGAATCATATGTTTAAAGAAGGAAAAATTACGACCTATAATGAAAATAAAGGTTACGGTTTCATCCAACTTGAAGATCATGAGAAAGATTTATTTTTTCATATCAGTGATTTTCCAAACAAGCAATTCCCGCCAAGAATCGGAGAAAGGATAAAATTTCGTATTGTTAGTGAAAATGGAAGAGTAAAAGCAGACAATATTATACGTTTAGATTTTAAGATCGAAGATAAACAAAGTCCAAACTTTAGTAAACGTCAAACTAGCTCACAATATAATAAGAGAAAACCACAAAAAAAGAGTTTCAATTTACTTGAAATTTTTATTGGTGTATTTATATTTTCCGTATTTCTAGCTGTTTTAATACCCTTTTTATCTGGAATATATAAAAGAGAGACCTTAAAAAGACAACCCGTTGAACTTATTGAAAGAACCTCATCTACTACAACTAATTCAGTTCAACAATATTATTGTGATGGCCGCGTACACTGTAGTGAAATGAAATCATATGATGAGGCAGTATTTTTTATTAATAATTGCCCAGGAACAAAAATGGATGGTGATGGTGATGGTATCCCATGCGAAAGTCAATTCTGATGAATCACCATAAAATTTAATTATAGTAACGTTGTAAAAAGCCCTTTAAAGGGCTTTTACGCAAATACCCACACTAACATTTGTATTTATCGTTTGGGCTGTACAACTTGAGATTAACAAACAGATCAATAAACTAATTATCTTGAGCTGCATATTTTAGATTCTCGGCGACTCGGTTAGTCCACCCTTTGCCGTAGGTTACCCAAGTTTTTAAGGATGTATAAAAACTTAAACGCTCAGAAGCCAACAGCAATAACACGTCATTCACATCTTTGGCTTTTACTGCAGCAATTGTTTTAGGTCCAATAATTCCATCATCGGAAACACCAACAGCTTGTTGTAGCTCTTTAATTGCTCGACTTTTCCCAGCATTTACAGCAAAGTCCCACAATTGAAAAACAATCGCTGGGTGTAATTGATCAGCCCCTAATTTATCCCACCAATCATTTCGATAAATTTCTTTTGCTTGTGTTAATGTTAAATTCTTAATGTCTAAATTTGGGTATGTATTGGCAGCAATACCATATTTAGTGCCTTTAAAAATCCCCTTTCCAACTTTTCCACCCGTCCAATTACCAGGATCATTTTGATCTGTAGAATAACCACCTTCATGACCAATTAAACGCTCAAATGCTTTTTCAAAATTCATTTAAATATTGCTCCAAATGCCTCTTTAACTTCCGAGATAATTTCATTAAAAGATTTGCCTTTAAGTAGCTGCACTGACTGGTAAGCAATACCAATACAAAGCATTCCAAAAATGGCAAAAATCAACATGACAAATCCCTGTGCCATGTGTGTGTAGTGGGTTAAGTCGTAATATTCAATAAATGCAGATCCACCATATAAGCTAATGGCCACACTAAAAGTGAACTTCATAATGACGCCCATGGTGATTTTGATACGCCCTTGTGTGTCGATATCCCCTGATAATGTCAGTGCAAAAATAGCCCCAATTACCGCAGCCATAATTTTAAAAAGCCATGGTAAGCCTTTGATAGAAATTGGATCGTTCACAGTGTTCCCCTGATTTTTGGCAATAAAAAAGCACCCAGTTAGGTGCCTGTATTTGGTTAATTTCATACTTCTATCTGAACCACAGTGCCCTCTGGTGCAGATCTTTTGATTTCATTATTTGAGATAAATACTCGGTCACCAGTTTTGTATTCAACTGAACTGGTGCACATAACTAAGCCTGAATTATCCGAAACCAAGACTTTGTAATTTGGATGATTTGCTGAGGTAATCACACCTACAAATTCGGGATTTTGTGGCAATAATGCTAAAAATCTTGTGTAAATATTACTCATTCAACGTCCTTTCAACATTAATGGTTTGGGTGACTGTTGAATAAGTAAAAGAAACACTTACTGAGTCAACAATCCCCCACCATTCACCGTTAAATACAATAACTTCACCTGGTACACATTCACCTATTTCTTCAACCATTGGTAATTCAAAATCATGACTTTGAACTTGAGCTGACTTCGCTAATTTAGCTTTTCCAAAACCGCCCATACTGACAGTGTTAAAAAGCGGATTACTAACAGGCTCCAACAAGACGTCTCCTGCCGAATCTCGTCTTTTAACTTGCCCAACATTTCCATTTCTTGGATTGGTTAAAGTAATTGCATTGAAATTGAGCAACTCCTCATAACTGTCAGAATGTTTTAAAACCAAACTTTCGGGCAACAAGCGATCGTAATCTAATGTCTTAAGTTTCTCCCAAAATGCTTTTTTATATAGTGGGCGAATTGAAAGTCTATTGTCTTTCTTTTCGCTATAAATAAATCCTCCCCCAGCTTCAGCAATAAGCTTAATCGCATCTATTGGAGAAAGATTTGTATAACTCAGACTCTCAGTTTCAACAATCCAACCAAGATCATCAATAAGCTGCCAATCTAAAACAGCATCACTGTTTACTCGATCTAATTCCGCTTGAACAAGTTGAACTGAAGATCGCTCATTTTCTTGTAGATAAGATCGAACAGGTGAATATTTTGATTCAAGCAATGCGGTCTGACTTCGACCAGTCAAGGTAAATGTAATCGTTGGAAATTGGCGACTGCGAGAATATTCCTCATACATCATGTGATGCACCGAACCATTGACCTTAATCTCTAAGATATCAAATTTTTCAATTTTCGAGATTTCAGTTTGAGGAACGGACAAGCTATAGGACCAACACCATTGGCTTCGATCAGTACTATAACTGCCACTAATAACTTTGATTTCTTCCCCAGTTCGAAGATTGAATACAGATATATTGTTCACGATGTACCACCATTTTTTATTTTCAACTTGAGGAAGTGAAGGTTTGAGTTTGCAATGATCAACATCAAAATTGAGTAGTAGATTGCTTCGCCTCACATTTGATCTTTTGCAACAAAAGTTTAGATTAAACTTTTTGCTCTTCGTATCAGGATTTTCAGGTTTTGGCCAAGGATCAATTTTAGATTTTCGATAGTAAATAGAACTTGCAATCTCCCAATTCAATGCGTATTGAGAAATAATCTCTAAGCCATCATCCCAATGAAAGCGATATACAGAAGCAATTTTTTGTGCAACCTCATGAGAGAATGTTAGATTTTTACGCTTTCTAACAAGATCTACCCATTGCTCATCAATATTTACTTTTAAACTAATAGCTTGTTCTTGGAAAAAACTAAGATTGTGATGTCTTTTTTCTGTTTCATCCCAAGCTGTATTTAATGAATTAAGTATTTTATAGGTTTCGTTAAATTTGGTCTTAAGTGCAGTATTTATCGAAATACCACGCTCAAAATTAAAATTTCTTGAAGAACTTATCTCAATACTTGAATCATAAGAAAATGCTGAACTTAATGCCTTTAATACTGGTTTTGAGAACCTAACCTTTTCATTAAGTAAGATCGCTGAAGCAGCAAAATAATCGGTTTTAAGCTCTCTAAAGACACCAACATTAAAATTAATATCAAAGCGAGCTGAAACATTTGCATTAAAATGAGTATTGATTTCTGAATTTATACTGCAAAACTGACTTATTTTTACAGCTTCAACATTCGAAGAAAATGAAGTAAAAATTAATGAATTCAGTTGAGCGAACTGACCATTTTGAGCCAATATTTCAGCATCTAAGCTGGTTCTTAAAACAGATTTTAATTGATTAAAAGTATCTACATGGGTGAATAAAATTGATGAAAACGAATTATTAATAACTGCATTTAATTCAGCCTTTTTAAGTTCATTTTCTCCAAAGTTTAAATTATTTGTCCCAGTCTTTTGCTTTGAGAAACCCAGTGCGACATTGGTTTTTCTTGGCGGTTGGTACTTAGACACATGTCCACCTCTTTATGCAGGTAATGGCATTGGCTTTAAAACTATAGAATTTAACATCAGTGTTGATCCCTCAATTAAATTCGGTTCCGCTATCGTTATATCTGCTCCCACTGAAAAGTCCGTAACTGCAACACCAGCACCGTTATAAAGTCTAGCCCATATTGCTGTTCCATTTTTTACCACAAGTGCCGCATCGGTCTGATTTAACTCTATGCTATCTGCATTTATCTTTTTAAAGCATGGCTTTGGAAGTGACAGAGTAACAAGCCTTTTACTTTCATCAGCAGCTATTGAAACGTTCACTGGTTTTGCATCACTATAAAAAACAAAGGTTGCAAATGCGCTACCTTGATCTAAATATTCAGCAATGGCTTTAAGCTGAATTAACCCAACTTCAATCGATGTAAAATTCATTGAATATTATCCTCTGCTGCTAAGTTAAATTCCTCTTCAGGATCAATAGCTACTACATAATTTGCAGAATTAATTGATCCAAAAAGAATATATGAACCATCATTTTTAGAGGTTGATTGACTTAGCATATCTCCATAATCTCTTGAATATGCTCTAACAGTACAGATGATTGGCACCCCTTTTTTTGTCACTACCCCTTTAATTAATAATTCACCACCCTTAGAGGTGCAATATCTAATTGCCCTATTAATTATCATTAATAACCCCCTAGATTGAATGCAAGCGCAGTTTTAAGGATTGCTGAAGCCCCTCCAACTACGTTTGTTGCAGTTCTAACAAAAAGATAAGGTGTGTTAGTGTCAGTTACTAATTTTATTTCTTGATCATTACTTGAGTCATGTAAAACTGACTTTGCTAAATCAACAACACCACATAAATATCCTGAACCGTCCTTAGCAAATATATCCATAAAAACATCCCCATCAAGCGTGTCTTGCGTTACAGCTCCAGAATAACCACTAAAGGTGGAAAACCCTCCTATTTGAGTAGTTAGAACTGTGTTGGAAATAGAGTTTTTAATGTTTTTTAGAAACGCAAATCCTGCGTATGTTGAATTTAACAATGGATTGTCATGATGTTGCCCTGTAGATACACCACCGCCATTATTGTTAGCTACAAGTACGGGTATGCATATATCTTTTTTACGAAATAGAGCGAATCCGTATGGTATTTTGTTAAAACTAGCAGTTGATGTCGGAGTTAGTGCAGGCAATATAAAGAATGATGTCTTATCCCCTACAAGTACCCAAGATCTATTGCCGTCACTGGGTGTGGTCAATTCAGTGCTAAAGCTAGAGGCACTCGTGCCACGCGCATAATGCCATTTAAACCAACCAACACTTGCACTTGATCCGCTTCCTGTTCCAACCCAGTTTTTTGTCGGATTTGCAGAGTTGAATGGCGCTTGATTCCCGCTAAAATCATCTATCCCACTACATGAATCGAGTATGCCAACTTTTGCAAACTTGGCATAAGAATCTGTATAAACTGGATCTCGACTATTATCTACACGCAAGAAATACGGATTTACAGTTTTGTCTTTTGCTTGATATACACCCTTCTGTGTTCCAGCAAATGCTTTAGTCCAACCCAATGATGCTAATTTTGCTGAAACTGTTCCTGTGACTGACTGATCTGGCAAATCAACAACAAACTCAATTTTATTGTTAGTTATTCCAAGAACTTTGAATTCTTTATTTAACTCTGGAATTGATGAGCCGCTAAATTCGATAACCTGAAATTGCTTAAAATTATGATTTGAGCCGAATGTTGCGGTCCCAACACCATCAAGAATTGTCAAATTTGAAACAAGTTGCGTTCCAAACCCTGTAACAAGACAGGCATCAAGTACATCAATTAAACAGCCCCAAGTATTTGTTAATTGCGGGGCGTTTGTATTATCAAAACTAAACCATTTAACATCTGTATTTGCCATTATATTGAGTCCATAAAAAAGACCGCTTTTGCGGTCTTTGTAAAATATGCTTAGATCACTCGATCAATATCACCACGTAACATGATCTGAAACTGATCTGTTAATTCAGTAGGTTCTGATTGCTTCACTGTACGTATCACCCAAACTGGAAACATTGCAGCATGGGTATCAAAAAACACCACATTGTTATTAACCCAGCCTGAGCCCCACCCTTCTTTTTTGATTTTGAAGTATGGAACACCTGTAATTGGATTGATTGGCTCACAGTCTGTATTAATATTTGCTGTGCCAATTTGTCCTGAATACTGCCCAATAATTCGGAAATTCGTATTGTCTGTAAATACCAATGCCCAACGCTCTTGTATAGCTCCCTTATTGGTTATGGCAATAGGGTAAAGCGCATCGTTATAACGAGCTGAAATCGGCGCACCTGTAGGCTCTTCTACCCACACATTACCCCACGTTCCCTGCGAAAACATATTTGAATAACGTGCTTGCATGTCACCAATAACCAATGCAGAACCAACGATTGTATTTTCAGCGCTGTAATTGTGAGTTAATGGCTTGGTGAAAGTTACTTGTCCACTGATCTGTACATCTCTAATTAACCCCATGTCTTGATAGCGATATTTAATATTTAAAGGTGGTATTAGCGAGTTTAGGGCGAAATCACCGCTTAAAGTGACCTCACCATAGTCGTAATTAACCACATACATATCAAAAGGAACCTTCACGCCTTTACTATCTTGAAGTTCACACCAAGAAATACGCTTGTCATCTAAAATATAGGTTTTGCCCGCAATATGATCAGGCATCACTATAGATTTGGCTGCACTGACAATTCCAATATCACCAACGCGGAAAATAGGCACACGACCATTCGGCGGTAAGCGTGTTGCAGACAATCCTAAAATCGAAGCATCAAGCGGAATGTAAGTATAGGAGATGGCATTATATTTAACAGTATTGGGAACAACCCACACGGGTATGTTGATATATTTTTTATTTGACTCATCATATTCTAAAAGGACGTCATACCAATCTTTTGCTTCAATTTCTAGCCTATTTGTCTCAGTAATTTCTGTTTTTGTATAAAAGTATATATCTACAAATCCAGTTTCATAATTCACAGAACCGTGTGCTTTTGATGTTTCAACTTTTCCTTGCTCATCAAACTGCAAATTTAAAGCACCAAATTCAACGGTGCTCAAAACCACAGTAACTGAAGATGGTCGAACAGGGATAACTGGAATTCTAAAGCTGATGTGATTGATTTCAATTGCATCTGTAGTAGTTGCTAAAGACTGTAGAGAAACCGTGCTTTCAGTTAAAGGTGCCCATGAATCAATCTCAACCATACCCGTTCCATAATTCACAGAACCTGCAGTAATGCCAGTATTTGTAGAGTTATTGATATTTCTATAGATTATTCCATTACGATCAAGATAAACATCACTTCCTAGCTTAAATCGCACTGAATTAGTCAGTACTAGTTCGCTAAACTGAGGTGTTAAGTCAATTTTAAGTTTATCCGCAGTCACCTGTTTGACATTCGGACTTATATCGGGAGAATCACGATATTTAATATTAATGTTAGTTGGGAAATAAGGTCTTAATTTCTTCTTTTCAGAAGCTATTGATTCAGTCTGCGGTGAATAAAAACTCATGATTAATTACTCACAAATACTTGAGGTGTATAATTTTTTTGATACACCATAACTTCTAAATATGGCTTTATCACGACAGCACCTGAGCTGTAATTAATTGTTCCGTGAATATTGCCTAACTTGTCGTATAAGTTACCAACGGTGTTGTCAACCTTAGAATCTGTCAGGACCAATTCAGTTAAATTCTGGTTAAGCTGATCTTGTAATTCCATTTTTAATTCAATACTACCTGGTTGAAGTGCATTACCCGTTCCCACATTAAAACTTAACTCTTGCTCAACTGTAGGTGTGATTATTGCGCTTTGATTTAATGGAAAACCCGTGTTGTAGTTAATCGTAAAAACCGTGCCTTTTTGGGGTAAAATTTTTGGTATAAACTTACCAACCCCAGTTGCATAGTTTATTGAGCCTGTTGCATCTCCATTAAACTTTCCTTGAGCATTGCTTGTAGCAGTTTTCTCAATGTCACCGACATTCCACTTCACGACAACACTATTTGCTGCAACAGCCTCTCCCAACTGTAACTCGAACGAAGGGCTTTCAAGAGTTAGATTTGAACGAACAAAAGTTGAGATTGGCGTACACCACAAAACGAGAATGTTGCTTCCAACATCGGCTAATTCACCTGTTGTCAAAAGCCAAGATCCAGTTTCGTAATTTATTGAACCTGAGCCGATAGATGTTGAACCTGCTTTGAGTTGGCCTGAACCATCATCTTTAAGTTCATAAAACTTACCTTTCACCATGAATGACACAGAAACACTGCCCGGTGCAGGTGGAGGAATTAAAACTCCCGTCCAATTTGATCCTTGATTATTTTGTGTCACTTGAATCGATTGGCTTTGGGTATTTTGTAAAGGTGTCGAAGCTGGTTTAAATGCAATGTTTAAAGTCGTATTCCCCGAACCTGCAGCTGTAGTCCATTGAATCAATCCTTTTTGATAATCGATCGTTCCCACTTGAGTGCCAGCATTTGTTTTCAACAATCCCCCACTATCATTGACTTGTTGATTAAACAAAGCGAAACTGAGACTAGAAGGCATGACACTTGAGCCTAAGTAAAAATTTTGAGATGTTGAAATAACAACTTGATAGCTTGTCGATACAACACCATCATTACCTGGAACTAAAGTCGTCTTTTCACCTGCAGCATTTACATCAATGATCGCTGTTTCACTTTGAGCGCTAGGGATAATCTGAGTAAAAACATCTTTTACATTGACTGTAAACTCGCCCAGTTGAGCATCTTCAGTAGCTTGAGTTGATGAATAATATTTCCCTGTATCTGCAACCAAAGTTTCACGAATGATAGTTGTTGGCTTTTCTCCTGCGTACCAACTTTTTGCTGATAAGCCTACAAAGTCAATTTCTAATGGATCACTGATACTATATGTGGCAATCTTGTATTCAATTTCTTTTTGATCAATAACGATTTTTGAAATACGGGTTTCAACTTTTAGTATTCGAACATATTGCTCATGGCTATTTATAAGCCCACCATTTGAAACCAATACGATCGCATCACCCACATTACTTTCTATTTCACTGGTAAACATACAGACCTGAATCTGTTTCATACCCTGCCAAAGTGTATCTAGTGGCGTTCCTGCAATTTGAGTGCCCTTTGATAAATATGACTCAACTCGATTTTGCGCAGATTTACGTTGATCCGTATAACTTCCAGTGCTAAATAAAAGTGCAGAAACAGCAGGATCTTTAGGATTCTCAGATATAAACACGGTTGATCCCATCAATAAATCAGTATCAATAGTTGTTACCGCAGGAAATATCTTTCGCATTGATACATCGCCAAGGCTTCGATCTAATTCTGAAATATCATTAAACAAGTTGTTACTCTGTCCATCAATGATGACTTGCCCATTGTATTTACCACCCCCGTCATCATTATCACTTAAGCGCTCAGATTCATATAAAACTAAATCTTTAGTTTCAATCGGCATCGTTTATCTCCAAAAATCTTAGTGTCACGTTATATTCGTCATCGTCAGAAACAGTCGGATGCTCAAGCACAGGATTTGCTTCTATTGCTTTATCTTGATGATTAAAAACTACGTTAAACGTGCGCTTGTCATGAAAATAGTTAAATTGAAGTTCAAATTTTTCTTGAAGAATTGACCAGTCTTTTAACTTGCTAACAATATGTCGTTTAAGCCATGCCATGTTTTTATCAGCTATCAAAGTAACTGGACGACCCGATTTCATTTTACCCTCCTGAATAATCAAAGCTCCGTCTACTGCGCGATCTTGTTTTTGCTCAATAGGATTCCAGTCAAATTCATCAGACCATAAAAAACCGTCAGACAAAGTGACGGTTTCTGAAGTTGAGATACGTTTTAATTTCATGTTTTAACCACTCTTTTTAAGTGTTTCAAGCTGTCTAAACAGTTCATTCAATGTGCCTTCTTGACTCGCATTCCCCATCAAGGAAACATCCTGTCCATTAAAATTAAAACTGTATTTAACTGTCTTACTTGGATCAGAATTGCTTGAAAGCGCAGCTGAGGTATTCTTTTGAGTATCTGCATAAACATTTGGCGCCAATGCTTGCATTGTAGATTGCCCATTTCCGTCCGAGTAACGCTGTAATGCCTGTTCTATGTATCTTGAGCCATCATAGCCTGCTAATCCTTTCTTTCTTAGCTCTTGATACAACATACCTGAAATATCCGTAAGCCCGCCAAGACTTCGATTCTTTTGCAGAACGTCTTGGTCTTTTGCGAGTGCGGTACCAAAAATATTTTGAGCTATTGACTCAGCTTGAGCATCGTCATAACCCATTTTTTTAAGCTCATCCCGGACATAACTCTTCGTATAGGATGTACTTGAAACAGCATTGGATTTTTTGGATTTTTCCTCTCTCGTTTTCACTTCTGCCTCAGATTTTGCACTTAAAGCCTCATTCCATGCATCAATTGAATTTTGAGCCTCTTCTCTTGCAACCGCACCCATTTCACGATAGGCACTTGTTACACCGCTTGAAACAGTTGAAGCATGAGACGAAGCAGCTTTATTCATTTCATCATAAGACCGTACAACTGCCTTTCCTGTATCATCAATTTGAACAGATAAACCAAGTGATGCAGCTTTTGCTTGAGTATGAGCAATTACAGCTTGATCACCTGAAGCAATCGCTGCTTGAATGGTTCTTTCATAAGCTTGTCTCAAACTTTCAGCAGTTGCTTGGCCACTACTTTGAATAGTATTAAAATCTGCCAAAGCTGATTGGGCTGCAAGCTTTAACTGATCTTTGGTTTTGATCCCCAGACGTTCAAATGCTTGCTCAACAGGATTCATGTCATCAGGAAGCTTTTGCATCACCTGACGAATTGCTTGAACACCTAGTTCAACCTGTTTTGTAGATATAACACCTTGTGTCTCAAACTCTTTTAACTTTGACATTGCAAAGTCTATTTCAGCTTGGGACTTTGCTGTTTCAAGCCATTTTACCCACGCTTGATATGTGACTTCACCAGCTTGTTTGCCCTGAACTCCCAAGGCTGTGAGATTTTTTGAGAAGTTAACAACATTTACTCCCCCAGCTTTGAACTTTTCTGAAATTCTACTTAATAGAATATCTAAGTCTAGATCTAAAGCAGTTGCTGCTTTCCTTGCAACATCAGCGGAAGATTTCAAACCTGATGCAACCTCGGCTGATCGCGATTTTCGAGCTATATTTAATTCTTCTTCCTTTGTGTTTATAGCTACCAATGCATCTTGCGCAGATTTTAAGGCATTCAAATCACCAGTTTTTCTAGCTTCTTCAATCTGCTTGGTAAGGGTAATTTTCTCAACTGCACTCGTTTTTAAATAAGCTTGAAAATCTGCCTCGGCTTTCTTCTCGCGCTCTTTTGCAAGTTCAGTGGCTTTGGTTTTTTCCTCGGTAGCAACTTTGGCTTCATTGAGTGATGCAACCGCTACCTTGCCGGATTGGTCAAGCGTTACCATGTAGCCTTTTTCAATCAGATCAGCTTGAATCTTTCCATCCATCAGACCCTTATTGGCGGTAATGGCAGCTTCGGCATAGGATTGAACAGCTTTTAACTTTTCCTCCTCACTTGATTTTTTCCCTGCGACTTCCGAGTTTTGATCTGCAATTATCTGATCAAGTTTAGCTTTTGAAGAAGCAACAGCTTCAGCATCTTTTTCTTTTTGTGTTTTTGATATCTCCTGAATGGCTTCAATGCCTTTGGATTTAAATTCCATTGCCTGATTTGATGATTGCTCATAATAACTTTTCGCTTTTAACGAAAGCTCCTCATATTCTTTTAGTGCGGCATCTTTATATTCACCAAATAAAAGCTTTGACTTCCAATATGTAAATGCTGCTGCAACATCATAAATAACACCAGCAAGTAGGCTTGCCCCAATTTTCAAACCATTAAAACCATCATTGATGAAACCAATTGCCACGTTTAACGCTTGCAAAAACTTTGTTAAACCATTGGTTTTATCGGACGCTTGATCTACCCCACTATTAAAATTAAATATATGGCTTAATAGGGAGTTTAATTGATCGCCTGCAATTTCGAGACTATTCCCAAGGGTGCTTGCCATGGATTTAAGTGCGTCATAAGCACTCATTAAGGCAGTCTTTAATGCCTCAATTGTTGCTGGATCAATCTTTTTAAGCTGATCCCCAACCCAAATAAATCCATCACCAATATCTTTTAAAACAAAATCAAGTTCCGAAATATTATCAGCAAGAAGCACAAGCCATTGAGCTACAGTTGCAGATGCACCATTTGACTGGTCCATCTTACCAATCAATATTTCCCAGCTTGTCGATATACGTTGTAAAGCATTACTAATTGTTGTAGGGAACTTATCGTAAGTCGCTTGCACTGATGCAGATTGACTTTGAAGGGCTTTGACCACACGTTCAGAAGAAAGCTCACCAGCCTCAGCCATTTTACGAAGTTCGCCAGTGGTAACTCCTAAACCTCTTGCCAAAGCTTCGGCTAAACCGTAACCACCTTCCATGATGCTATTAAATTCTTCTCCGCGAAGAACTCCACCTTGCATGGCTTGAATAAATTGGGTAACTGCTCCATCTGCAGCTTCTGCTGTGCCACCACCAATCTTAATCGCCTGGGTAACCGTCTTTGTTAGTTCTAACGCTTGTTGTTGCGTCATCCCCATATCTTTACCCACAGTGTTTAAACGTGTGAATAAATCAGCAGTAGTGGTTAGATTGGAGTTTGTAGCAAGCGCAACTTGGTGAACACCTGCCATTGCCTGATTGAAGTTGCCACCATCTTTGGTGGCTATATTAATTCGTGCCGAAAGATTTGTATATGAGTCCGCTGCTTGTGCCAAACCTTGAACACTTAAACCAACACCAACAGCTGCCATTGCGGCAACCAATGCATTTACTGCAAATTTAGCGCCATTCATTCCTTGCTGCAAGCCTGCGGTATTAGCTAACAGGTTTAAGCGAAAATCCATTGATCCTGAAGCCATACATTCCTCAACTTTTTAGCAGGCAATAAAAAACCTCCGTTAAGGAGGTGTTGGTTTGTAAACTGTTTATTCAAACATCATCTTTATTTTCTAAATCTAATGATTGCTGTGTTTCGTTTATTAGGTCATCTAGCTCTTTAATCATGGCTGGCTTAGTCTGCTTTCCATGGACAACAAGAAAACGACCTGCCTCAGATAGACCTTGTGTAATTAACTCAAGCTGTGCTGAAAGCTTACCGATCCGCACTTGCATTCCATCTTTAAGATTTCGGGCAATATCTTCTTGTTCGATGTAATACAGGCGAACTTCACGTCCACGATCAGTACACTCGACCATTGAAAGTTCTTTTGCCATATCTACTGTCAGCATATACTCTAAAATTGTAATAGAGCGCGTACCACCCTGATGAGGGACTTGCTCCACCGCTTGGACGGTCAAGTAATCACGGTTCTCGACAAATTCATACTTAGAAATACGTCGCTTAATCCACTTTGAGAAGTCCTGCTTACTTTCAAACCAGCGGTGCAAGCCACGAGCATTCACGCCGAGCTGAACTTTTCCATTTAATTCCACTTCGATAAATGGGGTTTGATTTTCAATTTTTACGATTGCATTCATTGATACGCTCCGACTACTCATAAAGAAAAAAAGCCAACAAGAAGATGCAATGAGTAGTCGAAACGACCATCTTCCTTTCAGGAGCTACCCTAGTCGGCTTGGATGCCATATTTCAGGCATTAAAAAAGCCGACTTTTTGGGTCGGCTTCGCTTGGTTAAATCTTAAATCTTGTCAATGGGTTTTTATAATTGTTTTAGTTGTAATAGTGCGGTTTACAACTTTTAAGTTTTAGAGAATAAAAAAGCACCCTAGGGTGCTTTTTTATTAATCTCAACAATAATCAATTAATGCTGTCGCATTCCTTTGGTGATCAGACCCCATACTTATAAAAAGATTAGAAACATCTTCATTCTTCTGCATAAATTGTAAAAATCCATTGATTGAAAAATTATAGGATTTTAATAACTCTTGCTTCATCTTTGCTTCACAATCAGATTTAGTTACATGGCCTTCCAAATCCCGTTTAATTTGTTGCATATCTTTAACCGGCTGAGATAAAGCGACCCTAGATGTAGATCCAGCCACAGTAAACGCATCACTCCATCGTCCAGCCAAATCAACATAGAATTTCTTTTCAGCTATAGTTATTTTTGGAGATTCGACAACTTTTTTAGCCTCCTGGTAGTCCATCATGTATTTGCTTTGAAGCTCTTTGATCCTAATGTCCGTTGCTTCTTTTAATTCTTTTTTAGCAAACTCTTGATTTGCAATTGCTTGAGCATCAATTAACTTTTGCTTTTGCTCGACCTCGGCCTGCTTCAATCTCACCATATCCTCTTTATTACTTTTGTTTATAAAATAACCTACCAATAAAACAATAATAAGGAGAGCACCCACAATATATTTCACAATTAACGCTCCCAAACAATTCTAGTTATTACCCCACCAATAACTGTTAGTGTGTACCTTACGCCATCAATCGTGTAGCGGTAATCTGTAGCAAAAGCTAAACGCCCGTTTGCATCCCTTGTTTTATATTCATAAGAAGATTCAGGATTACCTAATGTTTGAATCATATTGCCTTGAGAATCACCTTTACTCACAAAACTATTTGATGATCTAACACTTTGTGCTTCAGTAGCAGCATATATATTGGTAGAAGCAAAAAATAAAAAAGCTAAAAATAATTTTTTCATGATATTCCCCTCATTATTTGAACAGAATATATATTGCCTAGAGGTTGTGCAATGTGAAAATTACCCTTTATTCATACTATCGATATATTTGTTATATCCATTTTTATCAGCATGATATGCAACACGCAAGCTATTCCCCATGCTTAACAATGTATTTCTTTCATTTCGATGTGCTGCCTTTAGGTACTCTTTAAAAGTTCCAAAGCTATAATTTAAAATATCTAAATGTCTATGCCCTTTACTTATTAAGTACTGAAATGAATCAAACCAGGTGTACTTCTCTTTAGAATCGGTTTTCTTATTATTTTCTTGATTGAAATATGCTTGATTTACTTCGACTAGATTCTTAAAAAGCTCAAGTAATTCACCGTCATTTTCCAATAATTTAGGATCTAAGTCTGGGACATTTGTTACTAAAGACGCAACCATGATTACTTGAAATTTAAGTTTTTCAAAAACATCAACAAATACTTCATCACTAAAATTATTATTGAACATAATTCTAATTGGCTCAGCAAATTCGGACCACTGATCAAAATCTTTCATCAGAACTTGTCGGATTTCAATTTCATCTTTAAATGCAGATCTATTCGAAGCTAAAAAAAACTCATTCATGTTGATTACCCGAAAACAGGCACAAAAAAAGACGCTCATGCGCCCCTGTGCCTGTTGTCTTAATTATGCTACTGGAATTGTCACAACATGGCCATATAAACCAAGTGTAGAATCTAAGCCTTTTTCAGTATCCGAGAGTGCTTGACCTGAGATTTCATATTGACCTAGTTCTTCATGGATCAATGGGAAAGTTGTTTCAGGTGATTTTTTAGTTCGCCACAAACGTACAGCCACACGCTCACCAGTCGCAACATTTAGCCCTTTAAAAAACAATTCATATTCTTTATTAAAATTGCTGGCAATTGTTGTATGACTAACTACACCAGTGGTGAAGCTGGCTGTTACTGGGTCCGCAATCGCTTCATTAAAAATAACTGTTCCAAATACTGGATCAAGCTTATATTTGTCAGTAGCAACCGCGGTTGAACCTGCTTTAAATGAAACCAGGGATAGGTTGTAGCCATCTAGCTTGATTTCTTGACCTACTTTAATTACACCAAGTGACTGATCCGTGATAGTAGTGCTTGGAATCTCGGACTTCATACCAGATAAAATATACTGGAGATTTTCATCATCAATTTCTTCAAGCTGTCCCTTAAAATTAACTCCTGTAGTCTTAGTTAATACAAAATCTGTTGTACGTTGTCCTGATGTGCTTTCTTGATGCTCAACCTGATCTGTTGTGATTTCAAGCTCAAACTCTGGTACGTTACCGATATAACGCATTGCGCCAGCTACACTATTAGAAATTTCAGATAAGAAAAACTTGCCTTGTAAAGAAATATACTTGTTAGCCATCCGTTTTAACCTCTTTAGTTGGTTTTGGTTGTGCAGATGGCTTCACTTCTTCAATGATCTTATCTGCTTCTAATCGTTTAATTTGGTCATCTGATAGACCACCCACAAAATCGCCTTTTTCAAAACGACCCACAGGCTGTAATGCTTTATATGTTTTCATAGTCACCATGATTTAATCATTTGTGATTCAAATAAGAATGGGAAATACGCCCGCCCAGTGCTGACAGCCTTGCCAACTGGAATGCCTGCATCAACACGTTTAAATCGCTTAAATCCAGTAATTTGTGGTTGATAACCCTGCATCACAGAAAGAATCTTCCGAATTATTGGATCTGCCAATTGGCGAATTGAAGCTGTTTCAGTTAATTGTGCTGAAGCATCTGCGACTGTTAGAGCAATCAACCATTGCTGATAGACCGCATTAGCTTTTCCATCACCTGTTGTATCTGCTATTCGATCACCGACATAGATGATACCTATGCCAATATCACCAACCACGGCTTGGAATAGATCATCCACATCAAACGGCGTAACCACTTCTTCAACTTCCGGAATTTCAGCTTTAATTCGCTTTAATATGTCATCTTCGAGTGCGAAATAATTTTCAATGTTTTGCATCAGTTAAAACCTTGTATAAATACTCTTCGATTTCGAAAAGAATCTCTTGGGAATCATCTACGGAAATACCTAAATATGGACGAGGTGGAATGTATACAGCTTTAACCATTACCCATCCGCCAAGTGGTGTTTTGAAAGTTAAATACTTGCCAGACTTAGGTTTGACCCACCCACCAAAATGGAGGATTGGCGCATAAACAACATTGGTGCCAACTGAGATTTTATTGCCCTGAACTTTTGCAAATATCGAATTATGCAAACGTCCTGTATCTCTAAGCGTCTGCCCACCCTGAACTTTCGCTCTCCATGATTTTTTCCACGCTTTATCATCCGTACCAATTCCTGTCTGTATACGTCGTTGTGTATTTACAATTAGGATGTCAGAAATGTCATGCCATAGTTCAGATGGATCTTTCACTCGCTCTATCACACGTCGCATAAATTCCTGCAACTTTTCTTGGCCATGCATTTGTATAGTATCAGTCACAACCACCTCACTTGACGCTAGGCATCATGTCTAGAACACTGTCAGCAAAGACACCTCCTTTGTAGGTGGTACCAATAGGCAATGTCTTTGGTGATGTGTCCGCTACAACAACATCTTCGCTACCATCTTCGTTTTTCTTAGCTATAGTAAGAACAGCTTTTCCTTCAGAGACACGCTTCAAAAATGAAATCGCATCTTCATAACGATCACGAACTTCATCAGGTGCTTTATTTCGATGCAGCAAATATCGTGCAATTTCACAAATCATAATCTTTAAATTTTTGGGGACTTCAGGTAAAGGGATTGAATACTCTTTGCCAATGTATCCATCCGCAATATCTGAAGCATCTTCAATAAAAGACTCTACAGAGAGATCTGCAGTTAATCCGCGCTCTAATTGCTCAATAGTTATCTTGCTATAACGAATCACCATATCTTCACGACTGGCATACTTCGACATAGAACCACCTATTTTTCAGCTACAGGTTTCTGCGTTGCTTTTGCAATAGTTTTTTCTAATTCAATCACTCTTGCTTTCAGATCAGTGATTTCTTTATCCGAAACTGCTTTTTCATCCTCAAGCGCTTTGTTTTTCGCTTTCAGATCAGTGATTTCGGCTTTCAAGGCATCAACTTCATCGTTAGATTTGCTAATGACTTTAGGTTCTTCTGGTTCTTCAATAGCCCCAGATGCTAAAAGGGCCTGAAGTTGTTTAGCTTCAAGCCCTTTGATTTCATCACCCGGTCGAAAGTGACCAATGGATTGTTTTGCTATGTATTTAGGCATTTGAGCCTCCTTAAGAAATAAAACCAGTACCGCCACACACGCCATTTTTGTTAGATGGCACTGCAAGTGGTGCTGATTCAGTCATCAAGAAAATTCCGCTTGGATCTTCGTTATACCACTGACGATCAAAGTATTTAGCCACTGCCCCATTTGCTAACATATTTTTAATTTTACATTGTGCAATAGAGCCTTGGGTGTCTGAGATAGCACCAAAATAATCATCAGGGATGAAGCGTTTTAAACCATTTTTTAAACGGTAAGTGGCATCATAAACCCACAATTCTTTTTCATCTAAATAGCCTTTAAATGAGGCACCTTCTTGAACATTCAAACTCGGCTTATAAGGTACCGCAATTCCAGCATAAGGCTTCACAAAGCGTTCTTTGAATTCTTCATTATTTGATAAAGCCGCCCAAACCTTTCCTGACATAAGGTAGAGTTTAGAAGCACCACTATTTGCATCAAGCAGAAGCTTTTCAATAGCTTCGATATCGGTTACAGGTTTAGCACCTGCCTGATTCCAAGGAGTTAATGGTGTAAAGTTCAGAGACGCATCACGTTCATAATCAACCATGTTGTATTCATAGTCATCAGATTGAAGTAAATACTTCCCTTTGAGCAATAACTCCGTTGCCATCAATAAAACAGAGTTATCAATCGCATCATGATTTCGCTTCATAACTGCAATTTGAGCAATGACCATTTTTTCCTGATCAGATAATTGCTGACTTCCTGTAGAGATGATACCCGCGGTACGTAAACGTTCCATTAAGGCTTCATCAAATGAGGTTGCAGGCGTCACCATGTTTTTAGGCTTGTAATACGCAGGTTGAACAAATTCGACCTTTGCTGCACGTTTAGTATCAAAAGGCTTACCAGGTTGATGCGGTGATACTAAGGGTGCAAGATCATGCACTGTATTGATTTCTGCAAGTGGAACCTCATCACGGTCAAATGATGGGCGATTTGGGAACAGCTTATCTAACAGCCAAGTATCCATTGGCTTATAGTTTGTGTGAATAATTGCAAGCTCACCCACATCAAGTAATTCAAGTGGTGCGCCATTGACTGTAAAAGACTGAGGCATTGTTTAAAATCCTTATACTTTTGAAAATTCGATTTTGTTTAGAGTTGCTTTTGCTCGTGCTGCATCATATTTAGATGGCTCTAAATATTCCCCAGCAATTCGCACTGCTTCGATACTGAATACACCACCAAAATAAATTGGAATTTCAATTCCATCAGCTGCCATTTGGGTTGCTTGTTGAGTAGTTACATCTTGGCCACATACAACATTCCAAGTTTTTTCATCTGTTGCATGAGTGACCACATTGGAATCAGATAAAATCAACAGATCCCCAGCTTTGTAAGCCGTTGCAGTAGTCACCTTGGCATTTGCACGACGAAGTTTTTCAACATCTAGATTGAGTGGGCGTGATTCACGGGTCACGTTTGCTAAGTAGGTTTTATTGCTCATTTATTAAGCCCCTTTATTCTGGCCAGCGAATGCTTGCGCACCAGAAGTAAACTTGTGAGGTTGATCTTGATTAGGTGTACCACCTTGACCCCCAGTCGCTTGGTGATTGAATAAGTGTTGCAGCGCTGGATTAACTGCAGGAATAGGTTGCTGTTGTCCAGCTGGTGGTTGTTTTGATGAGAACTGACGAAGTTGTTTAGCCATAAAACTAAAAGCAACATCATCCATATCTGTATAAGACTTAGTGTCATCAGCACTGAATTGAGTGTTTAATTCAGTTTGAAGTGCTGCAATGTCTTCAGTACGTTTTTCAGCTTTAAACTTTTTAAGTTCGGTTTGTGCTGCGTCACGTTCTTCTTCAGCTTTCTTTTGAGCGGCTTTCGCCTGTTCGAGTTCAGTCACGTTAGTGTCCTCTTTGTTGAAAGTTTTAGACTTTGGGTTGTGGTTTGCTGCCACGGCGTTGGTATTATCATCGGCACCTAATGCACAGAACGATACTTCACGAATGCGACCGCCACGAAAAACAGTAATTGGCCCTTGATGAATCTTTCCATTCACAGTGACCGATGCACCCGCTTGAATTTCTTCTATTGCAGAAGGCTCGATACGAACAGACATTTGCCATGGAAAACCATCGTCTGAGTCTTGAGCAACCTGAGTACCAAACTCATTACTCATCAAATCACCTGTAACCGTTAAGCCTGTTTGATGATTAATGGAATGTGTATTGATTGCACCCGCCCTTTGACTTGATCGGTGTTCCAGTAATGCGGGAATTCGACCTTTTAACTTCATTGAATCGAGATCAAAGATAATTCGATCCCAAAACCAATGGTCAGTAATGACTTCACCGCTATAAGCGATTCCCGAAAATGTTCTTTTCTTTTTGCCATCCTCAGCACTATCAACACTCAGTTGCCCGAGCTGGAAACAATACTGATTAGGCTTTTCAGCTTCTGGCATTTTGATGCTCCATTAAAAAACCACCTATTAAGGTGGTCTTGAATTTTCAATTATTTAAACACTGTAAATTGTATTTCGGGCTATAAATAACCGAGTAGCTTTCTCTTCAGTGCGCTTGAGTATGATTGATTCACTGGTCACATCAACCACTTGTAGGTTTAAATCAGATGCCAATAGAGCACCATCCAAGCCTTGAATTTTCGAAAGATCAATTGCATGGCCTTTCATATCTAAGATAGTGATTGTTTTACCTGCATTTTCAGCTGTTTTAAACAAAGTAGGTGTTTGAATACCGATTACATTTCCCTTTTCCAAGTTGAATAAATCCAAACCTTTGATATTGTTTCCAGTGAGCTTATTTTTAAGGTTTTTTGCAAATCCAAGCATTGATTGGAATGAATCATTCATCCAATCCCAAATAGACTTAGATTTTCTATCAATACCTTTATTGGTTACGGCATCTTTCAAAAGTTCGGTCAGCTTCTCATCTTCAGCTGCAAGCTCTACAACAAAGCGCGGTGCTGATGGTGCTATATCTTTGCCACTATCAATCACAGTATCTAAAAAATCATCTAAGATTTTTCGGTTTGATTTTTCAAGTGGTTTAAAAGCATCAACAATTGCATTTTCAACATCTTGCTCAAGCAAAGCAGTATTCTTAATATCAAGAATTTCAGATGAGTATGGAAGATCTAAAAGATTGTCTGCTATTTTTTGATCAAGCACTTCATTTAAATTCGAGCCCCAAGTCGCAGGGTTAAAACTCCAACCTAAATTACGTGCAACCTCTGGTAGATCTTCATCTGAAGTAATACCGTATTTCTCAGCTTGCTTCTTAGTTAAAGCAATCACATGGCAACGACACATAAAATCCCACGGCGGGTAATACAACGTCCAAAATGGATCATCTATGTGCCTAATGATGTTGTTTAACTTAAGGTGAGTTGGTCTTACCCGACTATCATTAATCGCAACATACATCAAATATGGTCGTGATTCCTTGTTAGCCTGTTGCTGTGTCCATCTCCCATGTGCATAGGCCATCTGCATGTTAGTACGATAGATATTTGCTAGATGATGATCTGAGAGATCAATGCCCTCCTTAGCTATAAGTTTCTTAAACTCATCAAAAGTTGAACCATCTTCAGTTGATTTATTTACCAGCTCCAAAACAGTCTTGATTTGATCGATAGAGGCCAATCGACTTACTGTAGCGGAGTAATGCCTTGTTTTAAGATCAAGCAAGTAAAACTCTTCAGGTAAAACGACATTGCGACTACGCGCATATTTCAAGGCTTCTACATAATCAGTCATGTCTATTTTCCTTGCCTTGCATGTACATATCCCATCACATCGGACATAAACAACGCTCTCGACATTGTGAGTTCAAAATCATCCACTGATGAACCTTTAGTTGCTGAATACAACTTAGATATCAATTCGCTTGTGTCCGCTGATTCAGATACGATCACTTCAAGTTCTGATTCTGATAAAAGAACCTTAGGCTGATTTTTAGCAACCTCCTCAAGTTCAATCTGTTCAGGCTTTAAGTTTTGACTATGAGCTTTAAAATTGAATAAAGTTTTAGGGAGTGCATGAAATTGATGAGAAGGCAAAGTGTTGGTTTCACTTGCAACAGCCACATCACCGTCAATCAGATCATATTCACGTTGGAAATACTGATTGGTTAAATTTGCACCAGCATTTTTAAGTTTTACATCACGCTCTGCTTGATCTGCTTTTAATGATTTTTCATCACCAATTACTACTGTATGACGTTCCCATCCATTCAATGCACATAGTGCATCTATAATTGCTTGAATCGTCGATGTAATCATTCGAATGTCAGCATTGACTTTATTGTTTTGGACTTCTAAGTGGACCTCTCCTAGTGCTCTAGATCCTGCACCATCTGTACCACTCGTAAGAGTTTGTCCCAATACAACTTTTTGAATGCTTCTCTCAATCTTCTTATCAAATGATTCAAAGGCCGCAGATCCACCATTACCACTTGAAGCAGATGAAAGTAACTCAACGGATTCATTGTTGTTTATCGATAAAACAGAGCTTGCATGAGCATTTAATAATGCTGACATCATTTCTTTGACTTGTGCTGATTTACCCAATAGCAATGGATTACCAAAGCGCTCAACGAATTTAGCCCAAAACTTAGTCGTTCCGTTTTTAAAAAACCATAACCAGTACAAACGACTGAAAAGCGCTTCTCCGTAAGGGTTCTCATATGTTGGTTTACACTGAGTTAAAAAATGTTTGAGTTGCTGATCACACTCTATATCTCGATTTTGATTATTGTAATTTTGCAATAACATTAATCGCCCATCGTTTTTAGGTTCAAACCATTGCATAGGCTTTACACCTATCCATTTCCATCCAACGAAAGGCGTAATCACATCACCTTCAACATGTAGCATATCCTTGTCATATACCGCTTCAATTACCGAAAAACCGAACCAACGCGCATTCTGAGTACCTAACACTAACTCAGACCACCATCTGGTCATTTGTTGAATCAGAATTTTGGTTTGAATACCGTCTTTTTCACCGCTTTCAGGGTCTAGTCTAAACGGCGAACTCTCAAGTTTATCCTGGCGCTTTTCTACACACTGATAAATTTCATCATCGTACATCAACACAGATAAGCGATGACGAGATACGCCAGCCTTTCTTAATACTTCATCAACATCTGGCATACGTGTTAAGAAGTTTAAAAATGCTGTTTCCGCTTGTTGAGTGTATAAATGCCCACCAACAGATAGAGGGCTATCTACTTCCTTTTTCTTACTTTTCTTAGCCATTTTAGCCTGCCATTGGAGGTTGATAATTCAGCATGACCGTTGCCTCTTCGACTGCATCGATTAAGGTGTCAACTTGGTCATCATGATCGTGAGTCATCGCAGCATTGAATGCCTCACACTCTTCAGTGAAATCAGCGATCCATTTAGAGTTCATTGGTAGCATTACGAACCGGTCTTCTGGTTTATTTGCATAGTCATGTTCAAGTGGTACCTGAATATCCATAAAGCGTGTCAATTTATCCGTACCGCGCTGCACAGGTAATACTGGAACACCTGAATAAGTTCCTAGATTTTGAATAAGTTGAGTTCCATGGGCTTTATCTTCGACTTTCATCCAGCGGATTGGTCTTAACTCATAGGTATAATCTTTGTGTTTATCGATAAACTTCTGCGCCTGACGGTTCATTTCAGGGGCTTCCCATTTACCACGTAAAAGATCAATCAAATAGAGCTTCCCATCAATGCCAAGCCCAACCAGTAGAAAGACGGTATAGTCGTTATGTTCTTTAGTTTTTTGAGCTGTGTCGACATAGATTGCACGCCACTGTAAGGGCGGTAATTCTTTGTAATATCCAAACCATTCTGCTTTGATTAAATCACCACCTAATTTCTTAGGTTGTTGCTGGTATTGACTGCCAAATGTATATCTAGAAACGATTGCACCATCTTTATCCTTGCCACCTTTCTCAAGTTGCAGTAAGGAATTTAATGATTCTTTTTGTGGCCAGTAACTTTGTCGGCCCTTTTCATCCCTTTCAACATTTCTAGGCACAAGCATTTGAATATGATTAGGCAGTGACTGAATGTATTCATCATCAATCAAAGCAGGAATCGAAACTTGAGCCCAATCCCCTGGTACATTTCCAGACATAACAAAATTTGTAGGATCTTCTGAGTGAAGACGCTGCATGATCATAATGATTGGAGTATCTGACTTTGCTTTTCGTGAATTGACGGTGTTAAGAATTTTTCGATTAGCCTTATCTCTTGCAGGCTTACTAAATGCGTCTTCAGGCTTTAACGGATCATCTAGGATGATGCAGCCAGTAAAACCATCATCAGCTAAGCTCCCAGCACGGCGACCTGTTACCTGACCACCCATTGAAGCAGCATAAATATGTCCTGCTTCATAACCATCTACAGTGGTTTTCCAGCTTGCCTTAGCATCTGTGCTTGTCGATATATTTGTCTTCCACATTTGCTGGAAATCATCTGATTTCACTATATTTCGAGCTGTGGATGACACATCCTCCACCAGTGACTGAGAATAAGATAAATACAAGAACCTTGAGCGTGGATTTAAACCAATACCCCGTGCAATTAGATTGGTGGTTAATTCAGTTTTACCAGCACCTGGTGGAACGTTAATCACAAGGTTTGCAATGTTACCCTTAACTACCTCATCTATAAGCCAAGCAACATATTCATGGTGCCAATTCACAATGAATTTAAACCCCATTCTTGGTTTGAAAAAACGGCGTGTGAAATACAAATGTTCTTGCTCGCACAAAGTCTTTTCTACATGTGTTTGCAGATTCATTTAATACTCCTCTTGTGCCCTCCTAACCGCTTCATTTACTTGTTCTTGGGTAGCTTGCACTAAAGAGGTTTGCAGTGGTTCACCTCCCTTGCCAGTGATTTCTTGACGATTGGTATATTTACCACCAGCGTCCTCAGCTGCTTGCTTGAGAATATTTAAAGCAGCTACTCGATTCTTTGAGTGCTTCTGATATTGATTCTCTAATCGTTGAAGTCGCACAGCTAAATTTGCGATAGGAATACTTTCAGGTTTACTTAAAAACATTTCACGCGTCTTTTCAAAATCTAGCCTCAATTCTTCACTGAGATTCTCACCTGATCGTTTTGTAGGATCATATTTTTCACATTGCTGCTTAGTAACTTTTATCCCGTAATCTTGGTGGACGAGCTCCACTGTTTCTGACGGTGTGTTAAATACAGCAAGTGACCGAACTATAAAGAGTTTGACCTCTTTTTTTAGAGCTGCCATAAATCGTCATCCGTCCACCTACGTCCACCTAAATAGCCAAAAAAAAGAGCCATTCGGCTTAATTAATTAGACACGTTCCGCAGCACTTGGAAATATTTAAATCTGATACAAACGGCGGGTTTTGAGCGACTTCTACCATTCGCTTGACGTTCTCGCTTGCTCCCCATCGTTTGACGACCCCGATAAACTCTTCTACATCATGGCCAGCTAAATAATGCTTAGGTAAGCCTGTATGATCGCTATAGAGGATTTCTCCATCTTCATCACGTTCTACACCAATGTGATATAGCTCATGCTCAATCAAAGCGCAAAATTCACGATCATTTGCACTTTCGCAAAAGCTTGCATCTACAGTAATGAGATATATAGGTACAAATCCAAACCAGTCGCGCATTTGCTGCTCTTGCCGAGCTTTACGCCAACCACCTTGATTAAACATGACCTTTTCACACTGCCCTAATACCATTCTCTTTTTAGCAACGGCGGCAGATGAAGCCCATGCAAATGCTAAGAATGTTTCATCGTCGTGTAATAGCTCTGCTATGTGGTCATGGTCGGGATTATGAAGTACACCGCCAAGCGTGAGAAAGTTGGTTAACACCCATTCTTTTAGATCTGCTGCAGGTGCCAAGCGAATCGCTTCCTCTTCCTCTGCTTGGTCAATTAGATCTGTTGGTGGAAATGGTCTGATCTGTTCCATCATTCACCCATAAAAAAACCCACATTTTGGAGAAAATATGGGTATCAAATTACATAGGCAATTGGGGAATTACCTACACCAACTATACTACTAGGAATTAAACGCACTTGAAATAGCAAATTAAATCATGTAATAAAATTTAACAAAGGATATAAAATATTAATCAAATTTATTACTGACAAATTTTATAACGTAACCAGATAGGATTTGATCAGGATGAAAGCGCTCAATTTTATAACCCATCTCTTCAGCTAAATCATATTTACTAAATGCATTTGCTGCTTTCTTGCCACCGCGCCCAACAGACCAAGGACTTCCTACAATTTCAATAAGAAGATTTAGCTTCACAATATAAAAATCAAATCGCCAATTTCTTGTTGATTCAAATTGGAATTTACGGCGATACCCTATTAAGCATTCTTCTAATTCTTGAAATAAGGTTTCTTCAGCTTCTAAATATTTTTGTGTTGCTTTGGGTAATGGTTTTGTTCTTGGTTTAGTTTTAATGGGCGGTTTTTTAGTAAAGCTGGTATATTGGTTAATTTCCATAAATTGCACCCAATAAAAAACCTCCCGAAGGAGGTTTAGTTATTAACCAACTAACTGCTTACGAAAGGATTTATGGATCATCTCTTTTATGTCATCTTCTAAGTTGGCTTCAAATATAAGAATAATACTTGCAGATTCAAATTCAAAAGACGACTTATCATATTCTTGACCAGATAGATAAAGTTCTAGATTCCCGCTATTACTTATATCTGAGAATCCAAATTTATCTCCACAAATATTTACTAAGATATATTGTTTTGATTTCATTATTATCTCTATAATTAATTTAGAAACAATAAATTATCAAATTATCCAAGTAAGATCAATCACTCAACATACTTCTAATTGCTTTAGTTCTTTCTTTTAACTGACTAATCTTTCGATCGATAACAATCATTTCATCACGAGTCATAAGACCACGAGATAAGCTTTGATATTTATTGATCTCAGATTCATATCGCTTGAGATTGCTTAGTGCTTCGGTTTTATCCATACGCTAATTCACTTTCAAATCAACATCTGGAATAATCGACTGTGGTTTGAATGCAACTTTGTAGTGATAAGCACTCACACCTTTACTAGATAATTGCTCTGAAAAGTAAGTCACATTGTCAGAGATACCCAACGAATGCTTTTTAAATTCAGATGCACCAGTCTTACAGGTCACATCAACCTTACGTTCACTAACAGCATCGAAAGAACACTTACCTTCAATTGTTAGAATGTATTCGCCAGTAATTCCATTGTAGAAAACCACTCGACGATCTAATTCAAAATTATCTGCAGCATAAGATAGGTTTTTAGATGCCACTTGAGCATCACGAGAACAACCAACCATTGCCATGGCACACATCAAACCAACAGCTAAAAAACGCATCTTCATGATCAATACCTTTTAAAAGACAAAATAAAACCCCTTCCGGGCAAAGGAAACGTAGCGAAAGGCTAGAAAGTTGTCGGTTGTGCTACAGCACGAACAAGAACCATAATGCCTATTTGAATATCACTCCAGCTTATCCAGCGCCTTACTGTATTCACGCTTTTCACATTTATTACAAACCCATTCACTTCTTACATAGCCCAAATAAATGATTTCATCTCCATGAATCGTTCTTTTAAACCTATAATCATGTTTGCAGAAGATCATTCTTATTAGTCTTTTAATCATCCCACTTTCCTCTAGGCATTAAAAAACCCCTCGGGAGGGGTGTAATCTTAAAAATGAAGTGAATAGCTAACTTAATTCTCACATGTGGCGGTTGAATGCGTGTCGTCATATCTCATCAACTCAAATTAAGCCACCACGCTTTGAACAGTGGTACTGACGTAATACTGCTAGCCTACTGCTTTTTTATTCACTTCTCTTTAAAATCTATAACGGTTTAATTTTCCCACACTTCCGACACTCTCTCACTGTAAAGAAATCTGAATATTCCCAAATGTGATGGCAGAAGATTTGTTTGATTCGGAGCATGCTGTTCTCCTTGGAATTAAAAAGGACGTGGTGATCTGCCACATCCTTGCCTTAGATTACGATATTGATCAGCTCGGCAACTGATCTACCGCTACTCAACACGACAAACATCTCAAAGTTAGCTATTGATCTGTTCTGTGTCTTTCAATTCCATTGGTCGGGGAGTCACCCACAATTTGAGGCTCTGAGGCTAACTCAATGTGTGACGAAATCACATTGGATATATTGGTTGCCTTTTTGCAGACAACAAAAAAGCCCACATTTCTGTGAGCTACTCGTCTTTCCGAGCTGTCAACATTTGCATCTACAACTTTTTGAGTTGCTATCTAATAATAAATGATTATCTATAATATTTCAAAAAAATGGTAAAAAAATACCCACGTATTGGAATAGATGGGTATGGAAATCAAAACTGTTTGGTCTTGTACAAACCGTAATACGACCAGTATATTAAAACTATACCTTACTCTTCGTTTAAATGAAATGGTTAAGCATTAAATTCTTTGTAAGTATTTTTACGATATTTTTCAATCGCATCTGAGGCGCATTTGATTGATGTTTCTAAAGCGATAATCATCATGTTTTCGTATTGTTTCCAAGTCATGCGATAAGCATCCACTTTCATTTGATGTGTACGAATCCCTGCATAATACAATCGTCCTTGAGCAGTAAAGTTATTCTCAAGCTCCGGATCTATCGAGAAATCAATTACCATTCGAGCAATCAACACTGCCAAATAATCTAATTGAATCCCTTCTGGCTCTCGACGCTTATCACTCAATGCATTTGCAATCATGATCTTTGCTAAATGATTCTGCACAAACTCAAAATCACTCTTACTGTTCTGACCAAATATAATTACCGATGTAATCGATTTCTCCAACTGGGTTTCCATTGACGCAATAGCACCCAAGCGATCTTGATAGTCCAAAGGTTTCTCTCCTGTGCCTTTCGTCTCATCATTGAATTGCGGTGACTTAGCAGTGATGCCATGAGTCAACCACTCGAATTGTTCAAACTTCTCTGCTACTGCGTTCATAATTGCCCCTTAAACTTTCATTCCGAATATCAACATACCTGCATCACGCTGCTCTTGATTCGTTCGACCTTGCCAGCCAGTAATGCGATTAAATTCTTCTGAATTCTTTTTGGTTTTAGTGGGTCTGACCAACACCACCGCCAAGCCCAATGATTCAGCCATTTCTACAAGTAATTTGCCTGTCGCATGGTTCTCACCTACATTCTTAGCAATTCGCTCACCTGCGCGCTTAGATTGACCAATACGATTATGTAGATTTGATTTTTTATTCATCCAACCTGCCTCGATCACAACTTTCTTAATCTGATCTTTATTGACTTCAAAGTATTTAGTTAGATCATAAAACCGCATGTTATCCAGTCGAAGTGAGCCGTCTTTCAAGACAGCCACCCCTGATTTTTCTAGGTCTGGATCAATGCCGATGATGAGGGGTTTAGGAATTTGCATTGTTAGCCCCCAATCAATTTGGTTAATGGCTCTTTGAACCACCAAGCTAAAAGCAAGATGGTCAAGCAGATGTATGAAATTGATTCGCTATTCATGCTCACCTCGCAGGGTCTTTTCTAATTCATCAATACAGGATAAGAACAAGCCACCTATCCACCTTTGATCATCTTGAAAAGTTTCTTTAGCTTGCTTTCTCCAATTTGAGGTAAAGTTTTCAATCCGCTTGTCTTTCTCTTCAACCTCCACCTTTTGCTTAGCAAGCAATTGCGTTTGATTTAAGAGAGCTTCGGCCATTGCGTCGAATTCAGCCTGTCGGGATTGCCAACCCGCTTTAAAATAATTCTTATATGTTGGTTGTTCGCCCTCAATTGTTGCCAAAGCTTTAGGAAGTCTTTTTTCCTCCCCTAATGCTTTAAATCCATCAATAAGTTCTTGTTTTTGTTTATCGAACTTTTTATTAAACTCAATGATTAACTTATCCATGACGTTCTGCCTCCAAACGATGACCTGCTTTAATTTCTTCGGGGTCAGCGTGTCTGCAACTCCAATCCCCATTTTTTATAGCTAAAGACAATAGAGAGCCGTCTGGAGGGAATTGAATCAATCTATCTCTAGTTAGTGGGTGATCTAAAACCACCAAATCCACCAACTTCGTACTCGGACTAACATGATTGCGGATGTCTGTGGCGTTGTCTGTGTTGTCGCAATCAACAAGTGCGTAATTGTCGCCATAACAAAAATCAATTTGTCCTAACCTATTTTTAATCTTGTAGCCATTGCCACCAACTGGCATTGAATCAAAGCCAACTACTTCAAATATCTCTGGATGTGGTGATTTTCTATCAATTCCCATATAGCGAATATGGTCGCCAATTTTGAACTCTCGGTCATGGTCAGCTATGGCAGCTCTCAGATCATCCAAATCAAATACATGTGTATCTGTCTCATAAGCATCACAACCCTCAGGCGCACCATCCACAATCTCCCTCGCCTTCTCAATCCCACCCACTTTCTCAATCAAGTTTTCAGAGTTGTTTATAGTTGTCATAGTGCCACCACTCCACAATACTTTTCTGTAATCTGTTTAAGCTTAGCTCTCTGTACCTTTTGCCATTCAGCCCTATAAGCTTTTCGATATGCTTTTTGATCCAATTCATTGATTTCTTTCTTCAATCTTCCTTTGATTGCGCTTTCGTTGATTGAATAGTCGAAACTCAGCAAATGCTTTTTAACTCCATCCCATCGATCTTTCTTCATCACAGTTTCGCCATACATGGTTGACTTCAATGTTGTTGCTGAAACACCTGTCAACCTTGCAAGCAACGCAATATCGCCATGTGATGCCTTGGAATGAAACTCTTTGAATATTGAAATCTGTTCGGCGCTTAAATCAGCTTTAGCCTTTCTTTTTACAGCCTGTGATTGAGCGTCTTTGATACGTTTACGCTCTTTATCACTCTGTCTTTTTGCTTCAATCTCAGCTTCAGTTTTAGTTCGCTTAGGTTTTAATTCTTTCTTAGCCTTAGCCTCTACAATTGCTGCGCCCATAATCTGTTTCATGTGCGATTGAGCATTTGATTTATTGAACTCCTGCTTAACCTCTTTTGAAACACCATAAGGCACATGTTCGATCTGACCACCACTGCTTAAGAATTCTGACAAATCCCAAGCTGAACGATCTTTGATGTAAAGGGATTCGCTATTGGTTCCCGTTCTCATACCGCCACCTCGAATAAGTCAGGCTGTCTTTCTTTCTCAATTCCAGCCGATGCAATACGCTCTTTAGCAATTTCGAAATACTTTTCTTCTTTCTCAATTCCAATAAAGTGACGACCAGTATTTACGCAAGCTACGCCAGTGGTACCGCTCCCCATTGTGTTGTCTAAAACAGTCTCACCGTCATTTGTGTATGTGCGAATTAAGAATTCACAAAGGGCAACTGGCTTTTGTGTTGGATGAAAGTTTGATTTCTGCTTATCACTGCTAAAAACTTGTACTGAACGTGGGTACCGCTCAGTAGAATCATATGATTTGATATTTAATTGCTTACCATAATGTTCTGAACCAATATCCTTTCTTTTTGCTGTTTTTCGCTCATAACCATAAGTTTTTTGAGCGTTATACGTTGGTTGTGATTTATAAAAAACCAATGCATTTTCATGCGCTCGAAGTGGTTGCAACTTAGCATTCAAGAAACCTGTCGCAGCTGGCTTTTCCCAAATCCATTCATACTTAAACAATTTAAGATTTGAGCAAGCAAGTACTGCTGTGAATGGTTGAGCGCCAAATAGAACAATTGCCCCATTAGGTTTGATTACTCTCTCATATTCAGCCCAAAGTGGCTCAAATGGGATAACAGCATCCCAACTGCAGCAAGTTGTGCCATAAGGCAAATCGCAAAGAATCATGTCTACAGTACCGCTCTCGATTTCTTTCATTCGCTCGAGACAATCACCAAGCATTAGATTGAAGTCTTTCATACCAGCTCCCCTTGCATCATTTTTCATAGCACACCACCCTCTACAATTGACACAAAGCGACAAATATCTAAGCGGTCTTTAACTCTGGTCACTCCACGCTTGCCATGTCGATTTTTAGCAACAATAATTTCAGTCACACCAGTAGGTAGCTCATCTTCCCCATTGATTGGATGTACTAAAATAATTTGATCTGCATCCTGTTCGATCTGCCCTGATTCTTTTAAATCAGATGCTTTAGGACGTTTGCCCTTCTCTGATTCACGATTCAGCTGAGCCAATGCAATCACAGGACAATTGAATTCTTTCGCTAATGCTTTGAGGTCACGACTGATTGAACTCACTTCTTGATAGCGATCTTTCTTACTTGGATCACGAACAAGCTGTAAGTAATCAATAACGATACAACCCAATTTTTTATACTTACGACGCGCTTTCCGTGCGTATGAGTGAATTTCGGCAATCGTCGGCTTCTGCTTGTCTTCAATGTGAATCTTCAACTTGCTAAATTTATGCTGTGCTTCAGCAAAGTCTTTGAGCATGCCGTCATAAAGTTCAGCATTGTGGATGTTGTCGTATGGAATACTCGTTAAAGCCGAAATACAGCGATTTGTGAACGTCTCAACATCCATTTCCGCTGATACCACCAACACAGATTCATCAAAACGTAAAGCCGTCTGAATCGTTACCATTTGAGCCAGTGTTGACTTACCCGATCCAGGGCGACCACCAACAACACAGAAGTGACCTTTTTGAATTGTGCCAATCAAGTCATCAACAGTTTTTAAATTGAACTGAACACCTGAAAACGTTTTATTTACTTTCGCTTCAGCTTTTGCCATCAGTTGCTTGCCCGATAAAACCAAAGCTTCCTCGAACGTAAAACTTGTTTTTTCAGCCTTGTCGCTTCCTGTAGATCCATCCAAAATGGTTTCAGCAGCAATGTGAACATCGGGGATTGTTAAATCTTTTGCAATTTCAGAAATGCTATAGCCGATTTTTTCAACTTCACGGTGCGCTTTGAATTTATTTAGTTCAGCAACATAGGTTTCAAGGTTGTAGAAACTTGAAGGTGCTTCAGTGGTCATTTGTTGCAAGTAGGCTGTACCACCGATCAAGTGAAGTACATTTTTTTGATTGAGTTGTTGTTCAACCATCACCAAGTCATACGGTTTGTTTTCATGTGCTAATTCTTGAATCGCATTGAATATTTGCTTGTGTCGTTCAGGAAAGAAACCATCCACGTCAATGTCATTTGCAACAATCTCAAAAGACTCTGAAACCGTCATCAAAGCAGTCAGTACGGCTTGTTCCATCGGGATATTGTGAATATTCGACATTACCAATCCCCTTTGTCTTCAGTAAAGTTTTGAGGGATTTGTATTTCTTGTTGACCAACAAACCGATCACGAATATTTAAATCTCGCTTAACCCATTTCACAAAGTTTGAATACATTTGGTTATCAGTAAGGTGACCGGATTTGATTCGATTTTCGTAGTGCGGATTTACTTCAAGTAAAATTTGATTAACCAATTCTTGAGTCATTGGCATTTCACCAGATCTTTGCAACCAAAAATTCAAAGAAGTTAAATCAGGTGTCCAGATTTCTAAAACTTCATCGACTGGATTTTTTGAATTTTGATCACTCTCTTTATTATTCTCTTTATATATATATTGTGAGTTTAGTAACGACACTAGTTTCGGTTTAGTTTCTACACTAGTTTGGTTTACTAACTGAACTGGTTTAGTTTCTACACTAGTTTCATTAGTAAACCGATCTTTAAGTGAAATTTCATTTAATTTATACGATTTTGTACCTTGTTTTCCAGTACCAACTACTGAAATTACACCCAATGAAATTAGCTCTTTTAAGCCATTTGATACTGTTGGGCGACTTAGTAAACGAGACCCAATCAGATCTTTATCGCCCTGCAATTGAGAATAACTGATGTAATCAGTTTCTTTTTGATAACCATTAATTTTTGTTTCGAGTTCTGCATACACATTACGCGCGGCATCGCTCAAAAAAGGCATGACCTCTTTGCGATACAAGCGACTCGACATTATGTAGCCATTGTCGAATTTATCGCTAAACATAGGCTTTTCAATCTCGATTTGAGGTTCTGGTCGTGGGAACTTTAGAAGTGCGTTCATACAACCCCCTTAGCTAAACATTTTTCAAAATAAAACTGTTTTAACTGGATAGGTAACTCGATCCCAATATTCATAAGTTGTTTAGCTTGTGAAGGCGAAATTATTCCCTTGATTGGTGAGTTGTAAACAGCAGACCTAAAGCGCAATTCTTCAATATCTGCATTGCATTTCATTGAGTTGCACTGATGGCAAGAGCAGACATAGTTTTCAACATGCTCAAACCACATCTTGCTTCTAGGTTCAAAATGATCTACACGAACTTTTGTAAAACAATCTAAAACCTTTCCGCAATAAGCACAGCGTTTATCACTAGCTAGCCAAAGCTTTTCTCTAAACAGTTGTGTAAACCCACTACTTTTTTGTGGTTTAATCTTTTCTAGAAATACTTCCAAAAGATCGTTATTTCTTGCAAAAGACGGATGATTCATACACCACCTCGCATTACAAAAAGTGCCAACTCGGTTTTAGCTTTCGCCACAGACTGAGCAGTCGGAAGTGAGCGCTTTTCAGCGTGTTCTTCCACTGCCTTTTGAAATAAATAAATCTTTCGCTGTAGCTCAATGTCTGTTAGAATTTTATGCATATTCATTTCCATCTCGTTTTGAATATATGAAGCCTGATCTCAACCATCAGGCTTTTTCTATTTCTGTACCTGATGTGTACTTCTTCATTTGCTTTAATGCTGCTTGATCTACAGCGGTCGCCAATTCAATCAGATGCAATGTCAATTGATGGATCTCTTCATATTCTTGGGGTGTTACTACACCATCCTCATACGCTTCATAGACAGCTTTGTTAGTCTTTCCTGACTTAATGTTATGCTGCATCATTGCTTCAAAGATGGACAACTCATGATGTTTGCTGCGGTCACAAGTCACTGGGACTAATGCAAAACCAAGTTCATGCGCCCAAATTTTTAATAAGGCTGGATTTTGGGTGTAATACAGAATTGCTTCTAACTTTTTAATACTGGGTAAATGGTTCGGCATATTGATATTTGCGTAATTGCAAATTGTGTTATGTGAATCTCCAAGTACCTGCGCAATATCCTTAGGCGTAAAGCCTGGTGTATTACTTATCATTTGCCAAATTGCGTTTTGGGCTTCTCGGCTTAAATTAATTTCCATATGTGAATCCTTTGTATTTATTCACGTTTATTTTTGATAGTTAAAAATTGATACTTCAACAATCCAATTCTAAGAAATAGGCTTGTTTACAACATGAGGAATATCTGGTTTAAGAATCAAAAGACCTCGAGCAGAAATTTCAGGAACGTATTCACCCCATTGGCTGATTGCAGCTCTAGATACACCAAGACATCGAGCAAGATTTGCAGCGTCTGCATATGCAGCAATGGCATCTGCGGTTTTGATGATTACTTCCATGGCATAATCCAAACAAATAAAATGTTAAGCAAAGTTAACCATACTTTATTTAAATTATCAAGCACACTTAATTATGAAAAAGTTAAGCTAGCTTTACTTTGTAAGGTAGAGTTACTATGAGCACCCTTCAGGAAAGATTTGCTTTAGCTATAAAGCACTATGAAGAATCTAAAGGTAAAAGATTCGTTAAGGCCCATTTAGCGGATTATTGTGGTGTGAGCAGACCAGCTGTTTCTGAATGGATTGACAAGAATGTTCAAACACTTGGACAAGATAATGCTGAGAAAGCGGCTAAATTTTTGGGTGTAAACCATAGATGGTTAAATGGGTTGAGCTCAAAAATGTTAGAGGATGTTGAAAGTTCTAGTTCCGAAAGTACACAGCAGGATGAAGGTGTACCTGTTATCACATGGGAATCCCCTGATGATTTAGACCCTAATAAGTATGTAATTATTCCTCATGTCGAAGTGAAGTTTTCAGCTGGTAACGGTCATTTGGCTGCCTACGAACCCAGTCAAAGAGATATGGGATCTGCGCATTTGTTAAGTTGGGTTCACAAGAAAAAGATTTCACCAAAGAATCTAATGACTGTTGATATTGATGGAGACAGCATGGAGCCAAACATTAAAAGTGGTAGTGTGGTGATGCTTGATAAGTCAGTCAATACACTTGATCAAATCCAATCTGGAAAAGTATATGCAATTCGATATGGAAATGAATTGAAGATTAAGAGACTCTCTCGTCGATTTGATGGTGCATTAATTATTGATAGTGATAACCCACAATATCGGCGTGAGATCGTTGAACCAGATCAGCTTGAGCATATTAGTGTTATAGGGAAGTATGTTTCCCATACATATGATGGTGATATCTGAATGGTTTTGTGTGGAATCAACTAAAATTCACAAATAAAAGAGAACATTATGATCGCAACACTTAATAAATCCAAAACTGCACTAACAATCAATCGTCAAGAATTTAAATTGGCATTAGCTAAAATTGGCGCAGGAATTGATAAACAAATAGCCTCTCTTAAAAAAGCTAAACAAAGCTATGATCCTGCTGAAATTGCACAAGAAGTCATTAGTGAGGCAAATATCTTTGAAGCAATCATTGAAGGCTTTAACGAAGCTGAAGAAACCAATCTAAAGCTGGCAGATATAACCAATCTTGAGGTTGCACAAGGATGGATTGATGAGTTTTTGGAAAATTATTCAGAAGCTTAATAAGCCAAAAGCAATTTTTATAAGAAGAATCTAAGATGAATAAATTTGACTACATGAAACTAGGGATAATTCTTATTGCTGTTGCCCTCTGTTGGGTTTCAATCGTTTTTTAAACTGCGAACCCGACGCAGTCCTTTAGAAGTGATCGGGTGGATGAAAAAAAATGGCTAAATCAAAATGTGGTTCATGTAATTCAACATCATTTGAATTGCTGGAAAAAAGTGATATTAAGGGCTCTGCGTATCCAGTTGCATTTATTCAATGTTCTTCTTGTGGTGCTGTAGTTGGGGTTCTTGAGGAGAAAAACTCAGAATGGCTTTTCTCTCAACTTAGAAAAAGGATTGAAAGTGTAGAGGCTATTGCTGCAAACATAGATAATAATATTGTTAAATTACCTAAGCTTGTAAAACAAATATTTAACCCCAAGAAGAAGTAACTAATTCTTACTTAATGCATATTCTTACTTAATGCATAAGTTCCTGTTTCTTTATTTCCTGTTATCTTGGTTTTTTTTAGTGATCGCAACTCATTATTCTTGAATAGTTTTTTTTCAATAGCTTTAATGCTGTGAATAATATCTTCAGCATCTTTAGCGCCTGATTGAATAAATTCAATCACAAGCTTTAGTTTTTCATTGTGATCTAACATGATGAAACTCCATCTAACCCACCCAGCGTGGGTTTTCTTTTGTCTATTAAAGCATAAAATTAAATACACTTTACAATTTAATTGTTAATTGCACTTTACTTTATTTTACTTGTTAAGTATGCTTATTTTCATCAGCTAATAAAAAAGCGCACTGACCTTTGACCATCATGTGCGCTTTTCCAAACAACAGGTGAATTATGAACACAAAACCAAATTCAATCAATCCCATTGTTACACATCGTGTACAGCCTATGGGTTTTCTTAAAGTCGCTGCAGTAAGTGGTTTATTCACAGCAGGTGCTATTGGTCTTACATATGATCAAAAGGCCTCTGAATACAAGCCACCTATCTCTACTCCTAATGTAACGCCATCAATTTATAGCGTTAGTGCTCTAAAGCTTACCTCTGAGTCTTCTGGGAAAGCAGTTATCAAACTTGATAGCTTCCTAGTTTTAGTCAGTTTTGATTTTGAATCTCATCAAGATGGTTACGGTGTACCTGGTTCTGAATTCACTGCAGTTGATATTACAAACTTGGCAATTGAAAAAATCACAGATGTGAACGGTAAAGACTGGAACGACTTCACAGATTATAACGATCACCGAAATATCAATCAGATAATTATCGGTTATATCGAGCGTAACCGTTTGGTGGAGGCTATCTAATGAATACTCCTACACAAAAATTCGCTGAATTCCAAAGTAGTGAAAATGGTCAATTCCGTATGCGCCTTGGTCACTCTGTCTATGTGCAAAAAGGCAATGATGTTTACTGGATTAATCGGTCTGGTGTTTTGGTTCTCGTTTCAGAAGAAACACATGCAACAAAGCCGTGGATTCGAGAAAACTTTGAACGTGAGCGCAAATTCCAAAAGCGTAAAGCTAAAGCTGAATTATTCAACCAACCTTGCTTTAAGCGCACTCCCTATTCTCCAAATCAACGTATTGCTTATAACAATACGAAATATAATTAAGGGGTTAACACCATGGCTCTAAATATTATTACACCCGCTCAACCTATAGTAGTAAATGCAATCAAGGTTTACTTCTATGGTGATCCTGGTATGTACAAAACAACACTGGGTATGACTGCAAATAAACCTTTAGTTATTGACGCAGATAAAGGTGCTTATCGTACTGGTGCAAATCGACGCGGTGATGTTGTCGTAGCTGAAAGCTGGATGGATATTGCAAATATTACTGAGGTTGATTTAGCACCATACAATACAGTGGTATTTGACACCATAGGTCGTGTACTTGATTTAATTAAATCACATCTTGCAAATAACAATAAAAACACTAAAAGCGATGGTTCGTTAAAGCTAAATGTTCAGGGTGTAGCAAATAACATGTTTAGTTTATTTGTAAATAAGCTTATTGGTTTTGGCAAAGATGTAATTTTTATTGCCCATGCAACAGAGGATAAAAACGACACTTTAACTCTTGTACGTCCCGATTTAGGTGGTAAGAACCGTCAGGAAATTTATCGCCTTGCTGATGCTATGGCTTACTTGGCAGAGGAAACAGATAGCCGTGGTAATTCCAATAGAGTTCTTAAGTTCAAAGGTGGTGAAGGCTTTCATACAAAGGATTCAGGAAATTTGGGGAATGTGATTGTTCCTGATTTACGTAAACCTGAAAATTCTCAATTTATGGCTAATCTTATTCAAGCAACCAAAGATCATCTAAATACCTTAACACCTGAACAACAACAAACCATGAAGCTTCAAATGGAATGGGAGCAATGGCAGAAATCTTGTAGCGAGGCTCAGTACCCTTCTGAATTTAATGTTCTTTTAGAGGGTTTGGATCAGCAACACCCATTCTTTAAAGATATGTGGGAATGTATGAAGCATTTTGCTTATCAAATAGGCCTAACCTACAACAAAGAAAAGAAAAAATGGCTGGAGTTGGAAGTTTTACCTTCAATCATTTCAGATACACAGCGCGATGAGCTTCAAACATTTATATCTGAACGTGGTTTAGATATTAAAGATATCTGTGAGCATTTTGGCTTAGATGCACTCACCCAAATTGAAGCAAGCAAACTGGAAGCTGTTAAAGCTGAAATCGATCAAATGGCTAAAACGAGTATGTCTGCATGAGCGCATTAATTTTAGATACTGAAACCAATAGCTTAAATGGCTATCCAATTGAAATTGCACATATCTCCTGTTCTTTTGAACAAGGGATATTGCGGATCGATGGTAATTCGGCCTTTGATGAGTATTTTTCTTGCCCTGAGCCTATCGAACTTGGTGCCATGGCTGTGCATCACATACTAGAAAGCGACATAGCGGACAAACCAAGTTATGAAGTATTTCGCTTGCCAGAGAATACAGAGTACTTGATTGGCCACAATATCGATTACGACCTTAAGGCAATCAAGCTTTGTGATTCATCAATTAATGTAAAAGGCATATGCACTTTAGCTTTGGCACGTATGGTTTGGGATGAATTAGAAACTCATAACCTTACAGCAATGTATTACCACGTTATGAGTACTGATTTAGAAAAAGCTCGTAAACATTTGCGAAATGCGCATAACGCTCGCTGGGATATTTATTTCACTGGTGTGGTTCTACAAGCAATCGTCGAAAAGCTTGCAATTAAAGACATGAATTCACTTTATCAAATGTCTGAAATTGCCCGCATTCCTAAGCGTATTAACTTTGGTAAACACAGAGGTGAGCTCATCGATGAGTTACCAGATTCATATATCGACTGGCTACTCAAACAACCCGAACTAGATCCCTATTTAATCAAAGCTTTAAAAGGACAAAAATAATGCATACTTTTAATGGTGTTGAAGCAATTTCCGCATTGCAATCAGGTAAAACAGTTTTATGTCGTCATATTGGTGGATTGCTCGATTTTGATGAGCTAAATCAATTCCCTGCTACAGTATTTTTTACAAATGATCATGAATTCTGTATAAAACGCGAAACTTTAACTTTGGCAGATATTCAGTTTACAAAACCTGTTCAGCCGCATGACTTGGAATCTGGCCAAGAAATTTTTATTGTGATGCCAACATGTATCTTGCGTACTAAATACGATCCAGAACATGGAGATATAAGTTTGAGTGTGGCAAATGGATTTGCTCAATTAGATGCTGAGAATGCACAGCTGCAGCTTCAGGCGTTTGGTAAGTCTTTTGGCAATATGATCACAGAAATTGAAGTTAAAGACGGTTTCAGTGAAAAGCCTAAAAAAGCTAGAAACACCAAGAAGAATGTTGAACAAGAATCGCCACAAGTAGTGGAGACAAAGCCTGTTATATCTATAGAAACCGAATTGCAGCTTTACCTAGATGGCTTACGTGCTTGCTCTACTGCTACTGAGGTTGAAAGCACTTTATTGAATGTTGATAAGGTGGATTTTTCAGCAGAACAAATACTTGAAATTACGATGGCCAAAGAAAGCAAATTAGCTGAATTTAGCCAGCCTATCGAAATCGTGTCTCAAGAAAATGTAACCATTTCAGAAGATCCACTCCTTTCCGATGATAACTCACTTGCATTACATCCATATCAGTCAGTTCTTGATGAGCTATTGGAGCGTTTAAAGATAGTTAACACTCCTAAAGAAGCAAATGCCCTTTATAAGTACACCATGCACTGGACCGAAGAGGAACGTAAGCCAGTTATGGATGCTATTCATAAACGTTTGGCTGAATTCAATCCACCAGAAAAATCACAATCATCATTGATGGTAAGGATTCAAGAAGCAAAAACTTTGATTGAACTTACAAAACTTGAAGATGAAATAAGCGAATGTGATCCTCAAATTCAGGAACGTTTAATGAGCTATGTAAGTCAACGGCGTTCAGACCTCATGATGAAAACAGACATTCCATGGGAAGCTAAAAATTGAAAACTGTAGTTAAAACCAAAAACTTAAGAGCTTTTCAAATTTGGTTGGAAAAGCTTGGATATGAAGTCAAAAATCTCAAATTTAAAGGTTTCACGGCGCGCATTAGCGACCGTGGAATCAAAAAGAAACATCACTATGTATTGGTAACTGATGGCTTAAATGGGAATACAGCAGCTTTTGAATTAGGTAAGGAATTTGAAGAGCACTTATCTTCACCAGATATAACTTTGAGGACTAAACATGGAAGGGTTTCTAATGTTGCTTGAAGTGATGATTTTATTAAATGGGTTCGTAATTATTAAATTAGATTTATGGTGGATGTAATGGATATAGCAAGTTTAAAACTTGAAGGAACACCTGCTGAAGTTGCAGAACAACTGTTCCAGCAAATGATTGGGCCTATGTTTGAGCATCTAAAAAAGACAGATCCACAAATGGCAATTGAATTTGGATTTTGCATAGCTGGTAATGCGATCGCTAGTTATATGAACAGTCTTGATGATGTTAATCAAGCTGAAAGGTTAATTATAAAATCTACTCTTTCTATGGCTAATGATATTAAACGCTCTAGAAAGAAAGCTTGTTGAGGTAATGAAATGGGTGCGCTAAAAATTGAATCAGAGTCTCTTCAGCATTTAACCAATCTTGTGGAGCAACTAGTAAACCAAAAAGAGGAACGTAGAATTGGGCGAGCCGAATTCGCCCACTTACTAAATATAGAGCCTGAAACCTTAGACCGTAAAATCAGGGAGGGTTTTATTACCCGCCCTTTTAAGGATGGTCGTAAGAGTTATTGGTTCTTGAGTTATGTTCAAACCATTGTAAAAGATACGACAAACAGTGCTAATATAGCCACCAATTAAGGTGGCTTTTTAATATCCAATAATAAGTTACCTTAAGCACATTGAGTACAGAATTGAGTACGATTTAGCACTAGTTTAAAATTAGTTTTAAAATTCAGAAGGTTAAGTTTGATATGCTTCTAATGATCGATAATTACGATAGCTTTACGTATAACATTGTCCAATATTTTGGCGAGTTAAACCAAGACGTTAAAGTTGTTCGCAATGATGCCGTGACCTTAGAGGATATCGAACGATGGCAACCAAAGTACTTAGTGATTGGTCCCGGTCCTTGCTCACCATCTGAAGCAGGAATTTCTATCCCTGCAATTCAGCATTTTGCAGGAAAAATTCCAACACTCGGTGTATGCCTAGGTCACCAAGCGATTGGTCAGGCTTTTGGCGGCGAAATTGTGCGTGCCAAAACAGTGATGCATGGTCGTTTATCTGACATGTACCATAGTGACCAAGGGATCTTCAGCAACTTACCTTCTCCATTTTCAGCAACACGTTATCATTCACTTGTGATTGATCAAGCCAGTGTGCCTGAATGTCTTGAAGTCACTTGCTGGACCAATGAAGCAGATGGCTCTATTGAAGAAATTATGGGTGTCAAACATAAGACATTGCCAATTGAAGGCGTGCAGTTCCATCCAGAATCCATTCTGAGTCAACATGGTCATCAGATCTTTAAAAACTTTTTAGAAATTTATGCTTAATGTGTGTAGTACAAGATAATGAATATTCAACAAGCTTTAAATAACATCACTAAAAATATCGAACTCACTCAACCTCAAATGGAAGAAGTGATGCGGACCATCATGCGTGGTGAAGCCACAGATGCCCAAATTGGTGCATTTATGATGGGACTTCGTTTAAAAGGTGAAAGTATTGACGAAATCACCGCTGCAGCACGTGTAATGCGTGAGTTTGCAATTAAAATTGATGTGGGTGATATCCCGCATTTAATTGATATTGTTGGTACGGGTGGTGATGGACAGAACCTATTTAACGTCTCTACTGCCTCTTCATTTGTTATTGCGGCAGCAGGTGCAACTATTGCAAAACATGGAAATCGTGGTGTTTCCTCTAAATCAGGCTCGTCTGATCTTTTAGAACAGGCCGGGATTAACCTTGATTTAAATATGCACCAGACAGAACGATGCATCCGCGAAATGGGGGTTGGTTTCTTATTTGCCCCAAATCATCACAAAGCAATGAAATATGCTGCTGGTCCACGTAAAGAATTGGGATTCCGCAGTATTTTTAATCTCCTTGGCCCGCTTACGAATCCGGCTGGGGTACGACGCTATGTGATTGGTGTATTTTCTACAGAATTGTGCCGTCCTTTAGCGGAAGTTCTAAAACAATTGGGTGCTGAACATGTCATGGTGGTTCATTCAAAAGATGGATTAGATGAAATCAGTTTAGCTTCATCAACCTATGTTGCCGAACTAAAAAATGATGAAATCACGGAATGGATGATTCAACCTGAAGATGTAGATATTGAGTCTCAGACCTTAACTGGTCTTTCTGTTGATAGTGCTGCTGAGAGCCTAGCATTAATCAAAGATGCGCTCGGTAAGAAGAAATCAGCAAAAGGTGAAAAAGCAGCCAGTATGCTGGCATTAAATGCAGGTGCTGGAATCTATGTTTCAGGTCTGACCAAGAGTTATAAACAAGGTGTCGCTTTAGCGCATGATATTATCTATGGTGGGCAAGCTTTAGAAAAAATGGGCATTTTGTCTGAATTTACCAAAACACTCAAAGAGTATGAAGCTTAAGGATTAGAGGACGTTACCATGGTGGATATTGCCAATACAATGTTGGGTAAAATTGTTGATCGTAAATACGAAGAATTTGCTCAACGTTTAAAGCAACGTAGTTTAAACGATGTAGAAGTGCTTGCCCAAGCTGCAACACCTGTGCGAGGTTTTGCGAAATCTTTATACAGTAAACGCCCAGGTGTGATTGCTGAAATTAAGAAAGCCTCACCATCAAAAGGAATAATTCGTGAAAATTTTAACCCTGCTGAAATTGCTCAACAATACCAGCAAGCTGGTGCAGCCTGCTTATCTGTTTTAACAGATTTAGATTTCTTTCAAGGTGCTGATGAAAATATTCAGATCGCACGTAGTCACTGTGAATTACCTGCGCTACGTAAAGATTTTCTGATTAATCCTTACGGCGTTATCGAAGCGCGTGCTTTACATGCCGACTGTATTTTATTGATTGTGGCTTGTTTGTCAGATCAACAACTTGAAGAAATGTCAAAGACCGCATTTGAGCAGAACCTTGATGTTTTGGTCGAAGTTCATGATGAAGCAGAACTAGAACGTGCATTGCAACTTTCAGAGCATTGTTTACTGGGTGTAAATAACCGTAATTTAAAGACCTTTGATGTCGATTTAAATACCTCATTGCGCTTGAAGAAGTTACTACCACCTTCACGTTTACTGATTACTGAAAGTGGTATTGCAACACCAGATGATGTGCGCATGATGCAAGAACACGATATTCATTCGTTCCTTGTGGGTGAAAGCTTTATGAAACAACCACGCCCTGATCATGCATTTAATGCTTTGTTTGGTCTGCCTGAAACAGTGTAATTAAAAGTCAAAGGGTGAGTTCGCTCACCCTGTTTTCATATTTCTCCCACTCCCCCTATAAATTTTTCAACTCCCAACATTCAGGTCATGATCAAAGCAGATATAACTGTGTGAATTCAATTCAGTTCAAATTTGACAAGATTCAGACTATACTGAGCGCCTAATACCGTCCATTTACTGTTTTTTGCAATTATGAGTAAATCTGATTCCACATTCTCTAAATCACAGCTTGATTTATTAAAACAATTCAAAAAACAAATCACTCCTCCTCACTCTTCAAAAGTTGCAGTGCAACCTGAAAGTAAGAATGCCCAAGTAACAGTACCTGAGGAGTTAGATGATGCTGATTTGTTTAAAACCGCACTTGGCGGTGTAACCAAACTTGATAACGGCAATATTGCCAAAATCGAGCGTAGTGATTTGCGCAAAAAACCTGATGCAAAAACCCTTGCCAAACGCGCGGCGGCTGAAGGTGCATTTGAAATTAATGATGCAGAATTGTCAGATACTCAAGCGATTTTAAATCCTGTTGCAAGTCAGGCGGCTTTAAGCTATCGCATCGCAACACTACAACATAAAGTTTTTGAAGACTTAAAAGCTGGTAATCTACGCTGGTTTGAAGCTGTTGATTTACATGGTTGTACTGTTGAAGAAGCGCGCTCTGCTGTATTGCAAATCATACAAATGGCAAAAGATGAAAACCAAAATGTCATTAAAATTGTCCATGGCAAAGGCCCAGAAGCCATACTCAAAACTTATGTGAACGGCTGGCTTCGTCAACATCGTGATGTTTTAGCTTTTGTAAGTGCTCCTGAAAAACAAGGTGGCACAGGCGCAGTTTTAGTTTTACTGAAACGTGCTGAAAGAAATCCAAAATTAAATGGAAATCCATGATCATTCGTTTTAAATGATCAAAACTCTCATAAGTGTCGGTTTATCTTGTAATTAGAAAATATTATTCATTTTTCTGATACAATGCCGTCCTTGTTCAAACCGTATAAGTGAACACGTTTTATGTCTATGCAGCAATCCTACGCGAATATTTTAACTGCCGTTGGCGAGGACTTAGACCGTCCTGGTCTGAAAGATACGCCTATGCGTGCGGCTAAAGCTTTTTCGTACTTGACGTCTGGCTATAGCAAAACGCTAGAAGAAGTGACCAATAATGCGGTCTTCCCTTCTGATAATGATGAAATGGTCTTGGTAAAGAATATTGAATTTTATTCTTTATGTGAGCATCATTTATTGCCTTTTCATGGTCGTGTACATATTGCCTATCTCCCTTCTGGCAATGTTTTAGGACTGTCTAAATTTGCCCGTATCACAGAAATGTTTGCTCGCCGTTTACAAATTCAAGAACAGTTGACCAAACAAATCGCAGATGCCGTGGCTGAAGTTACCCAAGCACGTGGTGTTGCTGTGGTCATTGATTCAGCGCACATGTGTATGATGATGCGTGGTGTCAGTAAACAAGAATCGACCACACGTACTGTGTCATTTGTTGGTGATTTTAAAACAGATAAAGAAGCACGTCGTGAATTTTTATCTGCCGTGCCTGAAGCACACTAAGACGGATCATTCAGTAAGCAATATAAATATCAAAGCCTCATTTTATTGAGGCTTTATTTTACGATAGGGTTTTACAATGTCTTTAATTTGGTTGGCAGGTCATGGTTTAACTCACAGTGAAACCAGTATCGACTATCCTCGTGCAGAACGGTTGGTTAAAGGAAATCCCAAACGACTCACGCAAAGTTTGTATGAACATCCCAATATGAATTGTGGTATTTGGCAATGCGAGGTTGGTGCATGGGATATTCAATTTGCAGACAATAAACAGGAATTTTTTCAGCTAATTGAAGGTATTGTTCGTTTGCACGATAAAAACACCTCATCATTTGTAGAAATTAAAGCTGGTGAAGCAGGAATTATCCCGCCTTCATTTATCGGTACATTTGAAGTTATTGAGGTAGTTAAAAAATATTTTGTTGTGGTTGAAGTTTGAGTCAGTAAAACTGGTGACTTTTTTTGATGATCAGTGCGTTCAAATATAAGCTTTTTTATATTTTTTGCTTTCCTATAACTTATATTTGTAAAACATTCGCTTATTGTCCACTTAAAACTATATGATTTAAATTATCTTAGCCTTATGCCATATTTTAAATGAAAAATTTACTGATCTTTATTTCAGCGTTAACTGCCACTAGCGCCTTTGCCGACAATCTAAATGCCAACGAATTAAAAGATGTGCAAAGTGTCATTAAATTATTTAAAAATAAAAATATCACCGCGATTTCAAATAACATTACCTATCCCTTACATCGTGAAGAACCCATCCCAAGTATTGCCAATGCAACTCAGATGAAACAACGCTTTAACCAAGTGTTTGATACTCAACTTATTCAAGAGATCGCCAACTCAAAACCATCACAATGGGAAAGTATGGGTTGGCGTGGTGTGATGCTCAATGGTGGCACACTATGGTTAGATGGTCATAAAATTAAAGCCATTAACTACAGTAGTGATGCTGAACAAAAATATAAAGCACAGCTGATTTCACAACAAAAAAATCAATTACATTCATCACTTAAAAATTTTAAAACACCTGAATTACAGTTTAAAACAGCCAAATTTCAAGTGCGTATAGATGCCATGCCCAATGGTAAATACCGTTATGCATCTTGGGGAACAAAACAGTCGCAAGCGACAAAACCTGATCTGATTTTAAATCAAGGTCGTGTTGAAATGGATGGTTCAGGCGGCGATCATCACTACATTTTTAACAGTGGTACATATCAATATGTAGTTTATCGTAATGTTTTAGGTACAAGTGAAACACCAGATGTCACATTAGAAGTCACTCAAAAAGGCAAAAAGATCCTTTCTCAAGCAGGCAAATTATTTAAATAGTTTGTATCAATGATTGAGCTGAATCATTTTTCTCAAGTTTTTTTAATTCATACAGATTTAAAGCTTATCGAGCAAATCACCATAATGAAATGAACTGCTCGATAAGCTGTTCAAAATCATTTGCTGTGCGATATATCACAAACACACAGCCAATCCTTTAAATATGATATTTGATTATTTTTTTTCAGCCAATTGATAAATCAATTGCTCCATTTGTTGCATGTATTGACGATTCTCATGGTCCCACGGATGGAAGTTTGGACGGAAATAATCGATATAATTTCCCAATTGCTTTCTTAATACGCCTATACCGCCAAAGGTATAATGATAGGTCTTTTTCCAGCTGGATAAATCGCTTAACTTCCCTTCTCCTTTAACAATGGTTAAAAATACAGGAATCACTAAGCCCCAGAACACAATCGTTGCGACCACCAATCCAAAACTACGAACAGCATAGGCATAAGAACCATGCCCCATTGCAGTATTCCATACATCAAAAGCTACAGCTTTATGTTCGGTTTCTTCAAAAGCATGCCAACGCCAAATATTGGCATAATGTTCTTCAGCGCCTTCAAATAACTCAGGTGTGCGTAATACAGAATCTGCCAATAAAGCGGTAAAATGTTCTAATGCAATTGTTCCACTGAGCCAAAAATATGCAGGTAAATGCTGTTTAAGCAGACCAAAAATCTCTAAAACCAATGCTTCAAATTTTGGTGCAATCGGTGAGCGTGCAAATAAGGCTTGGTTATATTCTTCATGCTCACGTCCATGCATCGCTTCTTGACCAATAAATGCAGTCACTGCTTTTTGTAATTCAGGGTCTTGGACTAAATCACGATGTGCCCTTACCGCATCAATAAAGAAACGCTCTCCAATCGGCAAGACGATAGAAAACGTATTTAGCAATGCGGTAAAAATTGGACCTGCGGCGGTATGCCAATCTGCGATTCGCTCCGCAGGTAAGTTAAATCTGACATCACGGCGAATAGGTAATGGCTCATGATATACACTCGATTTAATAAATTTTTTTAAAATGCCCATGGTTGATCCTGCCTCTGGCTGATTATCATTTTTTTAATTTAGCTGGTGCGCTTATTAGAATTTTACTTAACTGGGTATAATTCCATAGGTCATTTCGACTCATTTACATGTCATTGCATCTCTTTTTTTCTGATATTTCGATCGAATAAGTCTCTCGAAGTATGTCGATATATGCTTGCGATACCATCAACAGCATGATCTAAATTGTGTAAAAAGTTGATCGTCCAAATGCCTTTTTCTGTTCAAAAATAGACTTTGCTAAAATGCCACATCAAGCATATTTAATAAAAATACTGAGTTATAACGTGGATTAGTTATGCAACATTTAAGTGAGATGCTTGCCATTATTCAGTTTATTTTTCTAAATTTGGCCATGTCCAAGAAGCTCACTCTTGAATAAATTTGTGCATTAAGAAAGCCATGCCTTATAAAACTAAAACATTGCTTTCCTGAAGGTATAAAGAATTTAACAATTAAAATAATAATTTTTTTAGATGCTCATCGCTTTGTAATGGAACCACATGGTCATCTTTTAAATCTACACCCGAAAGTTGTAATTTGAATGAATTACGCATCAATGCCATTAAACGCTGTGTGGCAATTTGAATACTCAGCCCCGCAGGTCTTACATTGGAAATACAGTTTCGGCTGGAATCCAAACAACCTTTTCTCGCTTTCCACGTATAATAGATACCCATACTATCAGGTGAACTTAAACCAGGCCGTTCACCAATTAACATAATTAGCAACGGCGCATTAAAACTTTGTGCCACTTCATCACCTAATGCCACACGGCTACCTGTCGCAATCACAATAGGGGCAAGTTTCCAACCCTCAGTATCAATATGTTCACGTAAAGAATTGATATAAGCAATCGCATTCTCCTCTATTGCTCGCGCAGATAAGCCATCACCAACCACGATACATACATCACATTGCTGTGGGTGCTGCTGCACATAAGTCTTGAGCTGAGTTTGAGCCTGTTCCGATAACTCACGTCCCAAATCGGGACGTTTTAAATATACTTCTTTGTCAGTTGCTTTACTTTCCACAATGAGACTTTCAAATTTTAAATCTCTAAGCCGAGCTTGCATGTTTTCAGTATCTAATTGGTGAAAAACAGCATCTTTGGCCTGTGCGTGAGAGAGTTGAAACTTAAGCAATTCTTGGGTTGGAATGCTACATCCTACTCTTCCCATCGCAATTCGGGCATCAGTATATTGTTTTAACTTATGCCAAGGATCTTCGTGAAAACCATTTGGAAAAGTTTCAAGTTTTGAGAGCTTCATGATTTACTCTCCTTTTTATGATAATAATTTAGCAAAGTTTTTTGGCATGCTACTAGGCCAATGAATTTGCCGTTGTTCTTGGTGCAAAATTCCTTGCTGATCTAACCAAGCCGAAAACTCAGGGGCAGGTTTTAATCCCATTAACTGACGTAAATATAATGCATCATGAAAAGATGTGGTTTGATAATTCAACATCACATCATCCGAACCTGGAATTCCCATGATAAAGTTAATTCCCGCAGCGCCAAACAAGGTGAGTAGTACGTCCATGTCATTTTGATCTGCATCAGCATGGTTGGTATAACAAATATCACAACCCATAGGTACACCCAGTAATTTGCCACAGAAGTGATCTTCTAATCCAGCACGAATAATCTGCTTACCATCATACAAATACTCTGGTCCAATAAACCCGACCACAGTATTAACCAATAATGGATTGTATTTACGTGCGACTGCATAGGCTCGCGCTTCGATAGTTTGCTGGTCAACACCATGATGTGCGTTACTGGATAAAGCACTGCCTTGTCCAGTCTCAAAGTACATCACATTTTGACCAATTGTGCCTCGATTGAGTGCTAAAGTGGCCTCATAACCTTCCTGAAGTAAATCTAAAGTAACTCCAAAACCTTCATTAGCCAGTTGCGTACCCGCAATAGATTGGAACATCAAATCAATTGGAATATTACGTTCTGCAAGTTGAATCCCTGAACTGATATGGGTTAACACGCAAGATTGCGTCGGAATTTCATATTCTTGAATAATATGGTCAAGTAACTTTAACAACTCTGACAAATTATGGAGATTGTCTGTGGCAGGATTAATCCCAATGACAGCATCACCATTGCCATACATCAGACCATCCAATAAGCTGGCTGAAATACCCAATATATCATCCGTTGGATGATTCGGTTGCAAACGAGTAGATAAATGACCTTTTAAACCAATTGTATTACGAAATTGGGTGACCACTTCGCATTTACTCGCAACCAGAATTAAATCTTGATTACGCATAATTTTACTCACAGCAGCAACCATTTCAGGGGTTAAACCCTTAGCTAAATTGGTCAATTTTTCGGAAGTTGCATCTTCACTCAGCAACCAATTTCGAAAATCACCCACAGTAAAGTGTGAAATCGGTGCAAATAAATCATCACAATGTTCATCAATAATTAAACGCGTAATATCATCTTTGTCATAGTCAATAACCGTTTCATTTAAAAAATTTTTTAAAGGGACTTCTGCCAAGGCCATCTGCGCTGCCACACGTTCTGTTGCATTACTGGCAGCAACACCAGCCAATTCATCTCCAGAACGTAATGGCGTTGCCTTTGCCATTAGGGTTTTTAAATCTTGGAAAATATATTGTTGCTGAGCAACGCTATAACGATAACTCATAATTATAATTCCTGTTCTGCTGCCTTAATGCTGGCAAATTCTGCTTCAGGTGTACCTGAAATCAGATGATGACGACTATAAACAAGAAAATAAACAATGAAGACCACATAAATACCCAAAGCAATAAACCAGACTTTAGGATCGACAAGAAAACCTGCAACCACCGCGACAATTGATAAGATCAACGCAATACTTGAGGTAAAAATACCACCTGGTGTTCGATATGGACGATATACATCAGGCTGTGAAATACGTAATTTGATATGTGCCATCATCATTAAAACATAAGAAATCGTCGCACCAAATACCGCAATCAAAATCAGTAAGTCACCCTGTTTAGTCAATGATAATATGAAGCCAATAATCCCTGGAATAATCACGGCTAAATACGGCGATTTATTTTTGTTGGTCAGCGACAATGATGTTGGCAAATAACCCGCACGAGAGAGGGCAAAAATTTGACGCGAATATGCATAGATAATCGAGAAGAAACTTGCGATTAAGCCTGCCAAACCAACAAAATTTACAAAGTTTGCTAACATGCCATGCCCATATACTTTAACCAAGGCATCCACCAAAGGGGCACCTGAATCTTTGAGTACACTTGCACCTGCGGCACCCGCACTCAGTATTAAAATTAAAATGGCGAAAGCAGCCAAAATCAACATTGCACCCATCAAACCGCGTGGTAAAGATTGTGCTGGATCTTTTGCCTCTTCCGCGGCCAAAGGAACGCCTTCCACTGCAAGGAAGAACCAAATTGCGTACGGAACTGCTGCCCAGATTCCTATATAACCTTGTGGTAAAAAACTACTCGCGCCTGCTTTAGCTAAATCTGGTGCAATATCAAATAAATTGGCGCTGTTAAAGTGAGGAACCATCGCGACAAGGAAAACCACAACTGCAACAACAGCAATAGCTGTGATCACAAACATGATTTTAAGTGCTTCACCTGCACCTTTTAAGTGAATTCCCATAAAGACCAAATAACAGATTAAATAAATTAGCCATCCGCCCACTCCAAATAATGATTCGCAATATGCACCAATAAAGGTCGCGATTGCTGCCGGAGCGATGGCGTATTCGATCAGAATCGCTGTTCCTGTTAAATAGCCTCCAAATGGTCCAAAAGCCATACGCGCAAAACTGTATCCACCGCCTGCTGTAGGAAGCATAGTCGACATTTCTGACATTGAAAGGCATAAACATAGATACATAATCGCAGCAAAAATGACAGCGACAAACATACCGCCCCAACCACCTTGTGCAATACCAAAGTTCCATCCAGCAAAGTCACCTGAAATCACATAGGCAACCCCTAAACCGACCAATAGTAGCCAGCCAACTGCGCCCTTTTTTAATTCTCGTTGAGCAAAATATTCTTTGGAATCTTCTGTTTTTACGATAGTTGATTGTTCATTTCGAGCGTCCATCATCGTACCTTTAAATTTGCCTTTTTTTGTATAAGCAAAAAAAGTGCCTTTCCTTGGATGACGTCAATATTTTTTGTTCAATCCTATGAACATAACGCCTTCTTAGTCGTATAAAACTGCTTTTAGATAAATCTATCAAACAAAGGTAGGAGAAAAGTTGAATAGCTTATAATAGGAAATCGAAAAATTTATGAAAAATGAATAATTAAAAGAAAAGTAATGAAATTAATATATTTTTTTACTTTGTTATTTGTTTGTTTAATTTAAGATATTATTTAGTATATATGCATAAATGGATTATGTGATGCATTCAAAACCACATGCTAAAAAAACAAGAATCAAAAAAGAAAAATTAAACTCCACTCAACCAAACTCAATTTTCCAACAAGCTTTACAATCCGCACTGATTCAATGTCAGCAGGATTTACTCAACACGGCCCACCTAGCATCTGTCGTGGTACAGATCAAGGATATGCAAAAAAAATCAACTCTGGTGTTCAGCCAATACAGATCAATTCGCAGGATTCCAGCAAGATCAAGATTTAAAAACAAAGCCAGATCAGTATATTTATAGTGCACCTATTCTTGATTTAACATCAGGGGAAGCATGTGGTGAAGTAGTTTTATTTCACAGCTTAAATCAAGCAAATATTTTTGGACAATTGGCCGTTACACAATGCGCTGAGATCATTGCACAAAAATTATATGCACAACCCTTCAATCATTTAACCATCCATGCATTTTCAGTACCACAGAAAATAATAATCAATGATCAATCAATTCTTTTAACACCTCGGCAGTTTGAAATCATATGTATTTTGATTCTGAATCCTATGGGCTTGACCCTAAAGCTACTACATATTTATCTCTATAGTGATGAACAAATCAGCTTAAATACACTTAAATCTGAGATTTCATATTTAAAAAATAAGGTGGGCGAATTAATTTGTGCAAGGACCTATCAGATACAGGCAGAAATTCACGCAGATTTTAAAGAGTTGGAAGAAGCTGTCGATGCGGATTATCTTGATACAGTGAAACAATTGTATCAAGGTGGTTCATTCATTAAAACCAAAAGTCCTTTACTAAACAATTGGCAACAAATTCTAAGTTTGAGAATCAATAATCTACTTATATAAAGAACCTTGGCTTGCGATTGATTAATACTTATCGCAGTATGTCATTCTCAAAATCCGATTTGTCAGATCCCTCTTTAAAAATAATGTACAAAGCCTAAACCAATTTTTTGCCAATCGAGTTGGTTTTGTTGTTGGTATTCCCAATTGACGTTTAATGAATTTTGACGATTGAGTGAATATTGCAGTGTGCTCTGGATCCGTAAATTCCACTTACTTGAATCTTGCCAATAAGGTAATTCAACTTGAACAATACTGTTTAAACGATCTGACCATACATTTTGACAGCCCAGTGTTGGTCCTAGACCAACACGCCAGCCTTTATCCAATGAAGTACCTGCTTGAAGCTGTGTTTGCAGCTCTGCATAACAAAGATGCTTACGATCATCATCTGCAAGAGTATAACCAGATTGGGCTTTTGCACTGACCACCCCATGTTGTTGCTGATCGCTGAATTGTCCATTTTGAATGGCTTCCTGCTGCCAGCCCAAAGTAAAACCCCAGGTGATTGGCATTTTAAATGGGGTGATGGGGTTATAAGAGTTTACCGTTAATAAATCAAGATGTTCCAATTTCAGTCGATCATCACGCCATTGCGCGGCACCATCTAGAAACATCAATTGTGTGCCTGTACGGAAGCCGCCCTGCGGATCTTTTAGTTCGTGATAGGCCTGACGATGACCAATTTGTACATATTTTTCACCTTGAACCTCACCCGCTTCCATGGACCACTTACGCGAATCATGTCCATTGACTGGATCAACTTTCGGACGTACAGGTGCTAAACGTTGTTTCTCTATAGGAATTTGACTACGTAAGCCTAAGAGTTGTCTAAAGCGCGGTTGGGTAAAACTTGCATCGACCTGACGAGCAACAAATTGTAAATATAAATCGTCATAGGCCATTTCTAATATTTTTGCGCGATCTTGATCATCGTAATTAATTAAAGCCTCTTGCATCTGCTGCGGTTCTAACACCGTAATTGCATGGGCTTTTTTTGCCAAAGCATGACCATGTTGTTTGGCCTGCGAATTTAATTGTGTTTCTAACGCTGGACGATATACCGCTTCTCGTACTAATCCCTGTTGCTCTACGGCTTTAATGGTTTCAATCGGGATCGCTGCATACGTAAATTGCTTGCGTAAATTCGAGCTTGGGCGGACTAAATCAATCAATCCCAATAAACGATAGGCACAATTATCACTGACAAAATAATAAGGAAAACTGACTTTTTGCATTTCCCAAATGTGTTTTACCAAAAATGCAGTCTCTTCAGGATCTAAATTCAGTTCATACTCCCAAAGATCACGGCTTTCAAAATCACCATACTCTTTCACTTTGCGATAATAAGGCATTAAAGAGTATTCACCAGGATATTTGCCAACCACCCCTTTCCATGCATAAGACCAATTATCATCACTGTTTACTGTGGCTGCGTAATTCACTGCATAAGAGACTAAATTGAGCTGCTTTTGATCTTTAGGATCAAGACGTAGCAAAGTATGCCCAAACATTGAGCTTGGATTACCCATAAAATCAGTCGCATAAATCAACGTCACTTGATAAGGTTTGATCTGTGCATACCATTGATCAAATTCAGGACAAGATACAACTGGTAATTGTTGTTGTGAAATATTCAATTGTTGCATCAGCCATTGGCTACGCGCAGGAAATTTACAACGAATAGATTGATTGACATCGGCGAGTTGAAACAGTGCAGTGATATCCGCATTCATTTCATTTTGAATATTCTGACGGCCATCTTGAGCAAAAAAATAACCCGAATAACTAACTTCACTTTGATTTACATTTTTGACAGAGGCATCTTCTGCATAAAGTAAACGTTTCCATGTGATATTGCTGGCTAGTCGTTTTTGTTGTGCCAGTTTTAATGCATTTTCTAATACATGCGATTTCTCTAAAGATGATTCTGCATGCAAATGAGTTGTAAAAAATGAACTGAGTAAGCTTAAGCTAAATACTAAATATTTCATTCAATCATCAATTTATATAGATATATTATAAAACTGTGCAATTAAAAAATGTCGGTTCAATACAGGAGTTAACTTAAGATTTACTCATGCAAAATTCATTTCTCAATAATGGGTATTCGATAAAATTTAAATAAAAAAACCCTGCAACAAGGCAGGGTTTTGGCGCATTAAACGTATGCTTTTAACACTTCGTCTTTTGCCATCACTTGCTGAAGTGATGCTAATACTTGTAGAGAATTTTGATTTTCTGCTGAATAGATACTGGCAAAGTTTGACTTCGCCACAGCATTGAAACGTGCTTTATCTGCATCTTTAACATTTAATAATGAAGCAAGTACATTTAGGCTTTCACCTTGTCCTACAGCCATATCACGTGCAAGAGATTCTGAGTTTTCATTGGTAAATGTCACGACTTGAGCAGTTACTTTGCCATTACCATTACATCCTAAAGTACCAAATGTAATACCTAATAATTGGTTAGTGAAAAGACCATTAGTGGTTGCCGCTAAAATCTTAGGTACTTTTCCAGACTGACCAGCCCAAACTTGCGAGCCGACACCACAACCCACATCTGGATCAGCCATAGCAACACTTGAACCCGCAGCCAATACAGCAGCTAAAGCGATTTTTTTTAACATATAATTCTCCAGAATTTTCATATGCATTGTTTTAATTCAACATATGTAAATTGTTATTTTCCATTATGTGTAAGTTTGATTACACCTATTTAGATTTATCACATAAATTCAGATATGCAAATCTAAATGTGACAATTACGAAATTATTTATTGTACTTTTTTAGTGACCATTCACCTTCTTTATTACGTACTCCAAGAATTTTAAGGACCAAAACTAGACTTAAAAGTAAGAGTAAATACCAAGAGCCTAGCTTCCCCCATCCCACCATATGCCATGCATCTACTTGACTTGGGTACAACCAAATTTTATTAAAAGTGCTAATATTTTCAGCAACCCAAATTAAAAATGCCAAAACGACCAGTACTGGTAACATCGGAAGCTGAAATTCATGTTGCTGTAACTTAAAACGAACTTTTGTTTTCCAAAAAATTACCACACTCCAAATAAATAGTGCATTTCGAAAATCTGGAATAAAAAATTTGCTCATAAAATTGAGATAAGACAAAACTGCTAGACACAACATATTGGCAAAATTGGGCAAATTTAAAAAAGAAACCTGATACAAACGTAAAGAACGGGCAAAAAAACTGCCAACTGCAGAATACATGAATCCTGCAAATAAAGGCACAGTCAAAAGTTTAAAAACGGCAGGTTGTGGATATTGCCAAGAAGCAATCTGTGGGTGGGTTAAAAAAATTTCCATACCCATAGCCATAATATGAAATAAAGCAATGACTTTGGCTTCTGCCCAAGATTCAAGTTTTAAAAACAATAAACAGGCTTGAATGATCAGCGCATATAATAATAAATAGTCATAACGGAATAAACCATAAAATTCATGGCTGCCCATATTCGCCGTAGTAATAAATGCAATCAACAATAAAATACCAAATAAGGCAGCCGATGCTGCCTTAAGTAGAAATTCAAATAATGATTTAAAATAGATCATAAATACATTTACAACAATAAGTTAACCTAAATATTTGGCACTGTATTGGTGTACAGTATCAATAAATGCTTTGGGTTTTTCAGGATCAACCCACTGCGTAATTCCATGACCTAAGTTGGCAATATAACCTGTTTTCTCTCCATTAGCATAAGCATCATCAAGCATAGCTTTGGTTGCTTTTTCAATAGAATCAGCTGAACCATACAAGGTTGCTGGATCTAAGTTCCCTTGTAATGCTGCACGTCCATTAACTGTTTGACGAGCCACGTTTATTGGCGTAGTCCAATCTAAGCCAAATCCATCTGCACCAGTTGCAATCATTGGCTCTAACCATTGACCACCACCTTTGGTAAATAAGATCACAGGCACTTTACGTCCTTCATGCTCTCGTTTTAACCCAGCAACAATTTTCTGCATATATTTGAGCGAAAATTCTAGATATTCACGGTGCGCCAATGCGCCACCCCAACTATCGAAAATTTGTACGGCTTGAGCACCCGCCTCAATTTGGGCATTTAAATAGTCAATTACAGCATCGGCTAAACGATCTAATAAAGCATGTAAAACTTCAGGTTGTGCATACATCATGTGTTTCGTAAAACGGAAGTCTTTGCTTGAACCGCCTTCCACCATGTATGTTGCCAAGGTCCATGGACTACCTGAAAAACCAATCAAAGGCACTTGACCAGCCAAAGCTGAACGAATGGTTGAAACAGCGTTCATTACATAAGCCAGATCAGATTTGGCATTGAATTTCGGTAAATTAGCCACATCTTGTTCTGTACGAACTGTTTTATGGAATTTAGGACCTTCTCCAGTTTCAAAATAAAGTCCTAAACCTAAAGCATCGGGAACAGTCAAAATGTCTGAAAATAGAATTGCAGCATCAAGCTCATAACGGCGCAAAGGTTGTAAAGTCACTTCACAAGCAAATTCTGTATTTTTACAAAGAGAAAGAAAATCACCTGCTTTCGCACGTGTTTCACGATATTCTGGTAAATAACGCCCAGCCTGACGCATCATCCAAACTGGAGTCGTATCTACAGGTTCACGCAATAAGGCACGTAGAAAACGATCATTTTTTAAGGTCGTCATTTACTTTCCCAATCAAAAATTAAATTCGCCCCATCATAGCAAAAAGGTTTGCTCCATAACCATTTCTAGAAAATTTTTCTCAACAAAGTTTAGGGTCTGTTGATATTTCATAAATGGCTTGCGTTGTAGATTAAAATTGAGCATGAGACGTATACGTCGTAAAGCATGAAGAGAATAGCGAGACTATTTTCGAGTTTCATAACGAAGGCTGAGATAAATTTAGCCACTACCCTAAGCAAGAACAAAGCACTGCTTTGTTTGCAGCGCAAGGCGCAGCAGAGGGCTAGCGTGTTTTTTGACGCTACGTCGTTACCTTGCGAAACAATGTTCCTCATCACTTAGAATGACTAAATTTCATACTCCGCTCCTAGTATCGCCTAAAAAATACACGTAGTCGCAAACGTAGACGAATTGTCAACTGACCCGATTTGATTACTTAGATTTAAATTCCCACGGGTATACGAAAATAAAACAAAACTTGCAGACTAGGAAAATGTCTATAGAAAAAAATGATTAACACAAAACAAATACTGCAACACCTTATAATTTCTGCAATACTTACACAGATTTTTAGTTATAAATTATGAATAATTCTTAAGGTTGATCTACATGTTCGTTCGCTCAATTCTTGCTTTGAGTTTAAGCTGTTTATTAACAGGTACAGCTTTTGCTGCATCTACAGCTGAGCAACCTCTAACGCCTAAAAAAGTTGCTGCTCCTGTTGAAGATCCTATTGATCCACTTGCTATTGATGATTCTGCTTCAAGTGTAGAAACACAGATAAGTCAGCAAGAGCAACAAGACTTAGACAAAGCTGCAAATACGCTACAAAATTTAGAAAAAACTGAGGATAAAAACTCAGGTACCGCTATCTCTCCATCTTCACCACAGACCACGACTGCAAAAACGGCAAGCAATCCTAATGCACCTAAAGCGTCATGGACTTTAGATGGAATAAACAATGCACAATGGTACGAAAATATTGGTAAGGGTCAATTCCCTGTCTATGCCCGTGCCCATGTCATGTTAAATAATGCCCATGCTTCACCTGGTGCCATTGATGGTTCAAGCGGTATGAATACGCTTAAAGCAATCGCTTCATTCCAACAAATGAATGGTATTAAACCTACTGGTGAATTGACTCAAGAAACTTGGGATGCTTTAGTTTCTCAACAAGGCAATAAGCCTGCTTTTGTGGAATATACGATAACAGCTGAAGACCTAAAAGGTCCTTATGCAAAATCGATTCCTCATGATTATGCATTACAAGCAAAAATGCCAGGCCTGTATTACACTCGTGTAACAGAAATGCTAGGTGAAAAATTTCACATGGACGAAGAGTTTTTAAAGAAACTGAATCCTAAAGCGACATTTAATAAAGTTGGTGAAAAAATCGTTGTGACGAATATTCGCAATGAATTACCTGAAAATATTCATTTGATTGTCGCGCACAAAGGTGCGAAGCAATTATATTTGTTTAATGCACAAAACCAAATGGTTGGCTCTTTCCCTGCAACAATTGGTAGTTCTGATACACCATCTCCAAAAGGAACTTATAAAGTTACTGGAGTTGCACGAAACCCATGGTATAGCTATTCACCTAGTAACTTTGTACAAGGTAAAAACTTAAAACCATTATCATTACCACCTGGTCCAAATGCTCCTGTAGGGAATATCTGGATTGGATTGAGCAAAAAATCATTTGGTATTCATGGTACACCAAATCCATCTGCAATTTCGAAAACAGCTTCACATGGTTGTATTCGTTTGACCAACTGGGATGCCAATGACTTAGGTAAAAAAGTTAAATCAGGTGTAACGGTTAAATTCTTAGAATAATCTTATACTTGATAAAATAAAAAACCAGTGTGCATACACTGGTTTTTTATTGCAAAGATAAAAATTTATCGTTCCAAAAATAAAACAATATGTTGCTTATTTGCTATTTCATCCCAATTACTTAAATATTAAAATTCATTCATGTTAAAAAATAAAGAATTGGAGATTTGAGATGAATACTTTTTTACATCACAGTGAAAACCGTGGTCATGTAAAAATGGGGTGGTTAGATACCAAACATAGTTTCTCTTTTGGTAGTTGGTATGACCCTAAATATATGGGTGTTGGTTCTTTACGTGTAATCAATGACGATACCATTGCAGCACATAAAGGTTTTGGTACTCACCCACATGACAACATGGAAATTTTGACTTGTGTGCTTAAAGGTACTATCTCACACAAAGACAGCATGGGAAATGAACGTCATATCCATGCGGGTGAATGGCAATTGATGAGTGCGGGTACAGGTGTACAACACAGTGAAATCAACCAAGGTGATGAAGCAGTTCATATGCTACAAATTTGGGTAATTCCAAATGTTCAAGATGCCGAACCGAATTATCAACAAATTGAACGTGATCCTAAAAAATCACCCAATGAATGGCAATTGATTGTTGGCCCAAATAACAATGCGCCAATGCATATTCGTCAAGATGCTGAAATTAAAGCGGCATATCTGGAAAAAGGTCATACCCTTGAAGTTAAAGCAACCCAAAAATTTAACTATGTACATGTAATCGATGGTGAGATTGATATTGCGGGTCAAGTCGTTAAAGCAGGTGATGGTTATTTATTTGACGAAGATTCGACACTCACTGCACATGAAGATAGCCAATTTATTTGGTTTGATTTAAACAGCTAATTCATATGCAATAAAAAACCTCCGCATGTATAGATGGAGGTTTTTTATGTCGAGCTTATTGAACAAGTTAGAAGCCGTGTTTAAGCACAAAAATCTTTTTTCTGATCTTTAATCAATGATAAAGCAGCATTCCAAGCAGCCTGAACAATCGGTTCAGCAGCATCACTTTCAAATTGCTTCACCGTATATTCGCATATTTGCTTACTCGGATAATGAAGTTTTGAGCTGCTCATGGCTTTAATCTGAACCTGACAAGCTCGCTCTAAAAAATAAATTTCATGAAATGCTCTTGCAATACTGTTTCCAGTGGCTAACAAACCATGATTGCGTAAAATCATGCAACGATAATTTCCCAAATCCTGAACCAAACGTTCTCTTTCAGCTGTAGAAAAAGCGATACCCTCATATTCATGATAAGCAATATTGTTATAAAATTTCAGCGCATGTTGTGACAAAGGCAATAAACCTTTTTCTTGTGCAGAAACAGCTATGCCATCCGCCGTATGGGTATGAATGACACAGTGAATATCATCTTTAGCATGATGTAAGGCAGAATGAATGACGAAGCCTGCAACATTGACCATTTTGCCTTGATCATAATCTGCCACAATATTCCCTTCATGATCAATTTTCACCAAATCTGAAGCTTTCATCTGATCAAATGTTACACCATAGCGGTTAATCAGAAAATGATCAGGCTCATGCGGGACACGTAAACTGATATGGGTATCTATCAAATCAGTCATTCTATAATGTGCAATTAAACGATAGAGTGCTGCCAACTGGCAACGCGCTTCCCATTCAGTCTTATCAATATACTTTGGGCGTTTCATCATAAAATCCTTTTTATTGCCTATGTATAAAACATCCATAGTTTTAGCGAGAGTTCAGCAAATAAACAAGTCTTAATTCGTGAATGAAGACTAAAAAATTATTTTTTGGGTTGCATAATATAAAAAATCCAAACCAATAATTGAATATTGATTTGGATTTAAATTATTAATTATTAATTATTAATTATTAATTATCATATTATTATTTATATTTATTAAATTATTATAATAAGTTTTTATTTTTTGTTTATTTTTATTAAAATAAAAATTAAATTATTATTTATTTTAATTCTTCATTATTATTATAAAACACCCTCATTATCTATTATAAAAAGTAGATTTAAATACTTAACTGATAAAGTAATTTCTTTCCTTTAAAAGTTAAATTCTTAATAAAAACAATATCTCTATTATCTAAGTAAGAAATAGCATCATCAATTTCAATGTAGTCTTCATCAATCAACCATGAAATATCCAATTCATTTAAATCAACCATACCGACTAAGTAAATAGTCTGTTTTTTATTTTGCCGATTTTGAATATTTTTTAAAATTTCGCGTATCTTAATCCAGTCTTTCATATTTTAAATCTCATCGTGCTTACAGGTTCTATTATATTTATTGGAGAATTAAATACTAGATAGAGAAATGCCCTGTGCGACAAAATTTGTCGCACAGGGCAGCACCCTAAAAAACCAAATATCTGTAAAAATTTCAGCCACCAATATGGATACGAATTTCCCCGATAATCGCTTTAAAATTGCAATACTAAAGCTTGAATTCATACCCTATATTCAATTCTCTTGCTTATAGTCAAACAAGGAAAAATCACCTATGCTGTAACGCTTTTTACAAACTCACTGCAAGCGTCGCAAATTTTTGTGCATGTGATTAATCTTTGCAAAATCTTGATTCCATACTTTCACTCAGGTACAAACTTTGCTCAAGGACATGCCGTATATCATCTCATTGTCCCTAACCTACTAAATGCCACACCGTTCACTATAAAATCTACTGTTCAATCACTTAAAATCTCAATCTGCGCCTTTAGCTTAAGAGGACTGCGATAAGGACTTTGCAGCATCACTTGATTCTAGCTTGATCTCATCGGGCTGTTTTTCTCTACGATTTAAAACTAGATTCAATAAAATTGCAGCCAAAGTTGCTGTACCAATTCCACCAAGATCAAATGAACCAATATGTACACTAAAATTACCTGCGCCCATGATCAAGCTGACCGCAGCAATAATTAAGCTACTGTTTTTAGTGAAATCAATTTTATTATCAATCCAAATCTTTGCACCAGCCACTGTGATTAAACCAAACACCACAATTGAGGCACCACCTAAAAGAGCAATAGGAATAGTACTAATCACAGCACCGAATTTAGGTGATAAGCCCAACAAAATTGCAAAGATCCCAGCGATTACGAAAACTGTGGTTGAATAAATTTTAGTGACGGCCATAACCCCAATATTTTCAGCATATGTGGTCATACCTGTTCCCCCAACAGAAGCCGACAAGCTGGTACATACCCCATCTGCAAAAAATGCACGACCCATATAAGGTGATAAATCACGACCCGTCATTGCAGATACAGCTTTAAAGTGACCTAAGTTTTCAGCGACCAGAATTATTGCTACTGGCGCAATTAACAACATGGCGTTTGCATTAAACGAGGGTGCAACAAAATGCGGGAGACCAAACCACGCCGCATTGCTAATGACTGCAAAATCGATCGCTTTGCCAAAGCCCATTAAATTGGCAAGGATAAAATATAGAACATATGCACACACCAACCCCAGTAAGAGCAATAAGCGACGCATCATGCCTCGGGTAAATACAGCAATCGCACTGATACAAAGGATTGTCAGAATTGCCATCCAAGTATCAAATGGGTTTGCAGAAACACTTTTAATGGTGACAGGTGCTAAGTTTAGACCAATAATCATCACGATTGCACCCGTAACAATCGGTGGCATCAACTTTTCAATCCAACCAGTTCCCGTCTTCATGACAATTAAACCAATTCCTGCATACACCAAACCACAAGCGATGGTCCCCCCTAAAGCCAAGGCAATATTTGGATTTGACCCCACACCTGCATAGCCCGTTGCAGCAGCGACAGCGCCAATAAATGCAAAACTAGATCCGAGGTAACTCGGCATTCTTCCACCCGTCATCAGGAAAAATAAAATCGTGCCGATACCCGTGATAAATATAGTCAAATTGGGATCAAAGCCCATCAGCAAAGGTGCGAGAACCGTTGCACCAAACATTGCAAATGCATGTTGCAAGCCCAAAACGATACTTTTTCCAACAGGTAAATATTCATCAATTTGCACAGGGTTTTGATCTAAATTACCTGTGTATGGTTTAAATGATGTAAACCATGGTTCTTTTGTCGCCATTTTCTAATTCCCCATATTTAGAGATCAACATACATTTTGAGGTTCACAATAACTGCGTTTGAAATATAGAAGCGCATTTAAACTTGGGTTGTGACGAATTGCTTTGACCCGACAAAACAATACATCATGACTACCGACCACCTGACTTGATACCACTTCACAATCAAATGAAATTAGGGCGTTATCTAACACCGGAGAACCTGTCACGAGTTCACTCCATTCACCTTGTGCAAATCTGTGTTGCATGGGTGTTTTGCCACCAAATAAATTAGACAATGCGGCTTGATTTGAACCTAATGTATTGACACACAAAACTTTATTTTCAGAAAAAACGCGATATACCGATGCGGCGCGATTAAGGCATACCAATAAGGTTGGAGGTGAATCCGTTACACTACACACTGCAGATGCGGTAAAACCTGCCTGTCCTGCATCACCTTTAGTAGTGATCACATTGACTGCTGCACCCAAATTAGACATACCTTGTCTAAAGATAGCTTGATCAATTTCTAAATGGACTTTAGTTTCACAAGGATTGGTAAATTCAATAATTTCACCACTAACTGTACTTTCCTGTTTGACCATTTGCATCATAACTCTCCCACCCCAATGCGCAAATGTTCATCGAGGTTAAAATTCATTTTTAAAAAAATGACTAAAACACATAGACAAATTTAGACATGCATTATCCCACATGTGCTATTGATGCAATTTCAACAAGGGCTTCAGGTTTAACCAGTCCGACCTGTACACAATAACGAGCGGGTTTGTCATTGGGAAAATATTCAGCATAGACCACATTTATTGCGGCATAATCTGCCCAATGTTTGACGAATATTGAGTTAAACGTCACATCATCCATCGTGCCACCTGCAGTTTCGATGACGTTTTTAATGGTTTCTAAAATATGTCGGGTTTGGCCTGCGGCATCACCGACACAGACCACCTCATTATTTTCATCAAATGCTAAAGTCCCAGAAACATAGACAATATTGTCTGCTTTGGTTGCAGGCACATAAGGTGCAAGGGGTTTAGCTGTACCTACTGGGATCACAACTTGTTTGGACATTTTAAATTCCTTTATTTTTTCCTTAAAGCATCTTCGCCATAGACTTAAACTCTAGAAAAGACACTTGATCTGGTTAAAAGCATTAAGCTGATTTACTAAAAGTGACTGAATTTGGCTGCTCTTGTTGGGTTTTGAATGTCTGTACAAATGATTCCGTATCAGATACCCATCCAAAAAAGGTTTTAATATTATATAAGGCTGCCTCTTGTGCTGATTGAGGGCCAGCTTGATAACATGCATCTTTTAGCGCTATACCAAAATATTCCAAGAAAAAACCATCTCTAAGGGTTGATTCCACACAAACATTGGTGGCAATCCCAACGAAAACTAAATTTCGGATGCCACGAGTACGTAAACTACTGTCCAATGCTGTATTAAAAAAACCGCTATAGCGTGATTTCTCGATCACAATGTCTTGAGGTTGAGGCTTTAGTTCATCAATTAATGCAAAATCCCAACCACCTTTTGCCAATAATTTGCCTTGTAAATCAGGATTTTTACGCATGGTTTTTAAAGCATTGGATTTATGAAAGTTAGGAGAACCTATGCCACCGGCTTCTACATATTGTTCATCCCATCCATTTTGAAAATAGATCACTTGGATACCGGCTATATGTGCTGCATCAATGCTTTTTTTAATATTAGCAACCACAGGTTGAGTAGTGGAAACATCAAAACCAGCCAAATCCAAATAGCCACCAATTGAGGTATAGGCATTTTGCATATCAATGACGATAAGCGCCGTTTGTTCAGGTGCGAGCTGAATCGATTCTGGCTCCGCTTTTAAAATTTTGCCTGTTCCTGCATGAGTCGTGAAATCTGTACAAACCAGATTTTCTATCATTTTCGAGTTTTCAACTATACTCATGCGCTTTTCTCCAAAACGGGTTGAGCTAGCTGTTGATAACTTGCAACAACCTCCTCACGACAAGCCATCAACGGTTGGACGCGCTGTCCAAAATCCTCAACCCCTTGGATAAAATCATCAAATGTTAAAAGAATTCCTTCAGTGCCTTTAATGGTAGAAATTTCATCCAGCATCATGGCAACATTTTCATAAGAACCGACGATTGTGCCCATATTAATATTGACGGGTGAAACACTAGATGCCATTTGACGAATATTGGTATCTGTACCTGATGTTTGATCTTTACCGCCTTGATTCATTAACCAGTTAATTGCTGCTAGGTCTGCGCCTTGGTTATAGTTCTCCCATTTCGCCATTGCTTCTTGATCTGTTTCAGCTGCAATCACCATAAACAAAATATAGGTTTGAACATCTCTTCCTGTCTGATCAGTATGTACTTTTAGACGTTCGTTGATTTCAGCATAGGCCGTTGGTGTATTGAAACCTTTTCCAAAAACAAAATTATAATCTGCATATTTTGCAGAGAATGCTAAGCCCGCATCAGATTGACCAGCACAAATAATTTTCATGTCGGATTGTGGTATTGGCTTTACTTGGCAATCATCCATTTGGAAGAAATCACCTTTGAAATCAGATGTTCCCGTTGCCCAAAGCTCACGTAAAATTTCGACATATTCAGATAAGTAATCATAACGTTTAGAGAAATAATCATCCCCTGGCCACAACCCCATTTGGGTATATTCTGGTGGTTGCCATCCAGTCACAACATTTAGCCCAAAACGTCCATTTGAAATCGAGTCAATCGTTGATGTCATACGTGCCACAATGGCTGGTGGCATCACCAAAGTCGCTGCCGTAGCAAAAATTTTTATTTTACTGGTCACTGCCGCTAAACCCGCCATTAATGTAAAGCTTTCTAAGTTATAATCCCAGAATTCAGTTTTACCCCCAAAACCACGCAGTTTAATCATCGACAATGCAAAATCAAAACCATAATGTTCTGCACGTTGTACAATCTGTTTATTCAATTCAAATGTTGGCTTATATTGCGGTGCATTTTCTGAAAGCAACCAGCCATTATTTCCAATCGGACAAAATACACCAATTTTCATAGCTAAACCTCACTGTACAAAAAATATTCTAAAAATATTTAATATAAAACTAAAAACCAAAACCACCTTGTAATTATAAATAATGCATACAACATGCCACTAAATTTAATTAGTTGTTTTTATTATTAATTTTTTTATGTTTATTTTTTATTTTACCTTTTGGTAAAATATATGAATTTTTAAGTCATGAAAAATAAACTAAAATAGTGCATAAATGCGTCATTTTAGATCATTTATAATTTTAAAATTAACCGACACTATAAATAAAAAACCGCATATGGTATGTGGTTCAATAAGATAAAATTCTGACGAAATACAACACTGGTTCAATAAAATTAGTAATCTAATAAAATAGTTATTAAAATAAATCTTTATAATATTTTACAAGCATCATCAAAATCTAATCTTGGTAATCTTGTATATATTTTTGTATGATCCCCATATCCTATGTTGACAATCATATTAATCGAATAATCAGTTTCTTTAAAGAAAGTCTCATTCACTTGCATATCATCAAATCCAGACATTGGCTCTGTGTCCAAACCTAAACTTCGACATGCCATAATTAAATACGCGCTTGCATCGAGCTATTTCTTAAAGCTGTTTCATTGGCAAGTTTGGGATTTGAGGTAAACCAAGATTTAGCGTCTGTATGCGGAAAAAGTTTAGCAAATTGATTATAAAATTTCTGATCCGTTGCTACCAACACTGTCAAAGGCGCTGTCATGGTTTTCTCTATATTTCCCGAGGATAGCGCAGGCTTTAGTTGTTCTTTCGACTCAGATGTCATTAAAAATATAAATCGAGCAGGGCAACAATTGGCAGAGGTAAGTCCCATTCTCACTAAATCATAAATTTGCTGAATCTATTCAGTGCTGACTGCCTTATCCAACCAAGTATTGTGCGTTCTGGCATCTGGAAACAATTGGTTTAAATCTATGTTGAGGCTCTGGTTCATAGGGTTTCTTCTACTAAATTTTGAATTAAAATCTGATTGACTGTATTACTTTCTGTTACAGATGAAGCATGCGCACCGGTTTCCAATAGTGTTAATTCGCCATGCCCCAATATTGCTTTAAGGTCTATACTCTTTTGATAAGGCACTAAAAAATCATCTTTGTTGGCAATGTAATACACATCAGTGTTCGCCAAAGCAGCGATATGTTGCGGTAAAATTTTAAAATTCATCAATGCATTTAAGCGTAGCAACACGTTATTAATCGGTGGGAAATCTTTAAATCCCTTGCTTTCGATCTCTTGAATTTGTTGAATATGCTTTGAAATATAAGCAGGTGGATATAGAAATAGAGCTTGTGCACGTATATAAGCTTCAGCACCAGCATTTTCTAACAAGGCAATACGGGTTTTGAAACATTTATCTGTATGTGGATCAAGAGCATCCCAGGCATTAATAAAGGTTAGACTCGACAGTGAAATTTCGGTGTTGTAGATCAAAACAGCCAATTCAGCTCCAATTACCGCACCTAAGGCATGCCCAATAAAATGGCATTGTTTGATTTGTTGTTGTTGAAGTATGTCTAATACTTGCTTTGCCATATTCTTTATTGAATATGCTGTGGGTAATGCTTCAGAGTCTGCATGACAACCTTCTTGGTCATAAACAAGCACCTGAAAATATTGAGTTAAAGTTTTAATTTGTGGTTGCCAAAAAGATGCATGCCCACCTAAACCAGAAGATAGAACTACAGTTTCAGCATCTGGTTGCGCTACACACGGGAAAATTTGATAGCTCATTTTTGACCATTTGATAAATTAATCACTTTGATGACAGCAAAAAATATGCCGAATAATATTTATATTTAGTTTTGAAGGGTTTTTGATGGCGAATGTGAATATGAGGATTGTTATGTTATTGGCTACTTGCTCAGTAGCTATAGGTCTATTATTGATAAAACACACAATGAGCTTTTGTAATAAAGCGAGTTTATATTCAAAATAATCTGATTTCACAACTAGAAAACTACACGCTCAAATTTTGATGTGTCCTTAGTATTCTTAAATTGATCATAAAAAAAGCAACAAAAATGTTGCTTAAAAACACGACAGACTTAAAGCGTTATCCTCAAATATCTTCTCTATCAATCAACGCATTCGCTTTAAGTTATAAGTCACAACTCCCCATATTTCGAATTCTTGCCCTTCTTCAATATAAATATTTTTAAACTCTGGATTCTCAGCTTTTAACCAGACTTTCGGTGGATCAAACTGTTTATCAATCATCAAGCGTTTCACCGTAAAATCATTATCAATACGGGCGATGACAATATCACCAGATTTTGCAGAAATGCTACGATCTACAATCAAAGGGTCTTCGATATCAATCCCCACATCTTGCATTGAAAGCGAATTTGCTTTAACAATAAATGTAGAACTCTCATTTCTGATTAAATATTCATTCATATCTAAAGATTGTTCTATACTATCTTGAACTGAAAATGGTACACCAGCAGCGACCCTTTCAGTCGCAAGTGGAATCTGATAGACCTTATCATTCTTAGGCTGTATGGTCTGGATCTTCATGCTCGCTGTTAAATCACTGAGCTGACCATTTTTGAAATTTTTCAGTAACCAGTTTTTGATAAAATCGACTTGTGACTCTGGTACACGGATGACTTTGGTTGGCTCACTAAACTGTGCCTTACGCCCAGCATTTGCTCTAGCACCTCCATGTTCAAATTCTACTTTCTTAGACATTATTTATCCTATATGCTTCATAAAAGCCTGTAAAATCAATATAGCTTGAAAAAGTTACAAATTCAAGTTGACGGCAAGTTTTTTTTGAATAACAATAACTCTATCGATCAGTTTTGATACATCTATTTGAACAAGGACGACAAAGATAATCAATATACTTATCATAAATCAATAATTTAGAATACAGATATCTTGTTAATTTATTGATACTTTTGAATAAGTTCTCTGATCTCACTTAAGCACTTAATTGATTGATTTTCTATGTGGAGACATAAAAATGGCGACTCAACGTGATGCAATTCTTGGTTATGCAGACGAACAACATGCTTACTATATTCGTTTGATTGAAGACAATAATGTGTTAGGCAGCCAATATGGTTTATTTTGTGAAAATACCAATAGTGATATCGCTGAAAGTATAATGACTACATTATTTTTAAAGAAATCATTTTGGCTAAATGGCTCTGAATTTAGTGATATTGTAAAAGGTTTAGAACCTCTTCCCCTTTAAACAGATGCTCACCTGATAAAATTGAATATGCTTAAATATTCAACTGAAGTTTATGATTTGATATGTATTTAATAATTAAAATGTCGTTGTATTCCCCTCGATACAACGACGATTTAATTTCAATTAATCATCAGATCAATAGGTTTGAATGGCAGAGCTAAGCATTCAGAATTTTATTAAATCAGCACCTAATCTTGCATGATTACTTTACTTTTATTCCTTTCATATTTTTTATTTCCTTGTAGTTCTCTTCCTGTTTGGGTATTTTCAGCATGCTTTAGCGCGATGAGCTCCTGCAGATCATTTATCACCGACGACTCGAGCGTTAATGATAAATTCGAATTAGCCTCGCCTTATTATATTTATTCATGGCACTTATTTTGCTTAACAAATATTACGTTTTTCAACAATCGTAATACTCAAGCTAAAATGAGGACGGTAAATATGGGTTATGTTGTAAAGGAAATTGGTCAAAAGAATAAGCTATTACTGAGCTTGTGTTCTTTTCTGATCCCTATATTGCTCTGGTGCGCTGTCAGTTATTTACCTTTTATTTGGCATCCTCAAGTCCAAATCACAGATTCAGGCAGTGTCTCATATTTACAAGTCGGTAGCCGTATCGAAAAAAGTGTGTTCTATAGTGAGGCACAAAATGCGGTTGCTCATGATTCTGCACCACCACAAGGTATTTTAGTCAATCCCATTTACTTACCTGCACCACATGAAGTGGCTAAGGCCTTGGTCACTGCATTTACCACACCGCCAGAACAACCAGATACCCCATGGTTTCATCAAAGCTTATGGCACAGTATTAAAATCGTATTTTCAGCTTTTTTAATTTCTTCAATTTTTGGTATTCCATTGGGTATTCTCTGTGGTTTCTCACAAAAAATATCACTGCTCACAGAACCTTTTGTTGAATTTTTCCGTTACTTACCAGCCCCTGCTTTTGGCGCGCTTGCTGTTGCCATTTTGGGAATCAATGATGCACCTAAAATTGCAATTATTGTGATTGGTACGCTTTTTCAACAAATTCTAATAATTGCCAATACAACACGTATGGTCGATAAAGGCTTAATTGAAGCCGGCTATACCCTAGGAACCAATAAGCTCAAAAGCCTATTCAATGTGGTTATTCCTGCTGCTTTTCCAGATATTTATCGTGATTTACGCGTGCTACTAGGTTGGGCTTGGACCTATTTAATTGTCTCTGAATTAATTGGTACTACTTCTGGTATTACATGGTTTATTACCCAACAAGCACGCTATCAAAACTTTGACAATGTCTATGCTGCGATTTTGATTATCGGGGTGATTGGACTGGTTTGTGATGTGTTATTAATGAAATTAGGCGAGCGTATGTTCGCATGGAAAGCAGGGGCCAAATAATGAATGACTCAACTTTTAATTCACATGAATATTTTCAAAAAATTTATGCACGCCCTGTCATCTTAGAAGCCAAACAACTGAGCCAAGTATTTAAACATGGTAAAAACGAACGAACTGTTTTAAATCAACTGGATCTTAAAATCCATAAGCGTGAATTTATTTGTGTGATTGGCCCATCAGGTTGTGGTAAATCAACGTTAAGTCGCGTAATTGCAGGTTTAGATCCTTATCATAGTGGTGAAATCTTAGTCGATGGCCAACGCATCACAGGACCTAGCCCTGAACGGGGCATGGTGTTCCAAGGGTATACCCTGTTTCCATGGAAAACGGTTAAAGAAAATGTCATGTTCGGACCACGGATGAAAGGTGCCAGTCAAATGACTGCGGAAGCCCATGCACGAGAATGGATCAATATTATTGGCTTGGACAAATATGAAAATCAATATCCACATCAACTTTCTGGTGGAATGAAACAGCGTGTTGCGATTGCTCGAGCTTTAGTCAATGAACCTAAAATTTTACTGATGGATGAACCTTTCGGCGCGCTCGACCCTCATACCCGTCAAAAGATGCAAAAACATTTAATGGATTTATGGCAAAACATTGATATCACCATTATTTTTGTTACCCATGATATGGATGAAGCCATTTTATTGGCTGATCGTATTATTGCGCTAAAAGCCAATCCCGGTGAAATTAAAGAAATTATTGAAGTGGATTTACCTCGCCCACGTTCATTAGCTCTCATGGCAACTCCTGCTTTTCAACAATTAAGGGCACGTGTTGATCAGTTGGTACACGCTCAGGAAGATGAGCTTGATCCATCACTTCAAGACTTACCCAAAATACCGAGGATGACCCAAGTCAGCACGGATAAATAAACAAACAGATTTCTTATAGCCTTTGGGACGACCCAAATCGCTTAGTTCATTGTTGGACGGCCAACCTTGGTGATATTCATGTCAAACACATATGTTTTACCAATTGTGGACATTTCCCTATTATCCAGTCCTGACCTCGAAGATCGTCTAGTCGTGGCACACGCTTTAGATCAGGCATGTAAAGATGTGGGTTTCTTATATCTAAAGGGAGAACAATTTAAACCTGCGTTATTCAACAATCTTTATCAAACCGCACAGCAATACTTCGCCCAAGATACTGCAATTAAGATGAGGAATTATATTGGCTTATCTGAAAATCACAGTGGTTATGTACCGATCGGTGAAGAACGTTTTGTAGAAACGAGTTATGATCTTAAAGAGGCCTATGATGTCAATTATGATCATCAAAGCCCCGCAGATCGCCGCCCTTTGATTGGTCCAACCCAGTGGCCAGATGACCCCATTTTTAAACAGCATGTTTCAGATTATTATCAACATATTAAAAATATTGGGCACACAATTTTCCAAAGTTTTGCGCTAGCACTTGGCTTAGATGAGCATTATTTTGATGCATATAATTCCAAAGCACCCAGTCAACTTCGCCTTATTCATTATCCTTATCATCCTGAAATTCAGGATAAAGATGGTATTGGTGCACATACCGATTATGAGTGTTTTACTTTGCTCTTACCCACAGCACCTGGATTACAAGTCCTCGATAAAACAGGGCAATGGATCGATATTCCACTGCTTGAAAATACATTGGTTATGAATATTGGCGATATGATGGAAATTCTGTCTAATGGGCGATATTTGGCAACCAAACATCGTGTTAAAAAAGTTTCCGAAGAACGTTTTTCATTTCCCTTCTTCTTCTCTTGTGATTATGACTATCTGATTCAACCTTTGCTTAAAGATCAGCCTGCAAAATATTCCCCTTTAAAAGGCGGTGAGCACCTTTTTAATCAAACCGCACAAACTTTCCAGTATCTAAAAGAAAAAGTAGCCCGGGGTGAAATTCAACTTGAAAATCCCCGCCCGCTTTATTCATTTGGTTTAAGTCAAAACGAGGAGTCACTATGAACTTATTAGAACTCTGTGCACAACTTAAACCGAGTGATGATTCAGCCTGCGTATTACCTCGGTATTTATTGGGTGCTTTTCGCCGTAAGAGTATTACTTTTTCCAATGGTTTAACGGATGAAAATACGCTGGTCTATTGGTTTCAATCTAAAACCTTTACCATTGATTTACGCTTAAAAGACCCCCTTTCAACGCCCGTTTTAGAACGACAGGGCTGGGTTGGCGATACAATTTGGGATGCTCAAAATCAATTACTTTCATGGAATGTCAGCAGTAATTATCAAAATCATGTGCAATGGCCCGAACCAGCAAAATTGTATTCAATTGGCAATGCAATATTAGAGTTTTCACCAAGCCATGCTTATGTTGAAGATTGGCGGCAACAAGCTACCCGTGGGCTATATCTTGGCCTACGTTTATTTAAAGTTGAAAATATCGATTTAAGTATCAGTTATCCTGCAGATGGTGGCTTCATCCTTTGTGATCATTTTATTGCCTTTGCCAAGTCTCGACATCCAGATATACAACAGGCTTTTCACTCCACTAATGCTTTAAAAGATGCTATTTCTCAACAACAGATTAGTCTAGAAGCAATTCAGGACTATGAGGTTTCGATCAGTTTTGATAAGCAGATCATCGATCTTAGCACCATCAGCAACAAAGTTGGAACTATGATTGATCTTGAAAATTTCCAACAACTCGATCACAACACACTTGTCCAACAGCAACTGATCAATGGTGAACATTGTCGTTTATTTTTTACACTTGATGTATTTCAAAAAGATTTTTGCTTTACAACGCTTACGGGCACTTCAACTGAAAGTCAAAATTGGTTTGATCATGAAGAAAATCATCTTTTTCATCATGCAAAAATAGCGTTATAAGGGATATTCTCAATCAATGTCTTTTTTATATTTAATGATTGCCATTGTTGCAGAAGTCATCGCGACTTCTGCAATGAAGGCTTCAGATGGTTTTAGCCAGTTATTTGCATCGATTATTACCGTGATTGGATATGCGGTTGCCATTTATTTTTTATCACTGACCATGAAAACGATTCCTGTCGGTATTACTTATGCGCTTTGGTCTGGCGCAGGCATTATTTTGGTGTCCTTGGTCGGCTTCTTTTACTATAAACAACACTTAGATTTAGCTGCAATCATCGGTTTGGCTTTTATGATTATTGGGATTTTAATTATTCATCTTTTTTCAACGAGCACTGAAATATCATAGACTTCTTGTGTTAGTCAAAAATAAGCACTCGATACGTGTAAACTTTTAAATTTTGATGAAACATAGATGGTGTTTCTATCGTGATGCGACATGGATGTCGCCTTATTGGGTGGGGATACAGAACGTGCCCCTCACTCAACATGAGCAAAAACAAAGTACTGCTTTGATTGCAACGCGGGGTTTAGAATCCCCTATGAAAAGTGATACATCGCCTACACAAAGCGATTTAAACTTTAAATGTAAAGCGCGGCATTGCAAATTTGATCCTCATACACTTAATTTTTATGTAATAGTAAAATTTTCATGATTCATAAAGCTTAACCACATTTAAATATCATCTCTAAGTTTATTTTGGCAAGAGCTCTAGTGAATAGAAAATCCTCTTTTAATGTGATTAAAGTGACGCCTTTGTAATCAATTTAAATTTAATTTGTTAATCTTTAAAACAGATCTACCACTATAAAAATTTCACTGATTTGGTTAGTTTTCCTGCATTCAAATCTGTTCAAAAATTGCGTCTAGGCTCTATATAAAGCTTTTGCACCTAAAATAAAATAGCCCAAGACATGCTTAGGCTATTTTTTCCAACGATCTAATTCTTTTAAAACCGCTATTTCAACTCTTGCAACAATGTCGGATAAATCAGACCATCGACATTTTGTTCAGTTTTATAGATGCCATTTTCCACGTTAAATTTATTGACGTGATAGGACGAGCCATAGATCGAATCAAAACCATTGCCTTTACTAAAGACTTTTTGATTGGCGTCTAGATCAAGTAAATGGGTGCCATTCACCATCGTTTCGTATTGTTTTGGATCTACCCCTGAACGGATTGCCATAATTTTTACAGCATCTGCATGTGTTGCAGGATCATTAATATATTTCACTGTCTTGTCCCACACTTGAAGGATCTTTTTCCATTCATCTTTATGGGCAGTTAAATGACTCATATTCACAGTTAAGGTGTCATAAATTAACCCCGGTTTATCCTTGGAGGTATAAATGATTTTTGACCCTGCAACAGTTTTCAATGCTTGACTGGCAACAGGTTGCCATACCGCAATAGCTGAAACATCTGGGCTCGAGAATACTTGTGGTAATTGATTGGTAGCTGAATTAACCAATTTTATTTCATTGATGGGAATCTTTTGATCTGACATTGCCGTTGCTAGAAGCAAATGATCGACTAGACCTTTTTCAACGCCGACAGATTTACCTTTTAAATCTTCAATATGATTGATCCCCTCTTTGGCAATAATCACATCATTGCCCGCAGAGTAGTCAGTCGCCATGATCATCATGCCTTGAGTACCACCCGAGGCCGTCACCAAGTTATCACCATTGGTAACAAATACTGCATCTAATTGATTGGCAGAAAATGCTGAGAGTGATGCTGAATAATCAAACCATTTAAAATCAACATTGAGACCTGCTTCTTTTAGCCAACCTTTTTCAATTGCAACTTGCCATGCCACAAATCCGGGCCAATCACTATAGCCAATGGTAATAGGTTTAGCATCTGCTGAAGCTTGCGCACCCTCTTTTGCTTGAGGAATTTTTGCCGTGTTGTCACAACCAGATAACAGCATTGCTGATAATAATGATACGGATAAAAAAGATTTATAGATCATACAGAAACTCCCCCGATTTTCTCGCTTTTAAATTGTGTATTGGTTTGATTCAGCGACTGTATATATGCACGCCAACCACCTAAATGGCTGATATCTATAGCGTCTTTAATTGCATAAGCTTCGCAAATAAAACCTTTTACCCAACTGCCATCTTCAAGTTGTAAATTGCCGATTCCCAACGGTGCTGGAACCTCAGCAACGATTGCGCCAAAGTTTGCCAATGGAATTTCCCAAACTTCAACTTCAATAGACGTTCCTGTTGCATCACATTGCAGACCAGGTTTTGGTGGACTGGTATTTTTTAAAGCAAATAATTTGTAATTTTTAGCGGTATAGGTTTTCTTTAATAAAGTCCCTTGGCGTGTAGTGAGCTGAAAATTAAGTGGCATCGCTGTTAAATGCGCTCCCACAACCGCCAACTTGACTGAATTTTTTGAAGCAATCTCAAGCATTTTTTGATAGTGCTGCTGAGATTTGCCTAATGTAAGGGCTGTTAGTGTTTGCCATTTTTGAGCAAAATTTGCCAAAGCTTGATCATGCCAAGCAGGTGCAATAAATGTTACTCCGCTCGGCAACCCATCTGAGCGAATTGTATTGGGTAATGCTATGGCTGCTAAATCGGCAAAATTGACAAAGTTGGTATAAGCTCCCATATGTGAGTTCTTTACGATTGGATCTACTTCAACATCGACAATACGATAAATCGTGGGTGAAGTCGGTACCATTAATGCATCATAGGCTTGTAAAGCCAGATTAATTTTTCGTGCCAGCACAGCACGTTTATATTCAGCTTGAAGTGCATCCGTGGCTGTAAATTTATCTGCTTGAGCTATGATTTCAGCAATGACCGGATGCGCTTGGTCACGTGTTACAACTTTTTCCACAGCAACAGTCCGTTCCGCTACCCAAGCCTCGTTATAGAGGGCTTTGGCAAGTTCATTAAAATCTGTGAAATCAATACTTTCAACTTTATAACCAAGTAATTTGACTCGTTCTACTGCGGTCGCAAAAGCTTTTTCAGTTTCTGTGTCACCATAAAACTCAAGCTGTGCAGGTATGGCAATTTTGCCTTTAGAAAACTGAGAGGGAACATTTGCTGGATGAATACGTGAATATTCATCTTTTTCATCATAGCCTTGCATAACACTGGCAACCGTCCAAGCATCGTCACTGCTCAATGCAAAGATAGAAATGACATCAATCGTTCTACAAGCAGGCATCAAGCCTGTGGTTGAAAACCAGCCTTTGGTCGGTTTAAGACCAACAATATTGTTATGCCCTGCTGGCACACGACCCGAACCTGCTGTATCGGTCCCTAAGCTAAAGGGCACCATACCATTTGCAACTGCAACGGATGAACCAGAGCTGGAACCACCGCTGATATATTCTGGATTAAAACTATTTTTGACCGCGCCATAAGGTGAACGTACCCCGACCAATCCCGTTGCAAACTGATCAAGGTTAGTTTTTCCAATCACCACAGCACCAGCTTTTTTTAACTTGGCAATCACCACAGCATCATTGGTTGCTAAATATTCAACGTCTTTACAAGCAGCGGTGGTATGGAACCCTGCGACATCGATATTATCTTTGACGGCAAATGGCACACCGTATAAAGGTAAATCATCTCTATCTTGTAGTTTTAAGGCTTCAATTTGGGCTTGAATTTGCGTTTCAGATGCGATTTCAATCCAAGCATGATCATCATTGTGAATGGTTTTAACATAATCGATTAACCCCTCAATCTTGATTTTCTGGCTGGTATACGCCTCTCGCCAGTCTTGAATTGTCCATAAGTCTTGCATCACCCTACTCCCGATTTAATCATTTTGCAGAATTGGTGGCATTACAGCATCCATCAGCTCTAGATGCCCTTTGATCACACCCTTGAGTGCTGTAAATTGTTGGCTAATATGTCGAAGCTCAGAACTTGCGCCCTGCATCAGCATGACTTGTAATATTTTTTGTTGATCTAGCTGGATATGCAGTGAGCTAATCACTTGAGTTAAAAACTTTTGTTGCAAATCAATCAGTTGGTTTCGAAGTGGCATTTGTCCTGCATCATAAAGTAGGGTCAGAGTACCCACCATAACCTCATTGGCCTGTGCCTGTTCCGCAATCAGATGTTTATTGATCATGTCGACAATGGCTTGAGATCGACTTTCATAGTGCTGATCGACAATTTTCTGATCGAGTGCATTCAACGTTGCTTCTGGTACAGTAATGCTGATCCGAGCCAACTTTTGTTTAGCCACACAGTTATCCTTTTATCTTATTTACAGGAGTGTTTTGTTTGATATACACACCTGCTCGTACAGTGAATAAATTAACAAAAAATCTTTTAATCGAATGTGTTTTTTTGACTGTTGTTTTGACCTGATTCATAGCACAACTCCATCTCAGTATTACCAAATTAGGTTTTTGTATTACCAATATAACAATGCAGAAAATGTGCCAGTTTTTAACCAAGTTTTTGCTGGTTTTAACGTGTATTTATGGACGATTTGTGGGCAAAAACAGTGTAAATGCACAAGCATAGCGCGTAGGGTTATATGCGCTTAAAATCCAAAGTTTTTACTAATTTTATTTTAGTTGGCTAAGTATTTGTAAATTATTACAATCCATAGAGTTCTGCTTATAAAATAAAACAAACCATACTTACAAAAAAAGGAGCATCATCATTGATGCTCCTTTGCTGACTTTTATCAGGCTACAGGTGCCAAAGTAAACAATACCTGTCCGGTCTTGACGGTCTGACCTTTTTCAATGGAGATGGCTTCCACCTTCATCCGTTCAGGTGCAACAATCGGAATTTCAATTTTCATCGCTTCAATCACTGCAAGGGTTGCACCTTCTTCAACAATATCTCCAGAAGCACATTCAATTTTCCAAATTGAACCTGGCATATGTGATTCAACAGCACAACCACCTTCTGGGATACTGACTGCTTCACCATCCTCTACAGTATCTAAACTTTCAGAGACATACTCTTGTAAACCTGCAGCATGCCAACGAAGGCGCTCTGCTTCAAAATTGGCTTGTTGCCTCTGTTTAAAAGCATGAATACTGTCCTGATTTGCAGCAAGGAAATCATTGTATTCTTTTAGATTAAGCACCCCGTCTTCAATACGTAGTTGCAACCGCCCTGCTTTAAAATCTTCGCGCATCTGTAGCAATTCTGCTTCTGAAACCTCATAGAATTTAACCTGATCAAAGAAGCGTAATAACCACGGCTTGCCAGCTTCAAAATTGGCATTTTTACGATAACGGCTCCACATTTGTGTAGTACGGCCCACAAATTGATAGCCCCCGGGACCTTCCATACCATAAACACACATATATGCCCCACCGATACCAACAGCATTTTCCGGTGTCCAAGTCCGTGCAGGGTTATATTTTGTTGTGACCAAACGCTGACGCGGATCAAGTGGTGTGGCAACGGGTGCGCCTAAATACACATCACCCAATCCCATGACCAGATAATTGGCACTATAAACCACATCTTTTACCGCTTGCTTGGATGCTAGGCCATTGATACGACGAATAAACTCGATATTATCAGGGCACCACGGTGCATCAGGACGGACGATTTGCGTATAGCGCTCAGTCGCCAATTGGGTTTGTGAATCTTCCCATGCCAGTGGTAAATACACCGTCCTTGAAGGGACTTGCATATTGTGTATATCTAGCAGTTCCGCTTCCGCGTGTTGAAGTTTTTCCAAGAGCTCAAGTTGATCAATTTGAATTGAATCAAAATGAATCTGTAATGAACGAATCCCAGGTGTGAGATCAATAATTCCGTGGATATTCTGGTCTTTTACCCATTGCATTAAAGCATGAATACGGAAACGTAGATTTAAGTCTAAAACCAGATCACCATATTCAACTAATACATAGCTATTTCCCGCAGGTCGGTAAGTCACACTGGGTAAATGTGCTTGTCCTACGCGTGTGGCTAAAACAGCATTTTCTAATGTGTCATTTTCTGCGTAGAATACAGGATTAAAATTCACCGCATCTGTGTCAGAAGCGATAATACTTTGATGATATGTTTGATCCAAGGCTTTTGCTTGGGCATAACTCACAGGAATAAATTTAACTTTATCCCCTGCTTTAAGCTGACCAATTTTCCAAAGTTCTGAATGAATCACCACAGCTGGACAAACAAAGCCACCTAAGCTTGGACCATCAGGCCCTAAGATGATCGGCATGTCGCCTGTAAAATCAATCGCACCAATTGCGTAAGCATTGTCATGAATATTTGAAGGATGTAGACCTGCTTCACCGCCATCTTCACGTGCCCACTCTGGTTTTGGGCCAATCAAGCGAATGCCTGTACGACTGGAATTATAGTGAATCTCAAACTGGTTACTAAAGAAGTTATCTATATCGTTTTTGGTAAAGAAATCTGGTGCGCCATGCGGACCATACATCACCGCAATTTCCCAATGACGCTCAAATTTAGGGATTTGATCTGTGGCTAAACTTTTGCTTTGATCAGATGAATATTCAGTAATCGCAAGCATATCTCCAATTAATAAATTACGCCCTGCATGCCCACCAAACTGCCCCAGAGTAAAGGTTGCTTTTGATCCTAAATATTCAGGAACATGAAAGCCACCTTTGATCCCAATATAGCTTCGACATCCCGTACTCATTGTTCCACACTTTAACACCTGACCTTTTTTAACATTCACGGTTTGCCACATTGGAACCAGTACGCCATCCAGCTTAGATGGCATATCGCCGCCGGTAATCACAATTTGACTATCACAATGAAACTTTAAACTCGGGCCTTGCAGCGTACATTCCAATCCAGAAGTATTATAAGGATTACCTAAAAGTTGGTTGGCGACATTTAAACTCAAAGGATCAATCGCTCCTGATGGTGGAACACCTACATCCCAGTAACCTAAACGACCTGTAATATCCTGAATTGCGGTTTGAATGCCCGATTGTAAAACCTCAATTTTTTGGGTTTTCCATACAAATGTATTTAAGAAGCGTGTGGTTTGTATCCCTGAATTAAATACCTCACCCGCAATAATATTTTGTAGATATTCCAAATTTGTTTCGATGCCTGCAATCTGTGTATCTGCCAGACTTGATTGCATGGCTTGAATTGCTGAACCTCGATCAGATGCTGTCACGATGATTTTGGCAAGCATGGGATCATAAAATGAAGACACATTTGAACCGGTTTCGACCCATGTTTCGACCCGTGCATTTTGATCAAATTGCACATAGGTGAGTAAGCCTGCGCTGGGTTGAAATTGTTTAATCGGATCTTCCGCATATAAACGAACTTGAATTGAATGTCCTTTTGACACTAATTTTTCAATGGGTGCTGTCCAATCTCCACTGGCCAAAGTCACCATCCATTCAACCAGATCCACGGCATAGACTTGTTCTGTCACACCATGCTCAACTTGCAGACGGGTATTCACCTCCAAGAAATAGAATTGCTCAGTTTCAGTATCCATCACAAACTCAACTGTACCTGCTGAACGATAATTCACAGATTGCATAAGTTGAATTGCGACAGTTTGAATATAGTCACGTTGCTCATCGGTTATATGCGGTGCGGGTGTTTCTTCTATGACTTTTTGATTACGACGTTGTACAGAACAATCGCGTTCCCCTAAAGCCAACACCTGCCCTTTTCCATCACCAAAAATTTGTACTTCAATATGTCGAGCATGCTGCACAAATTTTTCTAAATATAACCCTGCATCTTTAAAGTTGGCTTGAGCCAAATACGAAACGGTTTGATAAGCGTCTTTGAGTTCAGATTCGTTCCAAACTAAACGCATACCAATACCACCACCACCCGCAGTACTTTTTAACATCACAGGATAGCCAATACGTGCAGCTTCCGTGACTGCTTCTTGCTCACCAGAAAGCAAAGAACTCCCCGGCAACAACGGCACTTGGCTTTTAATCGCCAGCTCACGGGCAGTATGTTTTAGACCAAAATCCAGCATTTGACTAGAGGTTGGTCCAATAAAAGCAATACCCTGATTTTCACAGAGATCACAAAACTCCGCATTTTCAGATAAAAATCCATAACCTGGATGGATTGCTTCAGCACCTGTTTGCTTGGCAATTTCAAGAATTTTTGCAATGTTTAGATAACTTTGTTGTGCTGGTGCAGCACCAATGCAAAATGCTTCGTCGGCTAAAGTCACATGTAAAGAATCTTGATCAGCTTCTGAATAAACCGCAACTGAACCAATCCCAAGTTTTTTTAGCGTACGAATCACGCGACATGCAATTGCACCACGATTGGCAATGAGAACTTTTTTAAACATAATTATGCTCCCATACCATTATGTATCAGCAATTGAATTTTCGTTGGGTTATAGCCATTACACGGATTATTTAATTGTGGGCAATTTGAAATCAGTACGATTAAATCCATCTCAGCTTGAATTTCTACATATTTACCAGCGGCAGAGATACCATCAGCAAAGGTTAAATGTCCGTCCGAGCTGACAGGCACATTCATAAAGAAATTAATATTGGGGCCGATGTGCCGAACGTTTAACTGATGTTTTTGTGCAATGGGATGTTTGGCTAATGCATACATAAAATTATTACGGCAACTGTGCATCGGATAGGTGTCATGTGCATAGCGAACCGTATTACTTTCACATGAACAAGCACCGCCTAAGGTGTCATGACGACCGCAGTTATCATCGACAATCACTGCAATTGGGCGGCCTAAATTACTGTATAAGGTTGTCCCTTTTTCAAGGTAAACATGCTGATTAATGGCCAAAGTATCTGTTGCGCTATAACGTTCTGCTGGGTTTTCTGCTGACATAAATAAGGTATCGACGGCTTGATTGCCTTCTAAATCAACAATACGGAAATATTGGCCTTTTTTTACTTCGCCCATCCATGCTTCACCCGCAGGACAAACTTCATTTAACAAGGCTTGATCTAAAATAGGTTTTTCGATTGACGTTAAAATGCTCATGATGATTGTCCTTAAATGCGTGTGTTATTAGATGAACTCAGCGCGTAATAACGCTGGTTATTGTCAAATGCACGTTGATTTTGCGGACATGAGTCTCGACAAATATCGTTTTCCGTTAAGGGCAATGCAGTAAAGAGTCTCATTTCTATATCAGCAGGGGAATATTGCGCTGAATGATCTAAGCCATGCGGTGCAGCCGATAAGAATACAAAGCAATCCATTTCAAAACGTAGCTCAATGAATTGCCCAGTATTGTCTGAGCGGATATAAGACAAAGCACCCACATCATCTGGGGTCACTTTTGAAAATAAATTCACTGTTGCGCTGAGATCAATTTGCCCAAGTGAATATTTACTCATTTCAACCAGCAAACCATCTAAACCATTTTGAATCATTTGATTTCGGGCATCTTGGAATGTCTTTATTCCAAAAGTAGCTTGGATTTGTTCTGGACGACTTGGACCACACAAAGCGTCATTCCAGCCATGATCATCATACATAATTGAGGCCATAACCCGTCCCAAATCGGAATACAACACATGACCTTGAGTTAAAAAAGCAGTATGTTGCCCTTTTAAACTATCTGGCATATTAAAACGCTCAAGTCGATCATGGGCATTCACACAAAATAAAGAGACATTGGCATCGGCAGATAAAGCTTTAAATTGAAGTACGCTTCCTTTGGGAATGCGACCTGACCAGTGATGTCCACCGGGTAATTTTTCAGACCAAATGACCTGTTGATCATGATAATTTGTCGTATGCATAGCCACTCCTGTTCGGATAGTTTATTGACTTCCTCCCGGGCTTTTATCCCTCCGTGTAGTTCTTTCGAACCGCGAACTCTCGGTCCAGACATACTCTTTTAGACAAGTATCGGAACCCTAGATCACTTTTTATAATTTTATTTGATGCAAAGGATGTGCCAATTTGGTATTACGATTTTAGGCTTTAGTAATACCAAATTTGTGCAATAAGAGTGCATTTCAGGGCATAGAAAGCAAAAATGAGTTATTAATGATCTAAAAAATGGCGATGTGCTAAATAAAAACCCGTTCTAAATTAAAACGGTCTCTAATTGAAAGCCATCTCTAATAAAATCCTTTTTAAAAAAACGTGTCATAGAAACAACACGGCGCAAAAATATTTAGGTTCGTCGATAGGTTGACTTAGGGCATGGCAAACCTTACGCTGCAAACAAAGCCATGCTTTCTTTTTGCTCATGTTCTACTTAAGAAGATAATTCAGGGATATAGCGAAAACACACGATAGACAAACTGGCTATAGGAAAAACATCCGATAAAAAACACGCTCATTCAGGCCAAAACCAGCCTGAGTAAGCGCGTGTTAAAATGATTCATCGTATTCAGCAAGCATTGTGCTATACGATGGCTCATTAATTAATAATATATTTTAATAATAGGTTGCTCTTTTTTTCGAGAATTTATCCAATTGTTTAAGAAAACCATCAAAATAATCTTTTTCTTTTTCTTCTACACGATAACCTGCATATAAAGTTCTACGTAAACCTTCAGGCGCGACACAATCTAAACGGCGAGAAACCACCCAGCCCTTTTGCTCATATTCATTGACCACCCAATCAGGCAGTGCTGCGATACCATGACCACTTGCCACAAGTTGAATCAACATTTGAGTTAAATCTGTAGTTCGAATATGTTTTGGCTGAATATTGGCAGGAATAAATAATCTCGACATGATATCCAGTCGATGCTTATCCACTGGATAGGTCACCAAGGTTTCTTCAGCCAACTCTTGTACCGTAATTTGTTTCATTCGTGCTAAAGGATGCGTGATTGAGAGTACCAATCTCGATTCATATTCAAAAATTGGAAAATACTCTACCCCTTTTAGCGCAATTGGATCTGCTGTAATTAATAAATCGAATTCACCAGTTTGTAATAACTCGTGTGGATTGGCTTCAAATCCTGAGGCAAAATCCAAATCTACATCTGGGTATTGTTGACGATACTGGTTGAGCAACGGCATAAGCCAATCAAAACAACTGTGGCATTCAGAAGAGAAAACTATTCGTCCCGTTTGCCCATGCACAATACGGGTAATATCAGACTGGGCAATTTGCACTTGTGGTAAGATATCATCAGCAAGTTTCAGTAAGCGTTGACCAACATTAGAAAAACTCACAGGACGTGAGCGACGATTCACCACTTCGACACCAAACCATTGATCTAACTCTCGAAGCTGGTGTGATAAGGCAGAAGGTGTTAAACACAAATCTCCTGCTGCTGCAACCAATGAACCATGTTCACGTAAAGCAGTCAGTGTTTTTAGATGTCGAAGTTCTAACATTCCATCATTACCAAATTAATATGTTAAAGGTGATCTGGCTATAGCATAACGGATTGATGGCATTTATGTTTAATTATTTTCACTTAAATTTAAAATTTGTTATTTTTATTCATTTTTAAATGATACGTAAAACATGAGGATACTTTTACTCATCCATACAATTAAATCGCTCGATTTTTGGAATGAATAAATTGTACAGTTGCATACTTCATCTATACAGCTATATAAGTTTCTTTGTGAATGAACTAAATCTGGCTTTTTAAAATATCATCCTTAAAAACTTTCAGCATAGACTGAAAACATTTCATTGAATTCAAACACCACAAGACTTTAAAACTTTTACAATAGAAGATTATTCCTTTTTTATATTGTTTAGCATGACTCTGGAACGCCAAAAGCTCACACTCCCCCAAGGCCACGACAAATTGTTGCTGCATTCATGTTGCGCGCCGTGCTCAGGTGAAGTCATGGAAAGCTTAATTGAATCAGGCATCGACTTTTCAATTTTTTTCTATAATCCGAATATTCATCCAGTCAAAGAATATTTAATTCGTAAGGAAGAAAATATTCGATTTGCTGAGAAGCATAATATTCCATTTATTGACTGTGACTACGATACAGATAATTGGTTTGAACGTGCCAAAGGTATGGAAAATGAGCCTGAAAAAGGCATCCGCTGTACCATGTGTTTCGATATGCGTTTTGAGAGAACCGCACTCTACGCACACGAACATGGATTTAGTTTAATCAGCAGTTCATTGGGCATATCGCGTTGGAAAGATATGCAACAAATTAACGGCTGTGGAATCCGAGCTGCCGCACATTATCCACACATTGAATATTGGGATTATAACTGGCGTAAAAGTGGCGGTGCACATCGTATGATCGAAATCAGCAAACGTGAAGAATTTTACCAACAAGAATACTGTGGCTGTGTTTATTCACTGCGAGATACCAATCGCTGGCGTATGAAAAACGGTCGTGACCGAATCAAATTAGGTGAAAAGTTTTATACCAATGCGATGGACGAGGAAAATTAATTTATTCAGACTCGTCCCTTTATCACTGCTTCACATACCAGTTTTTCCAAGAGCTGGTTCCACGTACTTCTATCGGTACAGTTGGAATCAGCTGTTTTTTTAATATCTGAATTTGATCGACCTCTTCAGCCAATCGAGCTTTGACAGAGTGTATACACTCTCGATCCCCAAACTCACAACGGTCTAAATGTGTGCCACCGCATGGCCCATTTGCTAAACCTTTAGGGCAAGTTTCAGGGCAAATATATAAGGTTTCAGCCAGCCGACACTGACCACAGCTCTCACACCCGACAATAAAGTGCTTACTCAAATATTCCGCTTGTAATAGTAATTTTGCTGCAAGGGCTTTATTCCAAAAACCCGCACTAAAAATATAAGCACCCAGCCCTTTGACCAAACTAGAATTAAACATGGTACTGTGAATAGTATCTAAAAATTGATATTTCACTTTCTGATGCAAATTACTCAGCTTAGACTTTTCTACAGCAGCTGGGCGTAATTCATTGCCCGTTTTAAGCTGCCATAATTGAGTCCATAATTGTTCACATTGTTTAAGATCAAGATGTCGATACTGTTCAATATAACTAGTTAAAATCGCTTGCTCATCGGCTTTATGGCACGCAGAAAGATGCACACCAACATAACCAATATGCTGACAAATCAAAATTTGTAAAGCACAACGTAAATAAGTATTTTCAGTTTGATCAGAATCATGTTCTTGAGCCAATACTTCAAGCATATGTGGTGTAATCACAATACCTGCGACATTATGTTTAAGCATAAATTTCGCTCGTGCTAAAGTCAGCGGCATCACACAAGCAAGAATTTTTTGTGTATAGTTTTCTTCAATTAAAAACTCATGTGCTTGTTTAAGTGCCACGAGGTCAAAGCCCAACTGGGTAATAATATAATCAGCGCCTGCTTGTAGTTTTTTATGTAATTTTAAATACTGCGCTTGTTTTTCTGCTTGGCTATATTTAAACGGATTCAAAGCAACGCCGATATGAAAGCCGCCCTGTTGTTTGGCAGCGATGACCGCATTCACCGATTCTAAATAGCGTGTTCGAGCGTGGCTACCTTGTCCATCATGATGTCGTTTTAACTTATCGCCAGTCAGTAACAATAAATTTTGCTGTCCGTGTTGTTTGGCTTGCACTAAAAAAAGATTGAAATCATGTATATCTCGACCTTTACCTGCATAATGTAATACTTTTTCAATCTGTTGCGGATAAGATTGTGCAGCGATTAAAGGCGCAATATCGTCATCTGAACGTACTCGATCTGACAAAGTCATACATACAGGAAAGCCCGCCAGTTGTGTTGCTACAGGCAATACCTCTTGCATCGAAGGTAAATATTCTACTAAACAGCAAAATTTGTTTTGAGCAAAGTATTGGGAAAGCTGAGACATAAAAAATTTAGATAAATACAGCAAAATAAATAGGCCAGAATTATAGAATGTTTTAAATCGAATTACTGTAAGCATAGAACGCTTTTCAAGCAGATCTCTGCATAATCGACATCATTCATTGCATCTTAATTTAAGCTTTTTTATCACTTCTCTATAGGAGCAATGGTTTTTATTACGATGGTAGAAATTAGACATAGTGTTGTTCTAAATTGAATATCTTAAGGTTTTCACTCGATTAGCCATTATTCTAATAAATCCGAGTATCTTTAATTCCAACTTTTTTATACTGAAAAAAGCGGGTATTGTTTCCAATACCCATAAAACTTAGGTCTGAGCATTAAATTCAAATAGTGAAAACAACATCTAAACTAAGCTACTGTTAATATTTAAATTTTACATTCAGACGAACCATCATAGGATCTCCCCAATTGACCAATTGTGCATTGGGTGTGGTCCCTGCCAGATACTCTCGATCAAATAAGTTTTTAATTGTTAAACCTGCGCCCCAATTCTTGGCTTCGTAACCCGCATTTACATCAAATAAGGTATAACTTGGTAAATAGACAAAATCCGTATTGCGCTGTGCTGTTCTAGAACCTTGATAACGAATTCCAGCACCGATGTTCCAACCTAATTTATCTGGGCTAAAATAATACTGGGTGGATAACGAACTGGCATTTTTAGCTACATGATTGGTCCGTTTGCCAATATCACTGGCAATCACACTTTCAGTGACTTTTGCTGTTGGGATATAGCTATAGGTTGCTGTGGCATTCCATTGATCGGTTAATGCCGCTGCGATTTCTGCTTCAAAACCTTTGGTAACTTGCTCACCTGTTTGGATTGAAAATTTTTGAGAGATATCTGTTTCAGTTACATTTTTACGGGTTAGATCATAATAGGCAATATAACCTTGTAGACGCTGATCCAGTGCTTGTAACTTAACCCCGACTTCGGTCTGTTTACCCTCTTCAGGATTCAGCAATTGACCATTTTCTCCAGCATCTGTTACAGGCATAAATGAGGTCGAATAACTGATATATGGTGCAAACATATCATTGATACGATACATCACAGATGCACTGCCCGTAAAAGCATTGTCAGAGTTTTTGCTGTTGCTATTTTTTAATACATCGTCAATTTCAACCTGAGTCCAATCATGTCGACCAGACAATCCGATAATCCAGTGGTCATCTACTTTAATTGTATTGCGTAGATAGAGACCCGTAAATTGGCTATAGGTCAATTGTTGTGTTGGCGTCCCCAATTTGGTACTGGTAATTCCATAGGCTGGATGGTCAGAATTAAAAGAATTGATGGTATCGTTTCTACGATAGTAATCACTGCGCTCTCGCATCATATCGATACCCACCATCACATCGTAATTGATCTTTCCAAAATCAAAATTACGTTGCAGGTTGCTGTCCAAGGTATAGTTGGTATCTTGCTTATCTTGATTATTTACAGCGCGTTTAATGATTGGCAGTGTGTTTGTACCTGATGCCAATATCGGATTGCCTTGGGTATCAGTTTTGGTAACCGCAAAGTTTTGTTTAAATACCCAATTATTGTCAAAGTAGTGCGCATAATTTGCACCAAGACGATAAACATCGATATCATAACCATGATCAGGTTCACCAAAGAATAGACTTGAAGGGTATTTTTTATAATCGCCTTTGCTATAAGGAATGCCCTGTTGACGGATGTATTCACGGTGTTGATAACTGGCAATGACGGATAAATCATCTTTATCGCCTAGATCAAAATTGTAAGATGGAGCAATATATTGATTTTTAAAATAAACATGGTCAGTCGGGTCATCTTGATCAGAGACCCGTCCTACAATACGAAAAGCGCCTTTTGCACGATTGTCAGGGGCATAATTTAGGTCAAATGTACCTTCTTTTAAAGCATAGCTTCCATAACTTAATGTGCCTTTGTAAGCGGTTTCTGCTTGTGGTCGTTTGGTGGTTAAATTGACTAAGCCCCCTGGCAGCGCCAAACCAAAACCAACTGAGGTTGGCCCTTTGACCACTTCAATAGACTCCAAGCCTGAAATATCTTCCGCTCGTAAAACATTATCCGATGCTTGGATACGCAACCCATCAATATAAGTTTGTGAACTGGATATTTGTCCACGAATAATAAAGTCATCCCAGCCTCTTCGTCCATATTGACCAGAGGTCACGCCTGCCACACCTTCTAAAGCTTCTGCTACTGTTTTTGCTTGCTTTTGTTCAATTTGCTGATTGGTGATCGCACTAATCGACTGAGCTGTTTCAAATAAAGGTGCTTTAGATCGCAATACCGCGCTTGCTGTTTTTGCTGCATAGGCTTTTTTATCACTGTCTGCTTGTACGGTAATCGTTGGCAATTTATTGCTTACAGCATTTTGCGTTATCTCTGATTCTGACTCAGCATGAGCGGTGGATAGCATGATGGCAAAAACTGAAAATGCGAGGGAGGATTTATTAAACTGCATTAAACAATGACCTAAAAACTTGAAGAATAATTATAATCATTTTCATTTATATTTATCACTATTTTTTACACTTTCCTTTCACTGATATATGTTTGAAAAGCAACATGCTTTAAATAAAACGTGTTTTTTCTAATGATTCGACTGTATCAATCAGGTCACTGATAAGTTAGGCTTATTTTTATAACGTTCAGTCAAAAATCAAAAATACAGTTTATCTAGATGTTTTATTTTGCAGATGCCCCATATATTGAGTCGGGCTTAAACCTAGAACTCGGTGAAACATGGTGGTGAATGCAGCAGGATTTTTAAAGCCAAAATCATAAGCAATTTTCTGGATCGGCTGATTTTGGAGCAATTTTTCAAGACTTAACAGTACACAAGCATGTTGTCGCCATTTTGAAAAAGACATCCCGACTTCACTTTTAAACAGCCGACTAAAATGCCGTTCGCTGATATAAAGTTGTATCGCAATTTCTTCAGGTGATAAATGAATATTTGGCTGCTTTAAGAACTTTTGGCAAATTTCTAACATGGCTTTATCTTCTGGTAAAGGTAAATGCAGTTCAATTGTTTCAGAAATTTCCAGCTCGGTTAAAATCAATTCTTGAATCAGCTCATCATGTCTTGAAAGCGGTTCATTTAACTCTGGTGCTTTTAAAAGTAATTGTCTAAGCAAAGGCGAAATTGACAGAACTTCACAGCATTCAATCTGCCTAGGGACGTATTCAGGAAGGATATACAAACTACAGGTTTTAACATTAAACAAAGTCAGTTGATGCGGAACTTGTGGTGGAATCCAAACTGCCCTTTCTGGTGGAATGATCCAGTTTCCTTGTGGTGTTTCAACATGCATCATGCCCTGAGCTGCATAGAGTAATTGTGCTCGTTTATGGCTGTGCATCTTCAACACATAATAATCAGCATACTGCGTTTCTATCGCAATCATTTTATGTTTTAAATGCTCAACGCTATGAATCGAGATTTGTTTCATATCTCTGTCTGATTTGAGTAATTAAATGCGGAATATAACAAATTTTATTGATTGGGAAATCCTTAAACTGGTATTTATTTTCAAAGATCTATGCTTATGGAACTCTATCTTATTTTATTGGTTGCAGGATTTGTCAGTGGCATACTCACCATATTATTTGGTTTTGCTGGGGGCTTTGTGGTGGTTCCCTTGGTTTATTCGACAATCCGTATGCAATATCCAATTCATTCTACCGCCTATGATTTAGCTTTTAAAAGTGCTGTTGCCACCTCATTGTTATTGATGGTGATCAACTCAGGATTGGCAAGCTATCAGCAATATAAACAGCGAAAAATACACACGCAGTACTTATTCCCCATCGCTTATTGGATTGCTGCTGGTGCAATTTTAGGCACTTTGATCGCCCTGAATACTTCATCACATCTGTTAAAATGGGCTTTTGCACTCTATTTGTGTTTTACAATTTTTGATTGTCTGATTCGTCAATTCAGACAGCCCCACTCAAATGCTCAAACAGTAAGATTACTCACCAAAACAGAGCAAGGCTTAGGCGGAATATTCATCGGTGGGATAGCAGCTGCTTTGGGTGTCGGAGGCAGTGTGATGACTGTTCCCCTGTTCCGTCGTTGTGGTTTGGATATGTCTTCATCGGTTGCCCTTGCCAATCCTTTGAGTATGCCAGTTGCGCTTGCAGGTTGCTTCACCTTGATCATTGGACAATTCATTCAACCCCAACATTTAGGCACGCATTTTATTGGTTATTTTTATTACCCTGCTTTAATTGCGTTGATTATAGGGGGCTTTTTAGGCATGAAACTTTCGATAAAGTGGATAGGGAAATTGTCTAATCAGCTGCATGAACGTGGTTATATCCTATTACTCACGCTGGTTTTGATCAGTATTTTATTTCAATAACCAAGACTGGCAGCTTAAAGACTTAATGCTTACCTGTTAACAATCCAACTGAAAACCAAGCCATATATCGTTTTAACACTGCAACTGTTAAATTTGATAGATGTTGCAATCGAACGCCTCGTGCTAAAAATTATATGATTTTAGAGATTTAAATTTATGTTGATGAGTTAATTAAAAAAAGCGAAAAGTGAATTTAATGGTTAAATTAAATTTACTTTTCGCCATGTCATTCTTTCATTTCGTATGGTTGGTGCAGATACATTAGAATTTCTGAGAAATACTTACCTTATAATCTCGACCTGTACCTGTCATATATTCACCCAAATACATTTTGTAATCACGATTAAATAAATTATCAATCGAGAAATTCAGCGTAGGCCCTTTTGCACCGATTGGCTGCCAGTCTGCATAAACACTATGTAGTGAATAGCCTTTGGTTTTAGGTAATGAAAATGAAGATGCCGCAATTGACTTATCATTGTCAGAAAGGCTTCGGTCTTGCGCAGCTACAAATATCCCTCTCCAGCCCATAGTTAAGTAATGTTCAGGCACATTTACCCCTAAAGTCGCCGTGGCTTTTTTCGGTGGGATATTGGTCATCCATGTTTTTTGATCAAACCATGGATTTACCGGGGAATTATCACGTTGCCCGCGAATATAGGAATAAGTTAAACCTGCGAACCAAGTTGGCTGGTTATAAAAGGCTTCGGCTTCATAGGCTTTGATGGTGTAATCAGTCACATTACGATAAAAACCATGATCATAGTTGCCTTTACAATCCGCTACGCTACCCGAGCCATTGTTGGCATTGTTTTCTGCTTGTGCTCGACAGAATGTTGAACGATTACGAAATATCTCATCACTACCCCGATTATGATGATAAGTTAAACGAACTTGCAGATGATCTTCATTGCTAAACACATCATCAAAATTCATCTCATTTCCGACACGAATCGCCAACATTTTTTCAGGCAGTAGATAACGACTAGTCGAGGGAACAGTGGTCGCTGCGGATTGCACATAATATTGTTCATCAACACGAGGCGCACGCCAAGTTTTACTCACATTTGCAAACCAAGTCATATAGTCCGCCTGTTTCCAAGACATCGCTAAACGTGGAGACCAGCCAGTATAAGTTTTACTAGAATAATCATGTCCAGCAGTTGGATCATTAAATCGTGATGCACGATTTGGCTTGCCGTTATTTTCGATATGATCATAGCGTAGCGATGGTGTAATGACGAAATTATTAATCTGATATTGATCTTCAACAAATGCACTGAGCATTTGTTGATCGCCAGCAGGCATATAGTTCGGTTCGTAATAACCAAAATTATAATCTGGCTTTTTGGCATTGTTCTTGTCATATATCAGCGAATTTTGTTCCATTTTCTGATATTGCGCGCCAACTTTTAATTTATGCGTCCCCAAATTTGTTGGAATGTCGCTGATATTATTTATTTTCAATGCAGTATTGGTATAAGTCACCCAACTTTCGTTGCCTAACAGTGCCGCTGAACCGTTTACACTTGGCAAGCGTTGATCATGCTGATAAGTCTTTGAATAGGATGCGACCGCTTTTAAATTTAGATATGGATTAGCGTCAGGGTTGAACTCATAACTTGCTGAGTAACTGGTATCTTCTTGATCACGGTCCACCAAACGGCGCTTCCAAGCCTCTTCATAGCCATATTTGGCAATATCTGCTTCAGTTGGTACTGCATCCTGATCACGCATAGCAGCAAAAGGTTCCCAGCCCTCATGCCCACTTTGCATCGCATTTAAAGAAATTTTATGACCATCTGCTGGATAAAAATTCAGTTTGGCTAAATAGGTTTCTTGCTCTTGCCCAGAATATAAAAACTGACTGCCATCTGGGCGCTTTACATTTCCACTATCGCGATTGGTATAGTAAAACAGACCATCGACCAATCCATTCTCTGCTTTACCATATACTGCACCAGTATAAGTATTTTGGCTGTTATTGGAAAAACGTGAATATTTTAAAAATGCACCAATATTTTTATCAGCGTCCAGTAGATCAGTGGCATCTTTGGTTTCAAGTGTGACCTTACCGCCAAAACCGCCATTTCCTACTTCAACATTATGCGGTCCTTTATCCACCGTGATTTTCTTTAAAATTTCTGGCTCAATAAAGACTGAACCCTGTCGATATTTGTCAAACGTTTTAACAGAATCGTCTAAGGTAATGGGAACATCTGCTACACCACCCATCCCCAAAATATTAATCGTTTGCCCCCCCGGGCGTGGAGATCCGGCTGAACCAACACTGGGCATATGATCCAGTAATTGTGCAACATTATTTGCCTGATAACGATCAATCGCCTTTTGATTCAGTACGCTTTGGCCAAATTGTATAGTGTCTTTTTTTATGGCTTCTACCACAATCGGTGTCATCTGATAAATTTGGTTTTCATCAGTACGGGCATTTGAACTTGTTGTTTTTCCTGTTGTTGTATTCGCTGTATTAACTACTGGGATTTGTACAGTAACGGGCTTTTCAACTAACAGATAACCTGCTGAGGTTTTTTGAATCTGAAATGGCGTATTTTGCACCAATAACGCAAAAAACTGGTCTAAGCTATATTTACCCTGAATCGTCTTCACCCGATAACGATTAGTTTTTTCTGGATCTAATAATAAAGATACGTTGGCTTGCTGTGCCAAACTATTTAAAGCTTGGGTAAGTGAACCGCTTTGCACTTGATAAAAAGTTACTGGTAAAGTGTTATTTGCATGCGTTTGCATACTCATTGCACCCATAGAAAGTGCGATTGCAACAGCCAAAGCAACAGGCTTTATTGCTGTCTGATATAAAGATTGAGACATTCTTTACTCACCCAAGGTTAAATGATAATCATTAACTTCATTCAGTTAAAATAATCTGTGTTTTCATGCGTTCTAAGTTATATGACGAAGCAGACAGAAAAAAACCGCAATGAACTGCAGTTTTATTTAATTTTCTCAATCTGCAACAAACAAACTATTCCCTGTTGAAACCATCAGACGAAAATTAATTATAGTGCAATGTATAATTTACTCTCGCTGTGGCATCCTGAGCATCGACAATCCCTGTTTTGGAAAAATAGCTTACTCGAAAACCTACTCGGGCGACATTACTAGTCCCATAAACAATACTTCTTGCTTGGGTATCCCAAGGCGCAGAAAGATCAACAATATTCCAGCCACCTGGAGTACTTATTTGAATAAAAACAGGGTGTTTAACAGAAGCACCTGTGGCTTTATTGATCAACAAAGTCTTATCCGATTCATCTAAGTCAGTTGCTGAAATTGGACTGAGATGAATACCTTTAAAG
>NZ_JBIMCW010000014.1:0-107686 GCF_048552295.1 Acinetobacter legionensis
CCCGAACTCAGAAGTGAAACCTCTTAGCGCTGATGGTAGTGTGGGGTTACCCATGTGAGAGTAAGTCATCGCCAGCTTTTAAATCTAAAACACCCCGGTCTCTAGCGAGAACGGGGTGTTTTTTTATGCGTATTATTTTTAAGTGTTTTATTATTTTTAAAGACATAAATATAAAATCTAGACCAAGAATTTTTTATCATTAAATGATAAATTAATTGCTTTACCTAACGTGAAAAAAATATAGGAATATAAAAAATGTCAGAATACACCTTGCCGCATTTTGGAACACTGAAATTAGAATCCCTAGAAGAATATTATCAAGTGGATATTGAGCTTAGTGGCAAAGCCGTTCAAGTTGATTTAAATTTTGAAGCGAACACTTTGGACGTAGAAACTTTTCAACGAATTAAGTCTTTTATTGAAAATATAGAAAAATTTGATCAAAAAAACCAAGATTATATTCAGCAAGATCTTGAAAATGAAAAGGAAGGGACTGTTAAAGAATATGTGGATTTTCATATTGAAGAATTAGGCGATGATTTCTTAGAAAAAATTGGGATTGCTAATCCAATAGACAAAGCACAGCAGTTTTTAACCAAATTATATTTAACAAGAGTTGGGCTTTATCCAGATGGAAAGTATGATACATCGTATTTTGCTGTCTTTGATTACACTACAAATAGAGAGTTAACTGATCAGTTAATCGTCGTTAAAACAGATCATTACGGTAATTTGGATCATTTAAGTTGGGAAAGCTAACGATGCAGTGAAGTGAAGCAACGGTATTCAACAGTCTATAGATTTTAAAACAATGTAGGTATAAAAAAGAAAACCCCATCACGATGACGGGGGCTTCATATTGATGCGTTAGATCTAGCTTTTGTTAAATTTCACACCTTATCTTTAAAGTTTCAATCCAGCAAACTCATGACATCATCTTCAGATAATTTCACTTCATTTTCATGATCGATACTCAGAATAGATTTGGCAAGATCAGCTTTATTTTTCTGTAAGGCTAAAATCTTTTCTTCAATACTCTGGTTGGTAATCAACTTATAAACAAATACAGGTTTATCTTGACCAATACGCCATGCACGATCAGACGCTTGATCTTCAGCCGCTGGGTTCCACCAAGGATCATAATGAATCACAGTATCAGCAGCAGTGAGATTAAGCCCAACACCGCCTGCCTTTAAACTGATGAGGAAAACAGGAATATCACCTGCTTGGAATGCCGTGATCACTTCATCACGTTTCTTGGTTTGTCCAGTAAGTTTTACATTTCGAATATTTAAGGTTTTTAAATGCTCTTCAATGAGTTGTAGCATCGTGGTGAATTGAGAGAAGATTAAAATCTTACGTCCTTCCTCAACCATATCTTGAACCATTTCCAATAAATGATCTAATTTTGCTGATTCAACATTTTGATTTTTGATTTGATCCAGTTGTAAAAGGCTTGGATGACAGCAAACTTGTCGAAGTTTAAGTAATGCACTTAAAATTTGAATCTGACTACGATGGAAGCCTTTAGCTGCAATCAACTCACGAATATTCTTTTGCATTGTTGCACGAACAGCTTCGTAGAGCTTAGATTGCTGTTCATTCATATCAATATTGACTTCAATCGTGGTTTTTTCAGGAAGCTCTTTCGCCACCTCTGTTTTTAAACGACGCAACATAAACGGTTTAATACGAGAAATGAGTTTGGTTTTAACCTGAAGATCTGCATATTTCTCGATAGGATTGCGATATTTTTTATTAAACAATTCCTGACTATATAAAAAACCAGGCATTAAGAAATGGAACAATGACCATAACTCACCCAAATGGTTTTCCATCGGCGTACCAGTTAAGCATAGACGATGTTTTGCTTTGATTTGTCGTACAACTTGAGAGGCTTTGGCACGTGGATTTTTAATGTTTTGTGCTTCATCCAAAATCAATAAATGATATTGATAAGGCAGTAAAAACTCTTCATCACGGCCCAAAAGTGGGTAGGTACTGAGCACAATATCTACATTTTTAATCTCTTGAAAATGCTCAACTCGATCATGCCCTTGTAAGACCAAAACTTTTAATTCAGGAGTGAACTTCTCAGCTTCTTTACGCCAGTTATGCATTAAAGATGTTGGTGCAATAATCAAGGCAGGTCGTTGATTTAATCTGCCTGCTTGCTTTTCTAATAGAATGTGTGCAAGTGTTTGTGCGGTTTTACCGAGTCCCATATCATCTGCAAGGATACCACCATGTTCAGTTTCACGTAAAAACTGTAGCCATGCTAAACCTTGTTGTTGATATGGGCGTAGTTCGCCTTGGAAACCTTGTGGTGTACAGATTTGATCTTGATAACTATTTTGAAGCTTTTCAGCAAATATTTTCAGGCGTTCGTTGGTGCGCCAAGGCATGCCCAAATGATGCTGTAAGTCTAAGAATTGAGCGGCATCGTATTGATCTAATGTTGCAGATTCAGGATGTCGTAAAATTTCTTTTAAATAGATCAGGATGGGCTTAATTTCTTGATTTCTAAGTGCCAGTTGTGTTTGAGCTTCTCTTAAATGAACAATTAAGAAGCTGTCACTGTCCATTTTTTCAATATAGTCATCTTCTAAAAGATGTGGATTATGCTGTATCGCATAGCCAAGAAGATCAATCAGGTTATAGGTGTTGCCATGCATATCCTGAATCGTCGCACCGACATTAAACCAGTCTTGTTTTTTTTCAGATTCATTTAATGAGAGTTGCAGGTTTTGTGTTGCACTTAAATTGAACTGACTATCTAGGGTATGTTCAACTTTCCAGCCAAGACCTTCGATTTTATTTTCAGGAACCAGTTGCTCAACCCAAGCCATGGGATCTGCATACACAATTGAGTTTTCAGTGATGTCATCAAAAGCAGGGCGTTTGCTCTTTGGTAGCTTGCTAATCCGTTGCATGGATTTAACTGAATGAATTAATTCATCAATATGTTTCTTTTCAGCAACTAAGTCGCGTTGTTGGCGAACTGCTTTTTCATCAATATTGATAATGAAGCTGTCATCAGGGAAACCCGCTTTAATTCGTCCAGCTGAGTATTCAAATTCAATTTCAGCAATTGCATAATGATGCATATGACCAAGACGATCATATTGCGGATGTGTTCCAAAACGTAAAATAGGTGTGGGTTTGCCTTTTAATATTTCTATACTTTGTGTAAATGGCGCTTGAGGTAAATCTTCAAAAAATGCATAGGGTTGAATCACTTGCTCAAATTCAGCCATTAATTCCACAGGCATTTGTGGCATATTCAGCAATTCTTCGATCATTTCACTAGAATATAACGACTCAAGTACACCGACTTGGTTTTTAAGGGTATCGAGATAACTTAATGGATGAGAATGAATAATATAAATTTGTTCAGCATGGTCAGGTGAAATTTCTAGATGATTTTCATCAAAAAATTGTGCCTTGAGTTTTTCTGTTTGCTGTTCTGTACGCGTTTGCCAGTTGAATTCAATTTTATAAGATTGATCAGACCATGTTAAAGGTAATCTTTGTACATCTAGTGCAAAACAAGCGCTACTTTGAATAGCCGTTCTTAGATGTTCTTGATAGATTCCTGAAATATCCCATGACGCTGGATAAAAATGAACATCGCTAAAATTTAGCTTAGCGAAAAAGTACAAATGACTAAAGATTTTCTTTTCTTCTTTACTCACTTTAAGACGTTCATTTAATACATTGTCATAGCTGGTGTAGAGTGCAGTATCTCTAATTTTTCCATCTTTGTTACGCCGAACTTTAAAAACACTCAGTTGTAATTTGGCGGTGTTATTTTTTGGTTGGAAAATATAAATAAGTTGGTGCTGTACTGGCGTTTCAGTACGTTGAACTTGTGCCAATTGTTGTTTAAATTGAGCGAGCCAAGCTTTTGCCGTGGTGTGGGTAGAGCTATTTGTTGTGGTTTGAGCTTGGTCTAATGGGTTTAGTTTTTGACGAGCAGCTGGGTTGGAAAGTTGTTGATCATAAAAATAACGTGCAAGTGCAGCCGAATGCTTACAATCGTAACCAACAGGGCAACTACAGTCAGTATCCACAATTTTATTTGTTAAAGGATTATAGATAACAGCCGTTTCATAATAATCCGTTCCCTGAATTTGAGCTTCGATGACTAAATTATCCCGATCAGGGTAGACCTCTAAGGATTTTAGATCAATTTTTTTGACATAACTCAAGCTTCTTTGAATGGTTGCAGGGTTAAAACGTGATAAAAATTGATTCAATGTCGCCATTATTTATAGAGCTAAAAATTAAAAGGAAATTACTAACAGTGTAACGGATTTTTGAGCATGAATCTGAAATTAATATAGGAGTTTTGATCAAAAATGACATGTTTTTAAATACAAATTGATCGTTTCTGCAACTTTAAATTAAATAAAATCTGTCAGTATAAGTTTTTCAAAATAATGCTGGGAAGCAAATCAATATGAAGCATAATCCAATTTACTATACAGATCAGCATTTTGCATTTGCAGATTCCATTCGAAAGTTTGTTCAAAAAGAATTAATGCCACATATCAATCAATGGGAAGAGGCAGAAACCTATCCAAAAGAACTTTATAAAAAAGCCGCAGATATTGGCTTATTGGGGATAGGTTTTGACGAAAACTATGGGGGAATTCCAGAAACCGATGCTTTTCATGTGTTGTTGTCTTCGATTGAGTTAGCCAAAACAGGTTCAGGTGGTCTATGTGCTTCCTTATTGTCACATTCGATTGGCGCACCTCCAATCAACCATTTTGCTTCAGATGAGATTAAACAAACTGTACTGACTCAAATCTTGGCAGGTGAAAAAGTTTCAGCGTTGGCGATTACTGAACCTACGGGTGGTTCTGATGTGGCAGCACTTAAAACCAAAGCTGTAAGGGATGGTCAAGACTATATTGTTAGTGGTGAAAAAACCTTTATTACATCGGGCATTCGTGCGGATTATTATACCGTTGCGGTACGTACAGATCCTGATGCTAAAGGCCCGAATGGTATCTCGATGTTATTGATTGATGCACATAGTGACGGCATAAGCAAATCAAAACTCGATAAAATGGGATGGTGGGCTTCGGATACGGCTCATCTCCATTTTGATCAGGTTCGTGTTCCTGCAAGCAATTTGTTGGGGGCAGAAAATATGGGTTTCCTTGTGATTATGAATAACTTCAATATGGAGCGTTTTTTCCTTGCTGCCAGTAGTTATGGTTTTGCATTAACCTGTTATGAAGAAGCATTGGAATGGGCACGAGAACGAAAAACCTTTGGTAAACGTTTAGTTGATCATCAAGTGGTTCGGCATAAATTAGTTGATATGGCGACTCGCTTAACCACAACACTTGCTTTGTTGGAGGATACTGCTTATCGCTTAGGGAAGCCTGAAATGCAGGGCAATGAGTTAATTGCACAAATCTGTATGCTTAAAAATGTGGCCACTCAAACTATGCAGTTTTGTGCAGATGCAGCTGTACAAACTTTAGGGGGCATGGGCTTTATGCGAGGTACCAAGTCTGAACGGATTTACCGTGATGTTAAAGTCAATATGATTGGTGGTGGGGCAGAAGAAATTATGAAAGACCTCGCGAGTCGTCAATTGGGCTATTAGAATATCGAGAATGGATTAAACTAGAACTGTACACAATAAATCGCAATAAAAATAAGCAGGGAACAACAAGATATGGATCATTTAAATAACCCGATTTACTACACCGCTGAGCATCGTGTATTTGCAGAGAGTGTGAAGAAATTTGTTGAAAAAGAGATTTCTCCTTTTGTCAATGAATGGGATGAAGCCGAAACTTTTCCTCGTGAACTTTATCAAAAGGCTGCTGCAATTGGTCTATTGGGTTTAGGCTTTGATGATGAGCATGGGGGAATCTCTGATGCAGATGCATTTCATGTGTTCTTAGCCGCAGTTGAAACAGCTAAAGCTGGCTCTGGTGGGGTACATATTTCTTTGATGATTCATACTATTGGTACACCACCAATTCATCATTTTGCCCAGCCGCATATTCGTGACAAGGTGATGCCACAAATTATTTCAGGCGAAAAAATTTCTGCACTTGCGATTACCGAACCAAGCGGCGGTTCTGATGTTGCTGCATTACAAACCAAAGCAATCCGTGAAGGTAATTTCTATCTGGTGAGTGGTGAAAAAACCTTTATTACTTCAGGTATGCGCGCAGATTATTATACGGTAGCGGTGAGAACTGATCCTGAAAATAAAGGTGCGAGTGGTATTTCGATGTTATTGGTCGATGCACATAGTGAAGGCATTACTAAATCACCTTTAAAGAAAATGGGCTGGTGGGCATCGGATACTGCTCATTTGCATTTTGACCAAGTCAAAGTTCCTGTAGAAAATCTTCTTGGTGAAGAAAATGCTGGCTTTAAGGTCATTATGAAAAACTTCAATATGGAACGCTTTTGGTTGGCCTCTATGGCCTATGGTTATGCCTTGGTTTGTTATCAAGAGGCTTTAGAATGGTCTAAAGCGCGTAAGACTTTTGGAAAACGCTTAGTTGATCATCAAGTGGTACGTCATAAGTTGGTTGATATGGCGACGCGTTTAACCACAACTCGGGCATTATTGGAGGATACTGCTTATCGTATGGGGCAGGCTGAACTACAGGGCAGTGATTTAATTGCACAAATTTGTATGTCAAAAAATATCGCAACCCAAACCATGCAGTTCTGTGCAGATGCAGCAGTGCAGACTCTAGGTGGCATGGGCTTTATGCGAGGGACTAAATCTGAGCGTATTTATCGTGAGGTCAAAGTAAATATGATCGGTGGTGGTGCTGAAGAGATCATGAAAGATTTGATTAGTAAGCAGTTGGGGTTTTAATGACAAATTTTTAAGTGATAAAAACTTACAAAGCTGGTTTCAGCTAAAAATAACCATAGGTGCGCTAGAGGTCTATGGTTATTGTCAATTTAAGGAGTCTTTATGGAAGTAACAAAGGTTTTACAATTAGGACATAGTCAGGCCGTTCTTTTACCTACGGCATTTCATTTTAAGGACAAAGACGTTGTGGTTAAACACTTTGGTAATGGTGTTTTACTCTTACCTTTAAATCATCCTTGGGAAATTATGCAAGAGGCTGTGTTTGAGTTTGAAGATAATTTTTTGCTTGAGCGGGAAGATCAAGGTACTTAAAGTTGAGAAAAATTGTTGTGAATTCTCAAAAGTCTTCACTTTTAGAACAACTCAATGCCTAAATCTAATACTGATCTTATTGTGTGATTTTTAGATGATTCTGAAGTTTAATTTTACGTAGATATGGCGTTATTCTCCAACAAAGATTGTAAGCTGAATTTCCACATGCCCAATAACAAATGGTCGTTGCATGAATGTCTAGATTGTCTTGTAAAATTTGAAGAATCGCCATCCATTGTTGATCTGAGCCTAGTATTTTCGATGATTCCTCAAATGATTGTAAAAGTGTTTCCATAAGTGCAAATTTTTCGTCATCGTTAAGTTCATTTGAAAGATAAACATGCATAAATTCATCAATACGACTGGGATCTGCAACTTCATATTCCCAATCTTGCATATAAGGATCAGTAGGTAAATTGAAACGTTGAGCTAATGCGTTAATTGCCGAAGCTGTAATGTACCGTTGAGGGTATATTTTATAAATTATTTCTGTCTGTTTTATCATGCAAGCAAATGTTAAGTTATTTCGGTTCTATAGAACTTAGAACAAGTGCAACTGAGAAATCAAGCATTGCTTGTCAATCTTCGGCCCAATCCTCATTAATTATCGCCCAACGTTGATGATCCATCCATTGCTGACCACCAATCCGCAAATATTGTCGAGAAAAGCCTTCCTGAATAAAGCCAGCACCCGCAACAAGGCGAATGGAAGCAGTATTCTCAGGTTGTATATTTGCCTCTAAACGATGCAAATTTAAAACATGGAATGCTTCATTCAACAATAAATTAATGCCTAAACGCATGTAGCCATGTCCTTGAAAAGGCTCAAAAACCTCATAACCTAAATAAGCAGAATGAAAATAACCGCGAATGATATTGGAAATGTTAAAGGTACCAATAATTTGATGGATTTTAGTCAGACAAAGGAAATATCTGCCTTCTTGTTGTAAGTAATGTTGAAAATCATTAGGAGGATATGTCCAAGGATGATGAAGTATTTGGCTTTTTTTATAGGCCTTTTCGATTTCTTCAAGATCTGAAATGTTGGGCTTGCGAAGATAAACTGTGCTCATTTCAAAGCCATTTCCAAAACGATTTCAGTCAGTTCATCTAAGCTCATTTTACCATTGGGATTATACCAAGTGACGGTCCAAGCAATCGCACCACCCAACAAACGGCGCCAAATAAAAGCATCATGCTGAATTTTACCAAGGTCACGTAATTTTTCAATCACAGCGAACCAGATGTCCTCATAATCATTTCGCAGTTTAAGGAGTTCTTCTTGCCGTTGTTTTGACAATGCAAACCATTCATAAACTAAAACAGCCATGGCTGAACCCGTATCTCCCGTAATCGAAATTAACTCAGCTTTGATTAAGTGTTTTAACTGTTGTTCAGCATCATCCGATTTTTGGATCGCATCAAGCATACGGGCATGATTGTAAATAATGGTTTCATGCATGACATGGGCAAGAATATCATCCTTGCTTTTAAAATGATGAAACAAACTACCTGATTGAATTCCAATAAAATTTGCTAACTCACGAACTGTGGTTTTGGCATAACCTTGCTTATGAAATAAATAGGCAGCACCAAGTAATAAACGACCTTTAGGGCTGTCATCAAAACATGCGATTGGTTGGATATCATCGATTGAGTGAGCAATCATCGGATCATTTTTTCCATAAAGTTAAGCAAATTATTCATTGTTAGAAACGCGTTTTAACACATTTGCCAATTCAGGATAACATTTTGCTCTTTACAAACCAAGCGCTTGCTTGGTAGATTGGAGTATAAATTTTATTCAGAACAATGAAAACAAGATAGGTGTGAAAATGGAAGATCAGCGTATTGTAAAAATTGGATGTGCTTCAGGTTTCTGGGGGGACACCAATACTGCAGCATTTCAGTTGGTACATTTGTCTGACATCAATTATTTGGTTTTTGATTACCTTTCAGAAATTACCATGTCTATCATGGCAAAAGCGATGATGACCAATCCAGAACATGGTTATGCTTTGGATTTTGTCAGTCGGGTGATGATACCGCTGCTTAAAAAAATCAGTGATAAAAAAATAAAAGTGATTAGCAATGCTGGTGGTGTCAATCCATTGGCATGTCGTGATGCCTTACAGAAAGTGCTTGCAGCACAAGGATTGGATTTAAAAATTGCAGTGGTATTAGGGGATGACCTATTGCCACAACAAGCCGAATTAAAAACACAAAATATTAAAGAAATGTTTAGTGGCGAAGATTTACCCAGCCAATTAGCCAGTTGTAACGCTTACTTAGGAGCTGTTCCAATTCGAGACGCACTTGATCAAGGTGCAGATATTGTCATCACTGGGCGAGTGGTGGATTCAGCTGTGGTGCTTGCACCATTGTTGCATGAATATCAATGGTCCTTAGAGGATTATGACAAGCTATCCCAAGGTTCTTTAGCAGGGCATATCATTGAGTGTGGTGCACAATGTACCGGTGGCAATTTCACGGATTGGCGCTTAGTACAAGGCTTTGACAATATGGGGTTTCCAATTGTTGAAGTGAAAGCAGATGCATCATTTATTGTAACTAAACCCAAAGGAACCGGTGGACTGGTTTCGGTTGCAACTGTTGCTGAACAAGTTGTCTATGAAATTGGCAATCCGCAAGCGTATTTACTGCCCGATGTTACTGCTGACTTCAGCCAAGTGAAATTAGAACAAGTGGGTGAGGATCGAGTTTTAGTGACTGGTGCAAAAGGTAGAGCACCGACACAACAATATAAAGTCAGTGCAACCTATCCCGATGGTTATCGTGTTTTGGTGAGCTTCCTGATTGCAGGACGCGAAGCCCCTGAAAAAGCCCAAGTCATTGCAGATGCGATATTAAATAAGTGTGAGCGTGTTTTAGCATTACGTTCAGTTCCGCCATTCTCAGAAAAATCAGTTGAAATATTGGGTATTGAAAGTACCTATGGCGCAAATGCGCAGCAGATTAATAGTCGAGAAGTAGTTGTCAAAATCGCTGTAACGCACATGTTTAAAGAAGCATGTATGTTCTTTGCTTCTGAAATTGCCCAAGCATCTACCGGAATGGCACCTGCATTGGCTGGAATTGTTGGGGGGCGTCCCAAAGCTTCCCCTGTGATTAAGTTGTTCTCATTTTTAGTGGATAAATCAAAACTAAGTGTTGCGATTGATATCAATGGTCAGCGTCAAAATATACAGATTCCATCAGGTTGCTCAGATCAATCTTTTAATACTGTTGCAGTGGGTGAGGTTGCTCAATTTACGGGTCAGGAGATTGAAGTTCCTTTAGTTGAAATTGCCCATGCTCGGAGTGGCGATAAAGGCAATCACAGCAATATTGGTGTGATCGCTCGTCAGCCTGAATATCTACCTTGGATTCGCGCCAATTTGACTGAGGAAAAGGTCAAAGAATATATGCAGCATGTTTTAGACCCTGAAAAGTCTAAAGTGATTTGTTATGAAATCACGGGGTTTAATGCCTTAAATTTTATGCTCGAAAATGCCTTAGGTGGTGGAGGAATTGCCAGTTTACGTATTGATCCACAAGGCAAAGCTTTTGCACAGCAGCTTTTAGATATGCCAGTCAAAATCCCAGCGAGTTTAAAGTCCTTCTAATCCTTGTTTACGAACGAGGGGGGGAATTCCTCGCTTTTTAAAAGAGAGCTTGGAGCGGGATTTAAGCAAGTTAAACGACAACAATTTGGATATAAAAATGCATTATCACTCAATATTTAGATCGGATGCTTTTCAGGAGCAAGTCATCATTGTGACCGGTGGTGGTTCAGGTATAGGACGCTGTACTGCTCATGAACTGGCTGCTTTAGGGGCTCAAGTGGTGATTACAGGGCGGAAAATTGAAAAGCTGGAAAATGTCAGCAAAGAAATCATCGAAGATGGTGGCAAAGTTCATTTTATCGTTTGTGATAATCGCGAAGAACACAACGTGAAAGAGATGATTGCTGAAGTGATTGAAAAATTTGGCAGACTCGATGGCCTTGTCAATAACGCTGGCGGTCAGTTTCCCTCAAATTTAGAAGGCATTTCTGCCAACGGTTTTGATGCTGTGGTACGCAACAACCTACATTCAACTTTCTACTTAATGAAAGAAGCCTATAACCAATGGATGGCAAAACATGGTGGCAGTATTGTCAATATGGCAGCTGATATGTGGGGTGGCATGCCGGGGATGGGACACTCTGGTGCAGCCCGTGCTGGGGTAGATAATTTAACCAAAACAGCAGCGGTGGAGTGGGGTCGTTCTGGGGTACGTGTTAATTGTGTTGCACCTGGTTGGGTTGTTTCTTCTGGAATGGATAATTATACCGGTGATTTTGCCAAATTTATTATCCCAAGTTTGGCGGGAAATGTGCCGTTGAAACGGATGGGCACGGAATCTGAAATTTCTTCTGCCATTTGTTATTTACTTTCAGAAGCCGCAGGTTTTATTTCTGGCATGACGATTCGTATTGATGGTGCTGCATCCTTAGGTACTCGAATGTACCCATTGGCAGATGCCTCGAATAGTGAGTCGTTTAATGGCTTCCATCGTGCCTTTATTCCAGACGTATTAAAACAACAATTGAGTGATCAAACCAATAACCAACAGACAGGAGAAAATTCATGACTGTTCTCCAATCCGAAATTACAGTTGGTAGTGAGCAATTTGAACAGAACAAGCAGGCATTACTTGCTCAAATTGCTGAAGTGCGTGCAGTGCAAAATAAGAATATTGAAAAATCTTATGCAGCCAAACCTAAATTTGACAAGAAAGGCAAAATTTTACCGCATGAACGTGTCCGTTTAGCCCTTGATGCCGATTCACCATTTGTTGAATTGTGTGGCTTGGTGGGTTATGGCATGCATGATGATAAAGATGGGTCAGATGCTGGCGGTGGGATTATTTCAGGGATCGGTTTCGTCAGTGGTGTCCGTTGTCTGATTTCAGCAAGTAACAGTGCAATCAAAGGCGGAACAATGTCACCGATGGGGGTACAAAAAACCTTACGTCTTCAAGCAATCGCTTTTGAACAGAAATTACCGATGCTGACTCTCACTGAAAGTGGGGGTGCCAACTTAAATTACGCTGCTGAAGTATTTACTTATGGTGGAATGACCTTTGCCAATCAGGCACGACTGTCTGCCGCAGGTTTACCCCAAGTCTCTGTGGTACATGGCAATGCAACAGCGGGTGGAGCGTATCAACCGGGTCTATCTGATTATGTGATTGCAGTTCGTAAGCAAACTGAGATGTTACTCGCAGGGCCACCTTTACTTTTGGCGGCAACCGGAGAAGTGGCAACAGCAGAAGAACTCGGTGGTGCAGAAATGCATGCACAGGTTGCTGGAACAGCCGAATTTTTAGCTGAGAATGATGCTGATGGGATTCGTATTGCCCGTGAGGTTTTTGAGCATCTTAACTGGAAAGAGCAAACTCAAAAGTTAAACTTAAGCTATAAAGAGCCACGTTATCCTGCCGAGGAGTTGTTAGGGATCATTCCTGCAAGTCCAAAGCAGCCTTTTGACATGAAAGATGTGATTGCACGAATTGTTGATGACTCTGAATTCTTTGAAGTAAAACAAGAATATGATGCATTGACCGTGTGTGGCTGGGCAAAAATTGGTGGGCTACATATTGGAATTATCACCAACAACGGACCGATTACCCCACAAGGCGCCACCAAAGCTGCACAGTTCATTCACCTTTGTGAACAGACTAAACGCCCATTACTGTTTTTACATAACACCACAGGCTTTATGGTTGGAACTGATGCTGAACAGAATGGCATTATTAAGCATGGTTCGAAATTGATTCAGGCCGTTGCCAATACCACTGTGCCGAAAATTTCTATTGTTGTGGCGGGTTCCTATGGTGCGGGGAACTACGCCATGTGTGGACGTCCATTATCACCGCAATTTATTTTTGCATGGCCAAACTCGCATGTGGCGGTGATGGGTTCAGCTCAGGCAGGCAAGGTATTACGTATCGTGGCAGAAGGAAAGCAAAAAGCTTCAGGGATGGAACCTAACCAGCAGATGCTGGATTTCTTAGAGCAAAGTACAGCAGCAAAATTAGAACAGCAGTCAACCGCCTTATTTAATACGGCCATGTTGCATGATGATGGAATTATCGACCCGCGTGATACACGCAAAGTCCTGATCTTCTTATTAGAAACAATTTATGAAGCAGAACATCGCAAACTAAATCCAATACGATTTGGTGTATCGAGGCTTTAAAAGTACTCACCCTTGCGAAACTCATTATTCCTCATCTTTTAAAAGTGAGGTGTTCTCCGCTTTATTAAAGCGAGTGAGAGAAGATTAAATTTAAGGAAAAAAACAATGAAATTTACCACAGAGCATGAAGCACTACGCCGTACTACACGTCAGTTTGTTGAGACTGAACTCAATCCTTATATTCCGACATGGGAAGCTGAAGGGCGATTTCCTATTCATGATGTGTTTAAAAAACTGTCGGATTTAGGTTTGTTGGGGATTTGTAAGCCTGAAGAAAATGGCGGATTAGGCTTAGATTATTCTTATAACCTTGTGGTTGCAGAAGAGTTAGGACGGGCCGCCTGTGGTGGCGTACCTTTGGCGATTGGTGTGCAAACGGATATGGCAACACCAGCTTTGGCCCGCTTTGGTAGTCAAGAATTACGAGATGAATTTTTAACACCTGCAATTGCGGGTGAATATGTTGCTTCGATTGCTGTATCGGAAGTACATGCAGGATCAGATGTCGCAGCCATCAAAACAACCGCAAAAAAACAGGGTGATGATTATGTGATTAATGGCAGCAAAATGTGGATTACCAATTCACTTCAAGCTGACTTTTTTTGCTTATTGGCCAATACCTCTGATGATAAACCGCATGTCAATAAGTCTATGATTATTGTTCCGGCAAAATCCGCTGGCATCTCTTTCTCTGAACCACTTAATAAATTGGGAATGCGTTCAACCACGACAGCAGAAGTCTATTTTGACAATGTTCGTGTACCACAACGCTACTTGGTGGGTACAGAAGGTATGGGCTTTATGATGCAAATGATGCAGTTCCAAGAAGAACGAATGTGGGCGGCTGCCAATGCAATTGGTGGTTTGGAAAATGTGATTCAACAAACCATTCAATATACAAAAGAACGAAGCACCTTTGGACAACCGTTGATTAATAACCAATATGTACATTTCCGTTTTGCTGAGTTGATGACCGAAGTGGAAGCTTTACGTGCCTTAACCTATCGTGCTTGTGAAATTCACATTGACGGTGGAAATGCAACAGAAATTGCCTCTATGGCAAAACTTAAAGCAGGTCGTTTAACTAGAGAAGTTGCAGACAGTTGCTTACAGTTTTGGGGTGGAAATGGTTTTATGTGGGATAACCCCGCTTCTCAGCTGTATCGTGATGGTCGTTTAGGTTCGATTGGTGGTGGTGCAGATGAAATTATGCTTGGAATTATTTGTAAGTTGATGGACATTCTTCCATCTAAGCGTAAATAACAAGGAGAATAAATATGGCACTTTCGCAATCTCTGACAACACAACAATTTGATCGCAGCATTGAGCTTGAGCAAGAAGGCAGTATTTTAACCTTATGGCTCAACCGACCTGAGAGTCGCAATGCCATGAGTTTGAATATGGTCAAAGCGATTCAACAAGTGTTTAAAACGATCCAAGATGATATCTCCATTCGTGCAGTCATTTTACGTGGCAAAGATGGAAATTTTTGTGCAGGTGGTGACATTAAAGATATGGCTCAACTGCGTGGTGAGGCCATCAATATTGGTTCTAATCAGCCTTATGTTGATTTCAATCGTCAATTTGGACATATGCTGGAGCAAGTGGATCAAGTACCACAAACTGTTGTCGCGGTTTTAGAAGGTGCGGTGTTGGGTGGTGGTTTTGGTTTGGCCTGTGTTTCAGATATTGCAATCAGTCTTGCCGATGCCAAATTTGGTTTACCTGAAACAGGATTAGGGGTTATTCCCGCCCAGATTGCCCCATTTGTGGTAAAGCGAATTGGCTTAACTCAAGCGCGTCGTTTGGCTTTACTTGGTGCACGTTTTGAGGGGCATACCGCATTGAACGTTGGTGTTGTACATGAAGTGGTTGAGAATGAAAAAGCACTGGAAGTTTTATTGATCGAAACCATTCAGCAGATTAAACGTACTGCCCCACAAGCATCTCGTGTAACTAAAGCTCTATTGCACCGTACTTTAAGTGAAGCTTTGACGCCTTTATTGGATGATGCCGCACAGCAATTTGCCAATGCTGTGGGTGGTGAAGAAGGCATAGAAGGCACAATGGCCTTTATCCAAAAGCGTCATCCAAATTGGTTTGATGCATAAGTCTGACAATGCGGATCACTGATCTTGATTGAGATCGGTGTGATTCAACCAAGATAATCAAGTGAATAAAAACCAAAAATAGGGAAAACGAGAATGGCATTTTCAAAAATATTGGTGGCGAATCGTGGTGAAATTGCTGTTCGCGTGATGAAAACAGCAAAAGCAATGGGCTATCAAACCGTGGCTGTCTATTCAGATGCAGATCGTCATGCGCGTCATGTACAGCTTGCAGATGAGGCTGTGTATATTGGTGCTTCAAAAGTTTCAGCGTCCTATTTATCTATTCAAAATATTATCGAAGCATGTAAAAAAGTCGGAGCTGACGCTGTTCATCCCGGTTATGGCTTCCTTTCTGAAAATACCGATTTTGCAGCAGCTTGTAAGAAAAATGGAATTACCTTTATTGGCCCCCCTGCACCAGCAATTGAATTGATGGGCAGTAAACGACTGTCAAAAATTGCCATGATTCAGGCGGGTGTACCATGTGTGCCGGGCTATGAAGGTGATCAGCAAGATATAGAGTATTTAGAACAACAAGCCAATAAAATTGGTTATCCACTGATGGTCAAAGCTTCAGCAGGTGGTGGTGGGCGCGGTATGCGTCTGGTACAGCAATCTGCTGATATTGTTGAAGCCTTAAAAACAGCGCGTTCTGAAGCAGAAAATGCCTTTGGTTCAGGTGAGCTGATTCTTGAAAAAGCTGTGATTGCTCCACGCCATGTTGAGATACAGGTGTTTGGCGATACCCATGGCAATTATGTGTATTTATTTGAGCGTGATTGTTCGATTCAGCGTCGTCATCAAAAAGTGGTCGAGGAAGCCCCGTGTCCAGTGATGACTGAAAGCTTACGCCAACAAATGGGTGAGGCTGCTGTTGCAGCAGCGAAATCATGTGATTATGTCGGTGCAGGAACGGTGGAGTTTTTATTGGATCAATCAGGTGAGTTTTATTTCCTCGAAATGAATACACGTTTGCAAGTCGAGCATCCAGTAACGGAACTGATCACAGGTTTAGATTTGGTGGAATGGCAACTGCGTGTGGCCAATGGTGAAACCTTGCCCTTACAACAGTCTGAATTGACCTTGTCAGGACATGCAATAGAAGTTCGCTTATATGCAGAAGACCCCCGCCAAGATTTCTTGCCACAGACTGGTCAAATACAGCGCTGGCAAGCTGCTGATTTACCCAATGTTCGAATTGATCATGGTTTGTTGCAACAGGATGAAATTAGTCCGTTTTACGACCCAATGGTGGCAAAAGTCATTGCATATGGTCAAACCCGTCAGGATGCCATTCGGCTCTTGGCGCGTGCTGTAGATGATTGTGTATTGTTGGGGGTGAATAGTAATAAGCAGTTTTTAGTGAATTTATTAAGACACCCTATTATTGTTAAAGGAGACACCAATACTGCCTTTATTCAAGAACATTTCCAAACAGATGGCAGCTTACATAAACAAGCTTTGGGCTTAGAACACCTAGCTATTGCTGCGGCACTGTTGACCAATGCTTCCAGTCAAAGCAGTTGGAATACCGGAATTGCGTTATCTTTACCTTTAAAACTCAAGCATGATGATCAGTTATTACAGCTTTTGGTGAAACGTGATCAAAACCAAGTGAGCGTTGAAATTTGTGGGCAGACACTTGGGATCAGCATTGTCGAACAGCAAGCAGAAAAATTCATTTATGAGGTGGATGGTGTACGCCGTTCGATTGACTATGTCTTAGATGGAAATCAGCTGTATTTAGATGCGGTAAATGGCAATATCAGCATTGAAAATACCACCTATGCAGCACCTGAAACTTCCGATGTCGCAGGCGATGGTAACATTCGTGCACCAATGGATGGTGCGATTATCAATATCTTGGTAAATGCGGGTGATACGGTGACTAAAGGTCAAACTTTGTTGATTTTAGAAGCGATGAAGATTCAGCAACAGATTAAGTCTGATGTTGATGGGGTCGTTAATGAGATTATTGGGCAAGTTGGACAACAGGTAAAGAAACGTCAGTTGGTATTGAATATTCAGGCTTGATTGATCAGATCAAGTGCATTGTATAGTGACTTAAAAACTCCAATATTCTCGTGTATTGGAGTTTTTTTGATTGCGGAAAATAATAAAGCATGTACATGCTTGACAGCTTTTTAGTCTATTGCTATTTTTCGGCAATTCTTCTCAATATACGATCCACATGCCGATTGATGATGGCTTTGTTTATCAGCCTCCTTTAGATCCACTTGACATTATTTTTGAAGATAATGACTTTGTTGCCATCAATAAACCCGCAGGGTTACTTTCAGTTCCGGGGCGTTTGCCTGAACATCATGACAGCGCTTATTTTCGAGTATTGGCAATATATCCAAATGCCAAAATTACCCATCGTTTGGATATGGCAACCTCGGGCATTCTGTTGTTCGCCAAACATCGTGATGCGGAAGTTGCAGCAAGTAAAATGTTTCAAGCGAGAACTGTTAAAAAAAATTATATTGCTTTGGTGCAAGGGCAAATCAATAGCAATGGTCGTGTGGATGTGCCTTTGATTACCGATTGGGAAAATCGTCCACGCCAGATCGTGCATTTTGAGTTAGGCAAACCCGCTCAAACTTTATTTGAATCTGTAAGCTATGATGCTGAAAAGGATGTAAGTCGAGTGCTACTTACACCGATTACAGGACGTTCTCATCAATTACGGGTGCATATGCAACATATTGGGCATCCGATTATGCGCGATAAGCTTTACCATCCTACGCCGTTTAACACTGATTTAGCGCGTATGGCATTACATGCAAGCTATTTGTCTTTTATGCAGCCTTTTAATAATCTACTGGTTGAGATTGTATCTGAGCCTGAGTTTTAGCATTTCGCTAAATCAAAAAAGCCTGCAAAATTGCAGGCTTTGATCATTGAGAGGGTGATTAAACTTGGTTGTTAACATCATCATGTTTTGTTTCACGAATGGCCAAGAATGCTAACAGTGAAAGAATGGATGCTGCTGTCAAGTAGTAACCCACCGCTTGTAAGCCATATTTGGTTGCAAGTTCAGTTGCGATCAGAGGTGCAAAAGATGCGCCCAGAATACCTGCCAAGTTAAAGGTTAATGCAGAGCCTGTATAACGTACAGAAATCGGGAAAATTTCAGACAAGACCGTACCAATTGGACCGTATGTCATTCCCATCAATGCTAAACCTACACATAAGAACAAGAACACAATCACGGTACTGCCAGACTCAAGCATACTGGCAAATACTAAACCAAAAAGTGCAGAGGCGATACATACCCCAATAGAGGTTGCCTTACGCCCAAACTTCTCAGCAAATACAGCAGAAAGCGGAATAAACGCAGCAAAACACAGTGTTGCGACCAGTTGCATCTCTAAGAATTCTGCACGTGAGTAACCCAGTTGTTTGGTTCCCCAGTTGAGTGCAAATACTGTTGTGAGATAGAACACCACGAATGTACACACAGCAGCAATTGTGCCGAGGAAGAGCATTTTATAATGTTTGGTCACAACTTCTTTAAATGGAACATTAACTTCTTTTTGTTTGTCTAATACTTTTTGGAACGCTGGGGTTTCATGCAATTTTAAGCGAATATATAAACCCACAATCACCAATGCAGCACTTGCAAGGAATGGAATACGCCAGCCCCATTGCATAAAGTCTGCTTCAGACATCAATGCGCCAAGACCAAGGAATGAACCCGTTGCCAAGATAAAACCGATCGGTGCGCCCAGTTGTGGGAACATCCCATACCAAGCACGTTTGCCTTCAGGTGCATTTTCGGTTGCAAGCAGGACTGCGCCAGACCATTCACCACCAAGACCTAAGCCTTGACCTAAACGACAAAGTGCAAGTAATAGCGGTGCAACGATACCAATCTGTGCATAGGTTGGAAGTAGACCAATACACACTGTTGAAACACCCATGGTCAATAAAGCCGCGACGAGGGTTGCTTTACGACCAATACGATCACCTAAGTGACCAAAGATTGCTGCGCCAATAGGGCGGGCAATAAATGCGATGGCAAATGTTGCGAGTGATTGAATTGTTGCCGTCATCGGATCTGTACTTGCAGGGAAGAACAGATGCGGAAAAATGAGGACTGCAGCAGTTGCATAGATATAAAAATCGAAGAATTCGATTGTTGTACCCACAAGACTTGCGAAAAGCACACGAGTCTTTGAATTTGTTTGAATTTCTGGAGTAGCAGTAGATAATGACGCCATGGTGAACCTTACACTTTTAAAAGTAAAACGAGTCTTTAAAGCGTAATCTTTTTAAAAAAGGCGTAATTTCTTAAAAAAACAACGAGATCAACCCAAATTCACTCCATCAGGGTCACTGAATTTTGAGTGTCTATGAATTAAATGACGTAAAGATAGATTGCAAGGAAATGTGATCCTGCACCGACCAAAACAAATATATGCCAAATAGCATGAGTGTATCTTACTCTTTTTAAGGCATAAAACAATGCGCCTATTGTATATGCTAAACCACCAATGACCAATAATTTTAATGCTTCTGGTTTTAAATACTGTTGCATATCATCCATTACAAGCACGGCAAGCCAACCCATGACCAAATAAGCAATCAGTGAAATTTTTTCAAAACGATGAATGAATATTAACTTGAATAGTGTTCCAATGGCTGCGATGACCCAAAGTGCAATCAATAAATAATGTGCTTTTGCTGTTGGGATGGCAATTGCCAAAAAGGGCGTATAGGTTCCCGCAATTAAATAATAAATCGCGGTATGATCCAGCTTTTTATACCACTGGCGTTTTTTTTCGTCGACAGAAAAATGATAAATCGCTGAACTGGAAAACAGTAGAATCATACTTAGACCATAGACAAGCAATCCAAAAAATTGCCATCCATGTAGATAGTTGCCTTTAATCAGCATCAAAACAGTCGCTATCGCAGCCAAAATCGCACCAAATGCATGACTCAATGCATTAATACGTTCTTCTTGTGGTGCATAGATGTGAATCAATTTATCTGTCGACATTGGACCTTATTATCCTAAAAATACAATTGTATAGTAATGGAGTTTTACCTTTAAAGTAAGACGTCTTAAAATAGGTAACTTAATTAATACGAGTTTTGATTATGTCCAATGTGGCAAGCTTATCTGTTCAGGAACAACAATTTTTTGATAGCGTACAGCAAGCTATTGATAATCAAAGCTTAGATCGTTTGATTTTAAGTCAGTATAAAGGAGAATTGGTTGATTTAGAGAAAATGACCTTTCGCGTCATTCAGCTACAGAATGAAACGGTTCTAAGCTGTCTATATCGTTATAAAACCAATGATATTACTAAAAACTATCCACTTCCCCATGCGTTAACGACAATTCAGGGGCTGGCTGAGGATTGTAAACAAGCCAATTTATTTACCGATGAGGTTGAAACGCAGCTGAAGAAAAATAAAAAGAAAGCCTTGCTGACCATCAGTAAAAATAAGCTGGATAAAACCGCTAAAAACCAACAACAAGGGCATGATCGTACAAAACATCGTTTTGTCGACCAAGAAAGCTATTTTCTCCAACCGCTCGGCATTACCGATGCCAATGCACAAATTATTCCAAGCATGGCACGTAAGTGGAAGCAGATTAACAAATTTGTTGAAATCTTTTCAGGTGCTTTAGTGCATATTCAACAGTCAGAGACTTTAGTGCATGATGGAAAAACCAAAGAGCAGGCTTTAAAAATTGTCGATTTTGGTTCAGGAAAAGGCTATTTAACGTTTGCTTTATATGATTATTTGGCAAAACAACATCAAACCCCATTTGTAACAGGTGTTGAGCTGAATGACAAAATGGTGAAATTTTGCCAAGAGGTTGCGCAAAAGTCTGATTTTAATCAATTGGATTTTTTCCAAGGTGATGTGAGAACGTATCATCCATCTCATTTGGATATTATGATCGCCTTACATGCGTGTGATGTTGCAACAGATTTTGCGATACATACAGGTATCCGTTTAAACGCTCAAATGATTATGTGTGCACCTTGTTGCCATAAGGAATTACGCCCACAATTGAATAGTCCACAAGTGTTACAACCGATGTTGCAATTCGGTATTCATGCAGGACAACAAGCTGAAATGCTGACAGATACCATTCGAGCTCTGTTGCTGAAAGCGTATGGCTATGAAACCAAAGTCTTTGAATTTGTGGCATTAGAACATACCAGTAAAAACAAAATGATTTTGGCAACCAAGCGTAAAGATTTCACTGCACCTGATCAAACAGTCTTAGATCAAATTCGTGCTTTAAAAGAGATGTATGGGATTCAAAAACAATCCTTAGAATTATTATTGAATGATCAGTGGGACCAGCAAGACATTGGCGCTAAGTGCTAGCGCGTTGTGAGGAGAGAACGCAGGTTTAACTGCTTTCTCTCTTGGTACCATTTAGATAAATTATTTTATTGCTGATTCATTTCATCAAGCTCAGCTTCGCTTGAGCCCGTGGTTTTTTGAGAGATCGTATCTGGAAAATATTGCGGATCATCCATTTCTGGAATCAATTGTTCACCCATTTTATGAATCAAGATACTGGTTTTTAATGTTTCTGTTGGGGCTTTAATCAGTAGTTCTGTAAAAAAGTCTGTTGCTTTAGCTGCAAATTGCGCATCACTTTCTTTGTTACCACGTTCAGGCATTTGAACATTGTCTAAATTAAGCACAGGGACTTTGCAGGTTAACGGTACTTGAAAACTTTGACTATTTTCAATAATTTTACCATCCTGTTTACAGCTCTGATATGCAGCACTTTGAGCTTTCATTTGGCGTTCAAATGCTGGCGCAACAATTTTAAAATCGTTGGCATTAAATTGTTCTTTAAGTATTTCCTTCATCTTTTCAGATGCAGTGGCTTGTTTTTCGCCACTTTCATCGCGGTTTTTTTTAGCTTCAGCTTCTGAGATACCTGCAATTGCGGCACTCATTTTTAAATTAAGCTGATCTTGATTTGGGTCTTGAGAAAATAATCCAATCATGCTTTTTGTGATAATATTCACACGATCTAGCTCGGATGTTTTTGCATAAATACTTTGAGTCGTCAGTAAAATTGCGCTATAAATAAATACTTTAAATTTATGATTTAGAAACATAATTATTCTACAAGTTTAGTTAAGTTGGTGGAAGTGAGCGTATTGTCACTGTGCATTACATTAGCATAATTGCAAGAATGAAGGATCAATTTCTCAACCATTAGGATTTAAATAATGAGCCAATTTGTCATTCAATCTGGGCCGTGGAGTCAGCTTCAACATGATGCAAAACTGATTCGAAGCATGGTTTTTATCGAAGAACAAAACATCAGTGAAGCAGATGAATGGGATGAGCAGGATGCCATTTCATTACATTTTGTTGTATATGCTCAAGATCAACCCATTGCGACAGCGCGGTTATTGGAAAATAACAGTATTGGTCGAGTTGCTGTGTTGCAACAATATCGAGGTGAGGGGATTGGTAAACTGCTCATGCAACAGATTATTCAAGTGGCAAAACAGCAAAATAGAGCATTTCTTCAATTATCCGCTCAAGTCTATGCAACACGCTTCTATGAAAATTTAGGCTTTCAGGTACAAGGTGAAGAATATTTAGATTGTGAGATCCCACATATCGATATGGGGTTAAGTTTAAAAAATGACTGAATTGAAATAAACCAAGAGAATCGATTTACCTATGCTCAGTATAAAAACCCCGTTAATTCAATCTTTAGTTTTAAGCCAACTGAATCAATGTCAGGTGTGGTTAAAAATGGAAGCATTACAACCGTCGGCGTCATTTAAACAACGAGGCATTAGCCATGCCTGTCAAAAATATTTTGAGCAGGGTGCTCAGCGTTTTATCAGTTCATCGGGTGGCAATGCAGGCTTAGCTGTTGCTTATACAGGTCGACAACTGGGTGTTCCGGTGACCGTCGTGGTTCCAGAAACCACAGCACAACGTGCGAGAGAATTAATTGCCCAGCAAGGTGCAGAGGTTATTGTACATGGCGCTTCATGGACCGAAGCCAATGCTTTAGCGCAGTCCTTATTAACACAGCATGATGTATTTATTCATCCTTTTGATCATCCATTGTTATGGGAAGGCATTATCCCGATGATTGATGAAGTCATTGCAGATGGCGTTACTCCAGATGCGGTGGTCTTATCTGTGGGTGGCGGAAGTTTACTTTCAGGTGTTGCAGCAGGATTAAAGAAACATGGTTTAGCCCATATTCCAATTTATGCGGTTGAAACCAAAGGTACAGCATCCTTACATGCTTCGATTGTCGCTAAGCAACATGTTGAATTGGATCAAGTGAGTGGTATAGCAACAACACTTGCAGCAAAAAAAGTTTGTCAAAATGCATTTGAAGTGAGCCAAGAACTTGAAGTTCGTAGTTTGGTTGTTTCAGATCAAGACACTGTAGATGCTTGTTTAAAATTTGTGGATGATCATCGTATTTTGGTTGAGCCAGCATGTGGCGCAACGTTGTCGGTACTTTATGATCAGACGATTCAATTTAAACCCGCTGATCAGGTCTTGGTGATTGTATGTGGTGGTGCAGGGATTACCCTAGAAACACTACAAGCATTCAATGGATAGATCGGATTGAATAGATAATCAATGATTATAATCTATTGATCCTTTAGCAAGTCTTTTCGATTTAGAGGATGGTGAGATGATTCAAGTTATACTTTTTGATTTAGATCAAACCTTACTTGATCGCACCTCCTCCCTAAAGGCTTTTTTAAATTGGCAGGTAAATTTCTTCGAGCTGGTTGCGATTCAACAGAAACCACAATTTATTCAGCGTTTTATTGAGTTGGATAATAATGGTTCTGTATGGAAAGATCAGGTGTATGCTCAACTTATTCAAGAGTTTCAAATATCCAGCTATTCGACACAAGCGCTATTAGAGAATTATATTCAAGACTTTAATAAATTTTGTCGATGCTTTAGTGGTGTTGATCTGGTTATTTATAGCTTGTTTAAGGCAAATTTTTATCTTGGATTAATCTCTAATGGAAAGACACCTTTTCAGGAAGATAATTTCAAAGCCTTAGGTTTAAGTGAGTATTTTTCGAGTGTGATTGTGTCAGAAGCTGTTGGACTGCGAAAGCCTCATCCAGAAATTTTCCAATTGGCATGTCAGCAGCTCGGTGTTATTCCTCAGCACTGCATTTTTGTTGGCGACAATGAGGTAGCAGACATTTGCGGTGCAAAAGCGTTGGACATGAAAACGATCTTATTTGACCCTCAACAAAAAGTAACATCGACACAGGCCGATCATCGTGTAAAGTCTTTTCAAGACATACTTAGTATTTTAAAAATAAAATGAAAAGATTATATAAGCACGGTAGGGTAAAGTTTCAGGTTTTATTTTTATTTGGAGTAGTATCTCAATTCAGTGTATTTGCACAAGCCGAAACAGATAAACAACAACCGTTAGCCTATGAGTTACAGGTGGAAACAAAGCCAAAAACTTATGATCCAGCGACACAGTCACGGATTCGGGTCTATCGAAAGGGTGCGACAAAAACTTTAATTCAACATTCATTTGATTGTGCTGGAAGAAAAGCTGGGATACGGGATTACTTAAGTGGAAATGGTGCATTATCTGCGCTAAAAGCGTATGCCAGAATTACCTTTAATATCGAAGAAGGGATGCCTCGTAGTGCGATTCAGAAAGAAGCTGAAAGCAATGCTATGCGGACTTACCAACTGATCTCTTATAAAGAGTTTATTTTAAATGCCGACCAACCTGTGAATTTATATGGTTTTGTATTTGGAGCGACTGATTCATCTCGGACAAAAGCACAATTGATTGATCAATGTGTGGATGCTGTTGCTTCGTTCAGACCACAGGCTGGACACGATTATGAAATTTTAGGTAAATATCAAAATAACCAATGCCAATTTCAAGTATTTGATCTCAAAACCAATGATCAAATCCCTGTTTCTGACAAGCTTTATACTTGCCCTGAAAAGTCATGGAAGTTTTGGAAAAAGGATCAGTAAATGAAACGTGCAATACTCGGTATTTTTTTGATGATGGGGCTTATTGTACCCAATTTGACTTGGGCATCTTATCTCAATAAATGTCTCTTAACGGTTAAAGTCTTAGAAGAAACTTCAACCATGACGATGGCAATCAATGGGCCACAAGGTGAGTTTGAAAAAAGTAAATTGACGATGTATATCAAAATATTAAAAGCTAAAAAGAATGGAAGAGCTGATAGTGGATGTCAATCACTGGTCAATCAACGTATGCGAATTACGATTGAACAGCCACCTTTGACCAGTTTAGTCAAAGGGCAAGTTGTACAAGTAGAAAGCATCACTCAGGATGCTTTTCCACAAGAAGGATATGTCACGCAATACAATCTAAAAAACTAGTCTGTTGGGAATTTCGCTTTTAGCCTTTGTGTGCGTTACTCCAGTCTTCTATGGCTTTTTGTCCGCTTTCTAAGCCAACTTCATAGGTATATTGCAACTTGCGTTTATCTTTACATAAACGGCCTGCTAACTTTTTATTGTCAGGCGGGCAGATTTCCAAAATGCTTTGTTGCGTATTTTGACGGATAAAATCGACAGTTTGGTTATAACGAGTACAACGGTTTTTCAGACTATCTGCAAAGCCAGTATGTTGATTAAGCAAATATTTTGCCAAGAATTGATCTGCTTTACTGCTGGCTTTAAAGTAATTTTGTGTACGGGTACGAATCACCAAGAGATTTTGAATATTTGCTTGTTGCGCTGCCCATTGAACAGGGAGGGCATCTGCGACACCGCCATCAAAATAAGGCTCTCCAAAAATTTCTACAGCCTGTCGTGTCAGATAGGGAATAGAACTAGAAGCACGTAATCCATCGATAATATTGTCTTTCCCAGCACGTAAATATTCAGGATAACCTGTACGAGCATGAGTCAACACCATATAAAAGTCAGGATTTTGACTAAATATGGCCTGTTGATCTAGAGGATTCTCTTTCTCGACAATATCCCACATCCACTGCATATCCAATAAATCCCCACCTTTAAAAAAGCGAGCATAACGAATAAATTCAGGTCGAAGTGAATGGTCTAAATAGAGTTCGATATTGCGACCTTGTTGTCGAGCAAGGTAATTGGCGAGGTTTGTTGAACCAGAAGACACCCCAACAAAAAGATCGAAAGGGTTAAAATTTTGTTGTAGGAAAGCGTCAAGTACACCGCAGGTAAAAGCCCCACGCATACCACCACCTTCTACGACAAGCGCATTACGTGAATCATTGATCATAGATTGTTTAGTTTGCATGTTCTGGCTGAGCTGAGTTGTGTGGCATGTTTTTCATTTCATCATTCGACATTTGCTGCGTGTCATGTGGAGGTGCTGTATCGGTATTCTCCGTCTGAGGCGTCGCTATCTGCTTATTTTGCTGACTCGGCATATAATCTGGTTCATTGGTTACAGCCATATAGAAGAATACAAGGAATAAACAGCTAAAGATTGTTGCGAAAATCACGGCTTTAGATTTCCACAACGGTTTTTTGGGAGAGTTAACATCGTTCATAGGAAAATTCCTAAAAGAATGAAATGTGTAGCTATTTTATAACATAAAGCAGTAGTAAAGTTGGCATTGCTATAAAAGACATAAATTAAATGAGGCTTATGTATATAAACACAACATGGGTTGATCAGCATATGAATACATATCAGACATAACAAGCAGGCTGAGATTAAAATTGAAATCAAGCATATAAACAAGATTATTTTGAGCTTGATTTTAGGTGTTTATGGAAATGAATAATGTTGATTTATTAGAAATATATGAATATTTAAACTACATTTTTAATGATATTATTTATTTAATTTTTCAACAATTAATCAAAAAATCTATTTGAATTTAAGTATTTTTAGTAATGAAATTGTTTTTTTTAATAGAAAAATTTTAGAATTAATTTATAATAGAGGTAATTAAAACGAATAAATTATTAAAATGAACAGCTTAGTAAATAGCATTTATAAAATATTGGATCAGCTTGGACTAAACGCACAAAAACGAGCTTTGCATATCCAATTTAGCAATACAGACTTAAACAACCAAGTCTTCTTACAACGCATCGATGGACAACATGGTCTAAACCAAGGTGTGTCTATGGAACTGATTTGCCTTGCCACTTCAGCAACGATTCCGCTTAAACAATTCATCGGTAGCCAAGTGGCGATTGACCAAGTCACAGATCATGGGCAACTGTTTCGTAGTACAGGGGTGATTACCGAAGCAGCACAAGGGCAAAGTGATGGCGCGCTGACGTTATATAAGCTCAAACTCGAAGATGCCACTTCACTGTGGCATAAACGCCGTAATAGCCGAGTGTTTATGAACAAGTCGGTTGTGCAAGTGATAGAAACGCTGTTTAAAGAATGGCAAGATAAAAGCCCACTCTTTGCATCGAGTCTAAGCCTCGATAAAAGTGGACTGAAAAAAGATTACGATATCCGACCATTCATTATGCAGAGCAACGAAAGTGACTATGCATTTTTAAGCCGCTTGATGCGCAGTGAAGGGATCAACTGGTTGATTGATGAGGCGCAATTGATTGTGCCTAGTTCTGCGACTCAAATTCAACCACAAAAACTGCGTTTGGTGGATGATAATAACGAATACAAAGCGCTAGAACGCAAAAGCATCCGCTTCCATCGTAGCAGTGCCACAGAACAACAAGACAGCATCACCAGCTTTATCGGGCAACGTAGCTTACAACCCACTGCTGTCCATGTACAACGCTGGCAAGCAGATGTGTTAGAGCAAGAAGAAGGTGCAGGCAGTGTTCAAAGCAAACACCAACACAGTCAAAACCAGAATAATGCCAGTCTTGGTTTAGAACAGGCTTGGCATATTAGTCCAGCATGGATTCAAGACCTGAATGGTGAAGACCAAGCAACCGCGTCAAATAACAATCAGATTGAAAAGATCAACCAAAACCTCAACCATTATTACGATGCTCAATCCAAACAATTTATAGCCAATTCCACTGTACGTGATGCACAAGTGGGGTATTGGTTTGAGCTAAACGAACACTCAGAAATAGACCAACACAGTGGCTCAGACAAAGAATTTCTGATTACGTCAAAGACATTCTATAACCAGAACAACTTACCCAAAGAACTGAATGAGCAAATCAATCGCTTGCTCCAACAGAGCAATTGGGTCAATTCAAATGTAGACTCAAACAACCCAGAACGCCAAGCCAATCAATTGGTACTACAACGCCGTAATATCACCACTGTTCCTGAATACCACCCACTACAACACCGCCCGAGTACCCACCCACAACGAGCCAAAGTGGTTGGGCCAAGTGGAGAAGAAATCCATGTCGATGAATGGGGGCGCATTAAAGTTCGCTTCCTATTTACCCGCAATGAAGATCACAGTCACGATGGTGGTGCAGGGAGCAATGACAATGACACCGATTCCGCTTGGGTGGATGTACTGACCCCGTGGGCAGGTGAAGGCTATGGTGCGCGGTTCTTACCGAGGATTGGTGAGATTGTCGTGATAGATTTCTTTGATGGTAATATTGACCGACCATTTGTAGTGGGGCGTATCCATGAAGCGCAACGAAGCCCAACGAAATTTGATGACAAAGGACAATTGCCTGATACAAAAAAACTGGCAGGGATCAAAAGTCGAGAAGTTAAAGGCAGTGGCTATGGCCAGCTTAGATTTGACGATACCACAGACCAAATCAGCAGCCAGCTACAAAGCAGTCACGGCACGAGTCAACTCAATCTCGGTAATCTGAGCCATCCTAAAGAAACTGATACCAGTGAAGGACGAGGCGAAGGCTTTGAACTAAGAACAGACCAATGGGGAGCAGTACGTGCAGGGCAAGGTCTATTGCTGAGTACCCATGCTCAAGACTCAGCTTCAGGTAATCATCTTGATGCAACAGCCGCGAAAAGTCAGTTAGAAAGTAGTCTAAATAATTCCAAGGCCCTAAGTGAAGTTGCCAAGAATCAGCAAACTGATCCACTGGATGTATTGGAAAATCTCAAGCAATTTCTTGATCAAATCGAAAAAGGTGAAAAAGACAAAGCGGATGCATTTAAACAAGCTTTGATTATTTTAGCTGCACCGAATTCAATAGCATTGGCAAGTAATGAAGACTTACATCTTTCTGCGGATAAACAAATCAGTTATACCGCAGGTGACAGTATTAACCTGAGTACGCAAAAGAATTTAGTTGCACATGCACAATCAAAGATCAGTCTTTTTGCGGCACAAGAAGGTGCAAGACTTTTTGCTGGGAAAGGTAAGGTTGAGATCCAAGCACAAGGCGATGGTGCGGATTTGATTGCACGTAAAGGTATTCAAATTATTTCGACTGAAGAGATGATTGAGCTCAAGAGTCTCAAAGAAATTATTATCACATCTGGTGGCTCTCAATTAAAAATTAATGGTTCAGGTGTATTTGTGACCACGGCTGCTAAGTTCGAAGTGAAGGCAGGGCAACATAGTTTTATTGGTGGAGCAAAAGTCGATTATTCACTTCTATCATTCTATGAAAATATCTGTAAGCCTTGTTTGTTGGATGCAGCAAAGTTTGGAATGGCATTTGTTGATAAATAAAATGAAAAGAAAAATTGTTCCATTTAAAAATATAAAAAGTTGTATCGAAGATGATCGACATGATTTGAACATGTATTTAATCTTGGATGCGGCGCAAGTTTCAGATCAAACTTTGCACTTTATCAATACATGGCGAAATGACGCAAGGTTAGAGTTTTATTCATTATTTTCAGGTACAACGGAGGGCAATGCACCTTTTGAAGTTGCCCCTGTACTTGTCTTAATCACTGATTTAGAGGCGCTCGAAGAAGATGGATTTAGCTTTATTCATCAAACATGGAAAGACGAACAGGCTTTAAATCTGGTATTTAGTTCATTGGATTTGGCTCAGTTTGTTAAAAAAATGAAACGCTATCTCACAGTAGAATTTCCTGATGGTACACAAAAATTATTTAGATGGTTTGATCCAAGAATTGTTAAAAAAATTCATAAAATACTGACAGATCAACAAGAAGATGAGTTTTTTGAGGGTATTACAAAATGGATCATTTCAATTCGAAATTATCAGGATGTAGATTCTAATCAATTAATGGTATTGGAGAATGCATAATGTTCATACTCAGCCAAGAAAAAATATATGAATTAGATGTTGAGCAAAATAAAGAATTTTTATATGACCTTGTCTATGAAATTATAAAAGAAAACCCAGCCCTTAAACTGAATGGGCAATTTGATCAGCTATTAGAACCTGTCCAAAGCCTGATCAATCTATATGTTGAAAAAGGCATCAATCAAATTTATACACTCAAATATATGGTGAAGAGCCATGTTTATTTGGGAATAGATTATGCAAATGATCCGCAATATCTTTGGCTCCAAAATGAAATGCAGCATAACAATATTACGGAGCAAGTATCTTATGTAGATGCTTTTTATACACTTTTGGAAAGCTATAAAAGTATAGTTTTAGGACATGATTTTAAATTTGTTTTAAAAGCAATTGAGCAGTTAAATCAGAGTCTTAGCTATTCTAATCTTCAAGAAAATCTTTCAATTATTTATCCAGAAAAAATAGAGTTTTTAAAACAAAAAGATTTATTGGGTTCACTTCAAGAAAATTATTCCAATGATATCCAATCATATAAAGAGTATGTATTGGGAAAAGAATTTCATCATAACGTTTTTATAAAAAATTTGATTAATTTGGAGGTTTAAGATGGGTGTTGGTGGTGCAAGTCCTACAGCGGGCACTTCATGTGCAACGTGTTTGAAAAAATTTTTAGTTCATTTTCGGAGACCTCAAGACTATAGTGGTAATTATGGATTTGATTGGTTAAGAGATGATTATCTTTATGCTAATAAATTTGTTGCAGAAGCGGGTAATACAAAAAGCCCATTTTGCATTGATGTGGAAAAATTAAAAAATGAGTACAAAACTGATGTTAAGAATCCAATAGCACCCTATGGGAAAGAATATTTTCCTGCATGGTTGAGTTTATTTTCTTATATTAATGGTTCTAATAGTCCTCATATCTCTACAATGACAAAAGATGGGGTAAAATTAGATTTATATATAGAAGAAATTGAGCCTTTAAGCAACGATGGGACAGAGTTAATTTTTCAATGTCAAAATAAATTTATTCAGATATCTCCTAAAAATATTCCTTTAGAAAGTGCATTTAAAAAGAAAGTATTAGATTTTGATGGGAAAAAACAATTTTATCATTTAGCTCGCAGTATTTTAATTAAGTGTGAAGGTGGTTGGTTAACTAATCATGAAGAGATTAAGGTTTTTGCAAAGAAGGGAAGTGTGAAGGTTGAAGTTGGAAAGTTAATGCTTTATAAGAATGATATTATAAAGCATGCAGATATTATATTAATACCAGTAGTTACTGAATATAGAGGTGGAAAACCCGTTTTACCAGATCGTGTTGATGCTTATGAATACCTAATAAAACGTATAGCATTTAATCAAGCTTTAATTCGTGCGGAAATTAAAAGAGAAGCCATATTAGACTTAACAAAATATCAAACAGATCCTTTGGTAAATATTATTCAAGGTTCAACAAGCAATACGCAAGCATCAAATTTTGCACGAGCATTACGAGAATTATATAATAAGTATGGTCCAATACAAGTCAATGGAGGAATTGATCAAAATGGTAATGGGACTTCAAATAGTAAAAAGACATTTGTATTTTTGACTACAAAGCAGACAGCTGCTGGAGGAGTTTGTACTTTAGATGGTCATGTCTGGGGGGATATGGTTATTGTTTTTAAATCAAATTTGAATCATGCACATTCTTATCCTCACGAGCTTGGGCATTCTTTTTCATTACCTCATACTTTCCAAAAAGGAAGTATGGCAAAACATACTTTTTATCGTGGTTTTACTGAAAATTATATGGATTATATGACAGATAGTTTAGGCAATAACAATCCTTTTCATACCGGGAAAAAGCCATTTACTTTTTTTAAATGGCAATGGGATATTATGCGTCAAGATAAAAGCATGAACTAATAAATGGTGGATAGTAGTTATGAATATTTTTTTAAAAATTAATTTTTTAATATTTTCTTTTTTAATTTCATCGTGTAGTTCTGGGAATAATGTAGAAAAGAGTAGTAATAAGTTGGACGAAAGGATATATGTTTTTGAAAAAAAATCAAATTTAGAATCATCTTCTGAAATAAATTACTCAAGGTTTGCACCAGTAAATCAGCTTAATTTAAAAGGGATGCCTGTGGATTTTAGAAAGATAATAAATATTCTTGAAAAAAAAGGATATATTAATACTGATAAAGTCTCTAGTATTAAGCGCTATGAAGTTATATCGTATAATTCAACTACAAAAAAAATATATTTTTTTAATAATGGCAATGAAAAACCAGACCTTTTTTCTGAAATCTATGCAACGAGCTCAAAATTTAATCAACTTGAAAGTATTCGTTTAGGGTTGAGCGCTGGATATGATGGAGAAAAATTTAAACAAATGAGTACTGATACAACTATTCCTACAAGCTTTATTTCTGCTTTAAACGTGATTGATGAAAAAAAAGCGAAAGAAATATATGGTTCACTTATAAACCAGCATATTTTGAATATAAAAAAAAATGTGAATGAGTATTGTGGGTTTTTAGTGACAACAAGAGTGAAAGTACAAGATTATTGGTTTGAGTTAAATACAGAACAAATAAAAAATAATACTTATTTTAATATTTATCAAAGTGACGAGATCCCCAAGAAATGTGATTTTTGATTTTATTGTTATATGTTTTATACAGTAAATTAGTTGAAATTATTTTAAAATATAGGTGTTTAAGTTGATATGGGTGAAAATTAAAATATATATTGGATTCTTATTTTTAATATTTACGATCGGTTGTGATGGAAAAGTAATATCATCTGGTGATAAAAATGATGAGGTAATAAATAAATTTTGCCTTACTCCTGAGCCTAATATTAGTTTGGATATAAATAAATATTTACCATTTGAAAGTTCAATGGAGAGTCCTATAGAAAAGAACTTAGGAGTAAATGTTATTGATTTTTATGATAAAATTCAAAAATCCACTTCCTTGAATAATATGGATGTATATGAAAATCAAGGTTATATCGATATTGTTGATGATAACTACGATGTAGTAGGCAAAATTCTAATTATTTCAGCAGGCACTTATGTTAAATATATTAATTTTGAAGTTAGATCTGATCCCCAAATTTTTAAAGGAAAACTTATAAAAAGTGCACTTATAGATGTGATTTCTGCAGTAAGTGATACCGATTCTGAATTAATCTATGACAAAGTTTTAAGTAATTTAATTAACAATATTAAAGATGGTAAATTTAATCCTCGAACTGGTATATATTCAGGTTCTTTTGATGAGAATGAAGTTGTATATGAAGTATCTACAATTAATAAAAAATTTATTGCAGCTAAAGTTGCTAGCGGCGAAATTAGAGATATCGATTGCAAAACTAAAAAATACAATGAGTATAAAGATTTGGAATTATCACTTTTTTCAATATTCAAACATTAATCTTAATGATTTTAGACATCAGGTATAATTATTTATTAGGTTATTAGAGATGGTGGTGTTATGAAATCTTTCATTTTGGTGATAGCTTTAATAAATCTATCAGCTTGCTCATTTGACTCAAATAAGGATAATTATAGTTTAAAAAATAGTGAAAATTCAGATGTTGGAAATAGTTATGATATTAAAGTTGGAAAAAATATTTCTAGTTTTGTAGATGAAAATAGAATTTTTTTAAATTATGATCAAAAAGAAATAATTAACAGATATAAAAAATTAAATAGCAATTACATGGTTTTAAAGGTTTTAGATAAACTTCCTGCTGAAATAGGGTTTGCAGATGGTACTGTCGGTAATAATGTTGAAGAAAATAAGCATTATATGTCTAATCTAGATACACATATAAACTTTAAGACAAATTACATATTTTTTAAAAGTACGAATTATGTACCTTACGATGATAAAATTTTCAATACTATTGCTAAAATGTTGGGTGATCAAATTTATGTGATCAATGGAAATAAAGTAGATTATAAAGATTTAGATAAAAATATTAATCTTTTTATTAAAAGGCTCGAGTGCAGCACTTCGTCACAAGAAGAAGTGCTAGAGTGGAATGTAAATGATATTCATATTATTTTAGAAGCATCAGGAAATAAAAATGAAAAATTAACCAGTCTTTTTTTTACAGCTTATTTTACAAAGAAAACGGATAAAAAATATGAAACATCAATATATTAGTTTTCTATATCTATGGTATTGAAAATTATCTAGAAATTTTATACCTTTGATAAGGCTGAATGAGTTATGAGGAAAATTTTAACTATTTTTATATACTCTTTTTTTCTATTTGCATGTGTTCCTAATGAGCCATTAGATCATCTATGCCAGATAAATAACAAAACTAAGAAAAGCGATACTCAAAGTGATGTAAAGGAAATATCGAGAGATATTAATTTATTTGTTGTTAATCATGATTTGTATTTGGACTATAATTTTAAAAAAATATATAGCAAATACAAGGGAATGAATTCAAATTATTTGAAGTTAAAAGTTATAGATCGATTATCTGCTACTCAAGGTTTTGATAATGGAATAGTTCACAATGAAAATTTTGAAGATAATTATCATCATATGTCTACATTAGAAGTACGAACTACAGGACAAGGTCCAAATACAAATTATTATGCTAGTGATAATTTCGTTCCATTTGATGAAAATATCCATAAAAATATCTATCAATCAATTTATGATCAAATTTTTTTAATAAATTCAGCAGCTTTATATAAAAGTAGTCTTGATAACTTCATAGAAAATTTTTTAACTAAAGGGCGATGTCAAGGTGGGGATCAGTACAGAAAGATGATTACTGAAAAGAATTTTAATGGTGTACATATTATCTTGGAATCTGAACCTGAATGGTTTGTAGGGAAAGGTCAAGTCAATAGTTTTTCTTATACTGTATACTATACAAAAATGACAGATAAAAATTATGAAAAATCATTATATTATTAAACTTAAAGCCATATTTCTGATATTTTTTTTTGTAACGTCCTATAGTTTTAGTAATAGTATTGAAGATCATACAAACTATTATATTTTTAAAAATAATAGTGAACGTCTAATCGCCCCAGAAGTGGACTTTAGTAAAAATGCCCCTGTGAATCAGCTTAAATTGGAAGCTATTTTTATTGATTTATATAGAATTAAAAATGAAATTTTAAAATCAGGATACATTGAGCATAAGGAAAATGCTCCCTTGAGTAAGAAACGTTATGAAATTGAACCAAATTCATATGGTATAAATAAGATCTTCTTTTTTGGTCGTGGTGACGAACTACCTGAAATCTCATCTACAATATATTCAACTGGAGAGAATCTTAAGTCTCAACGTAAAATAGTAATCTATTTAGGTCATGATTATGATGAAGTTACTGGAAGATATAAGAAAATTAATTTGGATCCAGAAGTTCCAATGATCTTTACAAATATTTTAGGATTGAATGAAAAAGATTTAATGGATGTTTACGAAAAACTATTGCATGAGCACATAACAGATATTGAGAATAGAGTACATAAGTATGGAGAATTCTTAGTCACCAATAGAATTAAAGTTTCAGGTCTTTGGTTTGAGTTTAATACTGATCAAACGAATAACTATACTGCCTTTTATATTTATAAGAGTAATGGTGTACCAAAAGTAAATGCTAGTAATTAATACATTAGTCAATAACGAAAAAAGGTTGGAATGAAAAAAATATTTTTAGTACTACTTTTTGTTTCTCTTGTATTTTATGTTTCTAAGAATAAATCTGATATTCATTTTGAGAGTATGGAGGTAAGTGAAAACAGAGTAAATGACCCATGCGCTAATGCGGATTGTACGCCTAGAAGCTTGTCTACGCCATACCATAGCGTTGCACACCAAGATAGGAAACGAATAGATAATGTTTTATTTAAAAATTTGGTTGATGGCTTATTTTATAAAAAATCATAAGTGAAAATGACTACAAAAAAGTAAATTTTAATGACAATGCGAATCCTTTGATTTTTGAAATTGGAAGTTCTATTTTAATTATTGGTCCTGAGGAAAATGGTTTTGGTGTTAAAACGATTGAATATAGGTTTGATGATTGTAATAAAATTTCAGATCTAGATAAAAATAATGTTAAATCTATTTTGAGCTTAATTGGATTTGATGGTAATTATGATAATTTCTATAAATTTAACAGGAATAAAGATGAAATAATGGTTAATAACTATAATTATAAAAGATTTAATTTAGAAGTGAATTGTGATCCAATTAATAATTCTGGTTAATTTAATATATATAGTAAATAAAAGAATGAGTGTGAACTTTAAAATTTTTTAAGATGAAAATTATGAAAAATCATTGTTTTATTAAATTTGAAATTCGAGGCTTAAGGATATCCAATTGAGCACTCAGATCAATTCCATATCTACCGTGAATAAGCTATATTAATGGCACCAAAAATAGACAATCAACAACATGCAAAATTTACAACAACTCTTTATCAACACCCAAGAAAACTACGAATTGATCCCTGATTTTATCGATCTGCTTTTAGCATCGGATATTTATTGTTTGGGAACACAAGATCAGCATAAAAAAATTCAATTCCGTATTCTAGAAACACCCGAAGGTGATCAAGCAATACCATTCTTCATAGAGCTAGAAACCATTCAAAATGATATTGGAGTCGATGCTGAATATATCACTTTAAATACACGGCAGTTTTTTGAAATGACTCAAGGGGCAACATTGGTATTGAATCCAACTTCTGAATTATCAAAAGAATTTCAACCTGAAGAAATTAAAGCAATTTTAGAGATTGATGAAGCAATTTAAAAATGTGCAGGATTCAATTTCTCCAGCACTTCATCAATTTTTTTCAACCGTTTGATTTCATCCCATAAGGCTTTGGCTTCGGGGTAATGCTTAGACATCATCCCAATCCATTGTTTATAACGGCCGACCATGTTCAGCTCTTTTTTATATGGGCCATTTAAAAAACGAATTTGTAAATTTAATAGTTCAGACCAAGTGATAAGTGGTTCATCTGTATTTTTACGAATACATTGTGTGAGATCTGGTGTAGTCACAGCACCACGACCAATCATCAAATCTTGGCAACCTGATTCAAGTTGGCATTGCTTCGCATCAGCATTGGTCCAGATTTCACCATTGGCAATCACATTGATCTTGAGTGCTTCACGAATCGGCTGTAGCTGATCCCAAAATGCTGGAGGGGTGTACCCATCAGCTTTGGTCCGAGCATGGACAGTGACCCAAGTTGCGCCAGCATCTTCAATGGCATGCGCATTTTCAAGGGTAAAATTTCGGTCCATATAACCTAAACGCATTTTTGCAGATACAGGAATATGTTTGGGTACTGCATCACGTACAGCCTTGACCAACTCATGTACAACCTCAGGCTCATCGAGAAGTACTGAACCACCTCTATGACGGTTTACTGTTTTAGCAGGACAACCAAAATTCATATCGATTGCAGGAGCACCTAATTCAGCAGCGCGTACCGCATTGGCTGCGAGCATTACAGGATTATTTCCTAAAAACTGAACATGTACTGGTGTGCCAGCAGCTGTTTTGCCTTGATTGTTTAGTTCTGGACAATAGCTATGGTAAACATGGTCAGGTAAGACCGAATCCGTTACACGGATAAACTCAGTCACGCACCAGTCAAAGCTACCGACATGTGTGAGAACGTCACGCATGATAGGGTCGGTTAAGCCTTCCATTGGGGCGAGTATAAGTTTCACGATTGTTACCTGATGAGATGAAAACAGCGTTATACGCATTTTTGTAGGAGATGTCTACTGATGCAAATATATTCTAGATCAGTGCTAAATGGAGTGTTATTGAAAAGTTGATCCATAAATTTTCATTATCGAAACCTCTATGTAAAGTCGAGTTTTTTGCTGTGTATACATGTTTTTAGAACCTAAATGTGATTCACAATCCTTCTCATTGGCTAAACTATGAAATCCTTTGCCTTATTTAACGATCACCCTTTGAGGGTAGAAACACAAGATCTCGGTTTCAATGTTTTGCCCAATGTAAAATTTGTTCGTTAATTCATCCAATCACTTAAATATTTAGAGATCGATTGATTCCAAAAATTTAAAAACTTAACATTTTCAATGGGAATAATTTCGTCTAAAACGTCAGAAAAACTTCTTTCAGCTAAGAGAAAATGTGCTTGTTCTATGTTTAAATTTGTATTGGATGCTGAGTTAAGCTGTCACCAGAATTGATCTAAGGCAGTAATATTCCAGATCTAACTCATATAAAACAATTTCTTCTGCTTCTGTATTAATATACTTATAGTAAGAATACAAAATACTGCCCATTTTTGTTCAGTGCTGCGTTTATCAACGATGCAAAATCATTTCCAAAACAAATTTAGAACCAATAAAGCCAACTGCCAATAAAAAGAATCCAATCATGGTAAAGCGAATGGCTTTCTGACCACGCCAGCCAAACTTATAGTGACCAATTAACAACGCACCGTAAACAAACCAAGACACAATACTAAACACAGTCTTATGTGCTAGGTGCTGTGCAAAGAAGTCATCAATGGTAAAGAAACCAAAAGATAAAGCGACAGTTAATAAAACAAAACCAGTAATGAGCATATCAAAAAGTAAGGATTCCATGGCTTGATATGATGGTAAGAAGTTGACCCAAATACGTTTTTTTTGTTTCTTTTTGAGTTCGCGGTTTTGAAACCAAATCAAAACGGCTTGTATGGTTGCCATGAGTAAAACGGCATAAGCAGATAAAGACAGAATGATATGGATGTCTAAACCGATAGAATGCTGTTCAATAAATTGATCTGGTTTACTAAAACAAAATCCTAAAATCAGACCAAAGGCTGCAACCGGAATGCCAATCAAATTTAGTGAAATAACAGGACGATAGGTACTATAAAGCATACTTAGAACCAACATTAACGCAGAGGTAAAAGACATCAAGTTAAAGACGTCGTAATTAATCCCTAGTGGTGTAAGTATGTCGTTATGCAGTACACTTGCATGTAATATCAGCCCTAAACCTGACATGATGCCAATAAACCAAGGGTTTGCGGAACGTTTAGCCATTAAGTGCATGAACAAATACCAAAATGAAGAGGTATAGGCAATTAATGCTAAAATCGTATAAACCAAGGGTAGGCTAATCATGTCAAACCTTTTTCAGGATGATGAATATTCATGTTATAAGATATAAATTCCATGTGAACTACAGTATCCTATAGCATCTTGAGCATAAATTTTCTATTTTAAGAAAGATTTTTTTGCTACTAGCTATTTTAAGCGGATTTTGCAATGTTTGATACCTTAACAGAACGACTCACGCAGAGTCTCAGAAATGTTACTGGCTCTGGGCAGCTAACCGAAGATAATATTAAAGATACCTTACGTGAAGTGCGTATGGCACTTCTTGAAGCCGATGTTGCTTTGCCTGTAACTCGTGAGTTTATTGCGAAAGTTAAGGAAGAAGCATTGGGTCAAGAAGTCATGACTCAGCTTTCACCAGGTCAAGCTTTCGTTAAAATTGTGTATGACGAACTCACCAAAATGATGGGTGAGGCAAACGAAAGCCTAGACTTAGCTGCAAAACCTCCTGTTGTGATTCTTCTCGCAGGTTTACAAGGTGCTGGTAAAACCACGACAGCTGCAAAACTTGGACGTTTCTTAAAAGAACGTCAAAAGAAAAAAGTGGCGATGGTTTCTGCCGATGTTTACCGTCCTGCTGCGATCAAGCAACTGCAAACAGTTGCTGCTGAAGTGGGTGTTGATTTTATTGAATCGGACGCTTCTGAAGATCCGATTAAAATTGCACAACGTGCAATTGGTCAAGCCAAAATTAACTTTAACGATGTTTTGATTGTCGATACGGCAGGTCGTTTGCATGTCGATGATGACATGATGGACGAAATTAAAGCATTACACGCTGCAATTGGCCCAACAGAAACCCTATTTGTCGTTGATGCAATGACAGGTCAGGATGCAGCAAATACCGCTAAAGCTTTCAATGATGCATTACCATTAACGGGTGTTATCCTCACCAAAACTGATGGTGATGCACGTGGTGGTGCGGCGCTTTCGGTACGTGCGATTACCGGTAAGCCAATTAAATTCTTAGGTATGGGTGAAAAACTCGATGCCTTAGAGCCATTCCATCCTGAGCGTGTTGCACAACGTATCTTAGGTATGGGTGACGTACTTTCTTTAGTCGAAGAAGTTGAACGTAAAATCGACAAAGAAAAAGCCGAAAAAATGGCGAAAAAATTGCAAAAGGGCGGGAGCTTCAACTTTGAAGACATGCTGATGCAATTTGAACAGATGAACAAAATGGGCGGTATGATGGGCTTCTTGGATAAGTTGCCTGGTATGAGCAATTCAGGCATTCAAGATGCGATTGCACAAGCAAATCCTGAAAAGCAAGTGAAAAAGATGGAAGCGATTATTCAATCGATGACCATTAAAGAACGTCGTAACCCAGACTTAATGAATCCGAGCCGTAAAAAGCGTATTGCAGCAGGCTGTGGTATGGATGTGGTTGAAGTCAATAAACTGATCAAACAACATGCGCAAATGGCGAAAATGATGAAGAAATTTGCCAATCCATCGGGTATGGCAAAAATGATGCGCTCATTGGGCGGGATGCAAAAACAGTTTGGCGGTGGTGGCGGTATGGGACCATTGTTTGGTAATAACGATAAAAAATAAGCCTCATTTATTTTATAAAAAGCGCCTTCGGGCGCTTTTTTGTTAAATAAAAATAACATACTTTTATTGGTTGTTTAGATATTCTAAGCACATTATTTGAATATGATTTAAACAATAATTGATAAGTAGTCTATTTATGAAAAAAGTATTTATCGTACACAGTTATAAAGACTCCCCTGAACAGCATTGGTATCCTTGGTTGAAGCAGCAAGTATTGGCTATAGGGCATACATGTGAAATTATTCATCTAGAACATGCAGAACAACCTCGCTATGAGGTGTGGAAGCATAATATTACTCAGCAAATTAAGTCACTCAATGAAGATACCATCATTGTGGCACATGGCTTAGGTGGTATTGCCACTCTGGATTTCCTTTCAAGTGAAATATTGGGCCGAAAATTAGGTGCTTTGTTTTTAGTAGCAGGATTTAGTAAAAATTTATCCGTTGTACCTGAACTTAATTCATTTTTACAACAAGCCGAGGTTGACGATGCATTGTTAAGAATGAATATTCTCAATCGTTTTGTCTTTTTCTCCAACAATGATCCTTTTGTTCCAGCACCGATCAGTATTCAACAGGGTTATTCTCTGAATTCACAAATGATTGAAGTGAAAGATGCTGGGCATTTTATGGCAGCTGAGGGATATACTCGCTTAAACGTACTTTGGGAAAAGTTAGCGGTTTTATTACAACCTGAATCTCAATCTCGCACTCAAGTCATATACTAGATTTATCTCGATTTTCTTTTGTTTTATTGATTTAGTTTTTGATAAAGCTCGTCAAGAATCTCCTGAGCGCGTTGCTCATCTTGAATCAAATTGCCTTGTTGATCCCAAACTTTACTGTCTAGAATCGAATAATCTTCACTTGGGCTTAATTTTAGTTCTGCTGCAGGTTTGCCATCTTCATACCATACCTTTTGAACGATGGGCTGAGCATCAAGATGTTCTTCCTGTAGCCCAAGTTGACCATTTGAATAGTACGTTTCAGTTTTTCCAACTAATCTCTGGTTTTGGCTGGTCGATTTAAAGCTGACTTTTCCATTTTCAAAATAGCCCACAACTTCACCATCGACATATTTACTATCAAAGCTATTTAAGCCTTGAGGGGCTTTAATCCAAAAGGGATCAGATTGTTTTTTACGACTATTTTGATAGAAGTCCTGAACTAAGAAACGGCCATCTTTATCACGACCTAATAATTTTCTGAAATATCCATTTTCTACGGGTGTGAGTGAATAACCCTGATCCATGATTAAACCGCAGTCACAGGCTTCTTCACCTGCATCTGGAGCAAAGTAAGCAATAACGGGTTCAGTTGTTGCCATGGTTGTTGAAGATGAGTGCGTAGTTTGTAAACTGGTACACCCCACCATTGTGAAGCTCATTAAACAGGCACTAAGCAGTAAGGGTATCGTTTTCATAATGATGGCTCTTTTATCGTGTTTATGGTTGTATTTATTAAAAATGGAAGATTGCTGATCTTCCATTAAATTGTATTTGGGTTTAAGCGGTTTGTCGATCTATATAGAACTGTAAGCCTTTAAGTAATAAATCTGATTCAATTCTTGGTTGATATTTCTCAAGAAATTGTGCAAATAGATTGGCATCACCGCCTGTTAAAATAAGCTTGCGTGGTTGTTGCTCAAGCACTTTTTCAATGGTGCTTAACAGACCCAAGAAAATGCCATGATGTACTGCATCTATGGTATTTCGACCTGGACTTAGCTCTGAAAAAGCCGCATCTGGAATTTTAATACCTTTGGTTTTTTGAATTAAAGAATCACGTTGTAAGTAGAGGTTAGGCAGAATATAACCGCCTAAATGTTGTAAGCCTTGGGTTAAATCAATTGTTAAAGCTGTACCACAGCTAATCACACACAAGTCATCATCAGCTTTCGCCACGGCCAAAACTTGTAACCAACGATCGATTCCAAGTTGTTCTATATGGTCATAGCCACAACGCAATCCTGCATATTCAGCATGCACTTTGGCAAAAGTCACCGGAATATCGAGTAATTTTAAAATCTGGACAATGCGTTCGTTGTTCTTTTTATCTTGGACTGAGGAGATTCCAATTTTGTCTAAGCCTAAACCACGAAAATGTTGAATTAAACCCAGTAGCAGATCCGCAGGGGATTGGAGATGTAATTCTGCTGCCTGTTGGATAATTTGATTATTTTCAGTAATCCAATATTTTAGACGGGTATTTCCAATATCTAACCAAAGTGCTTTCATGATTTTGCCTAATTGAAACTGAACACAATCTGCATAATTATTTTATTTGAAAATATTGAACGACTTAGAGAGCCTCTCAATCTGATCAATCAAATAGGGCAAATAACCTGCGGTTCATTTTGCTGAACGTTGTTCCGTACTGTTAGTAACTGTTTGCTATGATCTTTGGATCAATACGATTACTGCGCAATATATAGCGAAATGTATAGCGAAAAAAGCCCTGTTTTAAATAGGGTCTGTTGATAATTCGTCTATGTTTGCGACTACGTGTGTTTTTTAGGCGATACTAGGCGCGAAATACGAAATTTAGTTATTCTAAATCAGTAGTTCGTAACAACGTAGCGGCAAAAAACACGCTAGTCCCCCGCTGCGCCTTGCGCTGCAAACAAAGCAGTGCTTTGTTCTTGCTCAGGGTTGTGGCTAAAATTATCTCAGCCTTCGTTATGAAACTCGAAAATAGTCTCGCTATTCTCTCCGTTTCATGCCTTGCCTGCTCAATTTTAACCTACAACGCAAGCCATTTATGAAATGTCAACAGCCCCTAATTGCCGATCACTTTTTCACGATACATCTGATCAATCCATCTCATTTTAGAAAACAGATCACCTCGTTATTTATGCTTCAGCTAAGCATAAACGCCCCTGATAGACATTGACTAAACCTTGAGCCGTCAATAAATTCAGTGCACCATCATCAGAAATCCCTTTGAAAATACCTTCAATTGAATTTTGAATTTGTTCAAAATAAACCTGCTGATCCATAAAGGCAGCATAGTGATTAAATCGTGCTGAGAGGTTATAGCAACCATGATCAAACCATTGTCCAGCTTGTTGAATTGCCAAATACATTTCTGCAATGATTTGGATTCGATTTGGAAATTGTAGGCCTAATTGCATTAGCGAGGTAGCTTGTTGAGTCACATTTTCTTTAGGGATCGGAAATAAGTTGATCCCGATTCCAACAATGGCTTGATGTGGTGAAATGGGCTCAACCAAAATTCCGCCCCATTTTCCTTGAGGGCTATATAGGTCATTGGGCCATTTAATTTGTAATTCTGGTAAATTCTTAAGTGTTGGCATTTGTAAGATATTTAAAGCAATTTCCAATGCTAAACGCCCATCTAAGGGTGTTCGTGTTTCAAGCAATGTGCTTAAATAAATATTACCAATTGGCGAAACCCATTCCCGTTGGTGCTGACCTCGTCCTTGAGTCTGAGTTTCACTACAGACCAAAACTGTCTTGACGCCGCTGAGCGCAATTTCACGCACATCATCATTGGTCGATGCTGTAGTCTGCTTTAAAAGCAGCACTTCAGGGAGCTCATTTGCTTGTGTAAGAAGTTGTCTAAGATGACGAGTCTCTAAATCCATGTTGAATCTGAGAAGAGTGAAGGAACATTTATGGAGTTAATCATATATTTAGGTATTGGTGCAATCGCAGGATTTGCTGCTGGGCTATTTGGTGTTGGCGGTGGCTTAATTATTGTACCAATTCTCTATGTGGTCTTTACCAAAATGGGCTATGATCCTTCGGTCATTATGCACATGGCATTGGGAACTTCACTTGCAACTATTATTGTAACTTCAATTAGTTCTGTAACAGCGCATCATAAAAAAGGTGCAGTACTTTGGAGTGTTTTTAAAAACTTAGCTCCAGGTTTGGTGATTGGCTCATTTATTGGTGCTGGCATTGCAGATATTTTATCAGGTCAGCATTTACAATTGATTATTGGGGCATTTGCAATTTGGGTGGCATTTAAAATGTTTAAAGGGGCCAATGTCAAAGTCGATGAATCTAAACAATTGCCGACTGCACCTATGCAAATGCTGGCTGGTGGGGGAATCGGGGTCGCATCGGCAATTTTTGGTATTGGTGGCGGAAGTTTAACTGTTCCATATCTCAACAAAAATGGTGTGGTGATGCAAAAAGCCGTTGCAACATCAGCAGCTTGTGGGTTACCGATTGCAATCGCAGGGGCATTAGGCTTCATGTTCTTCGGCGCGCAAGAACCAATTGAAATTAAAAATTCAATTGGTTATGTCCATATCTATGCCTTTATTGGGATCAGTGTGATGAGTTTTATCACCGCCAAATTCGGCGCAAAGGTTGCGCATGCGCTTTCTCCAGCCATGTTGAAAAAATGTTTTGCATGTTTACTTACAGTTGTTGGTCTTTATTTTATTTATCAAGGAATTACTAAGTAGATTCCGATCAAAGGTACTTTTTCTAAACACTAAATTGACTTAAAATGCATTAAAATTGTCGGACAATGTCATGGTTTCAATTGAATTAAATCAGGTAAAACTAAAATAATGACAATTGACATTGTCTGAGAAAGAATAATAAACCCAAGATAGGAATTATATGCATTCGGAAGAAGTGGATAGCCTTTCAGAACAAATTGCCAAACATATTAGTGAACAAATTATTAGTGGCGAGTTGGTTGAAGGAGAAAGAATACAAGAACTACGTATTGCCAAAGAACTGGATGTCAGTCGTGGCTCAGTACGAGAAGCCCTTTTGCTTTTAGAAAGAACCCACTTGATTGAAATTTATCCTCGCCGTGGTGCTATTGTCTCAGAAATGTCAGCTCAACAAGTACGCGCATTATTTGATACCAGTGCACTGTTATTAGGTCAAATCGTGCAACGTATGAGTGAAACATGGCGTAATCATGAGGCTGAAGCGATCCAGCAGATGATGAATCATTTGGTTGAGCAAGTGAAGCAAGGCAATACTGAAAAGTTTTATGATGGTATTTTTCAATTTTTATCGGGGCAACAAGACATGGTGGGGAATCCCTACCTGATGAAATTTTATAAAGAGTTGTTACCCTCACTCCGAAGAAGTTATTTTTTAACCTTAAATACTTCAAGACGCGAGCTTCAAGAAGCTTTAGAATTGCTTAAGTTGGTGATTGACGCAATTTTAATCCGAAAATCACAACAAGCTACTTTATTTATGGAAGATTTTTGTCGACACTTACGTAATCTGGTGTTGGAATCTCTGACACGGATGAAACAAATCGAACTCGCTTGGGCGCGGAGATCGCGTCGGTAATTACTAGGACATTATGCGTTTAAGCAGCTTAAAACTTTCAGGCTTCAAATCTTTTGCCGATAGTACAACACTACAATTCAAAGATAACCGTACAGCGGTGGTTGGTCCTAATGGTTGTGGTAAATCCAATGTGATTGATGCTATCCGTTGGGTGATGGGGGAATCCAGTGCACGCCAGCTCCGTGGTGGCAGTATGCAGGATGTTATTTTTACAGGAACGGCAAAACGTAAACCTGTAGGTATGGCAAGTGTAGAACTGCGCTTTGAAAACACCTATGGCAAATTAGGTGGAGCCTATAACGCGTATACTGAACTTGCTGTTCGCCGTCAAGTGAATCGTGATGGAAAATCTGAATACTTTCTCAATGGGACGAAGTGCCGACGTCGTGATATTACCGACATTTTCTTGGGTACAGGCTTAGGTCCTCGTTCCTACGCAATCATCGAACAGGGAATGATTAACCGTTTGGTTGATGCCAAACCTGAAGAAATGCGTATTTTTCTTGAAGAGGCTGCTGGGGTTTCTCGTTATCAGGCTCGTCGTCGTGAAACACTACAACACTTAGAACATACCACGCAGAACTTAGACCGTCTCGAAGATATTGCTTCAGAACTCAAATCACAGCTTAAAACCTTAAAACGTCAGTCTGAAACTGCGGTTCAATATAAGACTTTAGAAACTGAAATTCGTACATTAAAGATAGAAATTCTATCTTTTCAGTGTGATCGTAGTTCCCGTTTACAAGAACAATATACGGTTGAAATGAACGAATTGGGGGAGCACTTTAAATTGGTGCGCTCTGATATGAGTACCTTGGAACATGATCTGACTTCAACCAATGAGTTGTTCCAACGTCTGATTCAACAGTCCACGCCTTTGCAAAATGAGTGGCAACAAGCTGAGAAAAAACTCTCTGAGTTGAAAATGACTTTGGAACAGAAACAAAGTTTATTTCAACAAAACTCAGAAGCTTTGGGAAGTTTTGAACAGCAAAAAGCTCAAACCAAAGAAAAAATTCAGTTGATGGAATTGCAATTGGAAACCTTGCACAGTCAATTGGAGCAGCAGACTGAACATTTACAACATGCTGAGGCTGATACACAACAACGTAGCCAAGCATTTACCGATTTAAAAGCGCAGCAATTGCAAGCACAACAACAATATGAACAGGTCAAAGTTCAAGTTGAAAAGCAACAGCAGCAAAAAGCACAAATGCAGGCGCAAATTGAACAACTTGCAAAAAATGTTGCACGTATTGAGCAGCAGAAAGACACCTTAAAAACCCAAGCAGTTCAGGTTCAAAGTCAATTTAAAACTGAAGATGTTCAACAACTTGAGCAAGAAAAATTAGCAATACAAGCTGCGATTGTTGAATTAGAACAAAAAATTAATCAAGCAAAGCAGCAGTTTGAACAGCTACACGAGCGCATTAATCAGCAAAAAGCTCAGATTTCAGCTTTAAAATCTGATGTACAAGTGTTGCAATCTGAACAGAAAAACCTCACCCAATTAATGGCGAAGAGTGCTGTAAATAGTAAGGCTGATACTGTGCAATTGATGCAGGTATTAACGCTGAATGAACATGGCAAAGCACATGCACAGCTGGTTGAAAAATTTTTAGCCAAATGGTTGTCAGCCCATATTGTTGATCAAAATGCTGATTTTGCTGAAAGTATGGCACGCCAGCTTAAAGCATCAGGCTCGCAAGATAAAATTCAAATGAATGGAGTGGCGTGTCTAGCAGATTGGATTGAATCTCCACAGTATTCACTGTGGAGTCAAGTTGCTGTAATTGAAAACCTTGCTCAAGCTTTAACGGAAAAAGCACAGTTAAAAGTAGGGCAAAGCATATTGACGCTGGATGGTTATCATGTCGGTCAAGATTGGGTGATTGGTTTGTTCTTTGATGAGTCGAGTCAGGCTGCACAGGGTGCACTCAGTCATCGTATTCGCCTTGAAGAAATTGAAACACAACTTACGCAGCTACAACCACAGTTGATTGAAGCTGAAACTATATTGCCGAGTTTAAATCAGCAATTGCAGGATCTGCAAAAACAGATTCAAATAGAGCAAGATACGCTAAAACATCAGCAAAAACAGCTACAACTGTTTGATGTGCAAATTGCTAAGCAGCAAAGTGCTTCACAAGCATTTGAGTTGCAGAAAGTTCAGCTCAATAGTCAATTGCAACAGCTAGATGAGCAACTTGAAGAAGATGCAATGCAGAAAGATGATCTTGAAATCGATATGCACTCGGTCATCCTCAAGCTTGAACAAAATCTTCCTGAGTTTAAAACCTTGCAATTCAAATTGGACGAGCTCAATGAGCACGTTGAAGAACAACAACAGCAATTACAGCTTAAACAACAAGATTCCGAAACCACACGTCGTCTAGCTGAACAAAATAAACAGCAAATTGAATTATTAGACAAAGACCTATCTTTCTCTAAAACGCAATATCAACAAATTATTGCGCAAATGGAGCAAGCCAAGAAGTTTGTAGATCCAATTCAATTGGAATTACCAAGTCTAGAATCGCAATATGCTGAGCAGGCACAACAAACTGAAAAACTGCAAAGAACTTGGAGTGAGTGGCAAGTTGAATTGAATAATATTCAATCTAAACAGCAACAACTTACAGAAATGCGCCATTTGCATCAGCAAAATGATGAGCAATTGCGTACAAAACTGGAAGAGCGACGTTTAGCTTGGCAAGCGGCAAAATCAGATTTCCAGCATTATTCAGATCAACTCAAAGAGATGAATGCTGAAGTTAAGCAAGGTGTATTGATTGATTTACCTGCACATCAAGAAAAATTTGAGAAAGCACAGCGTCAGTTTGAGAAATTAGGCGCGGTCAATTTAGCAGCTTCAGAAGAATATGAAGAAGTTTCTAAGCGTTTTGAAGATCTAACCCATCAAATGCAAGATTTGGAAAATACTGTTGGGCAATTGAAAGATGCCATGAAGACCATTGACCAAGAAACCAAAAAATTATTTATGGGGACTTTTGATCAGGTTAATGCTGAATTAAAAGTACTATTTCCAAAAGTCTTCAATGGTGGTGAAGCCAGTTTAAGCCTTGAGGATGATTGGCAGTCTGGCGTAAAGCTGATGGCACGCCCACCGGGTAAGAAAAATAGTTCATTGGCTTTGTTATCTGGTGGTGAAAAAGCATTAACGGCATTGGCTTTGGTATTTGCTATTTTCCGTTTGAATCCTGCACCTTTCTGTGTTTTGGATGAAGTTGATGCGCCTTTAGACGATGCTAACGTTGGTCGTTTTTGTAATTTAGTAAAAGAGCTTTCTGATCAAGTCCAATTCATTTACATTACACATAATAAAGTTGCAATGACGATGGCAACCGATTTGCTGGGTGTGACGATGCCTGAACCAGGCACATCAAAGCTCGTCACTGTGAATTTGGAAGAGGCAAGAGAATACGGTTTAGCCGCGGAGTCATAGTATGGAAGTCACCACAATTATTGGAATTGTTGTTGCAGTAATCATCATTCTGGTGGGTTTAAGGATGGTGCTACGAAAGCCCAATGATGCCGCACCTTCTTTAGAGTCTGAATTGCATATCAATGAAGATTGTAAGCAACCCGTGATTCCTCGTCATGTACGAGATCAATTGCGAACAGATCGTGAGTCTCAAGAGCAAGTGCGTGTTGAACCGAATTTAACTGCTTTAGACTCGGTCGAAGTTGTAGATGAAAAACAGCAAAAGATTGAGGATGCAGCAGCGGAGTCGAATGTTGTTCAGTCAACTGAGCTTGAGCATGCAGCAATTACACAACAAACTGAAAAGACGGATACAGTGGCAAGTGCTGAATCCGCAACAGAATCTGAAAAAGCACTTAATGTGCAAACAGAACCGACGACTCAAACTAATGATTCTGCCAAAGTCGTAATCAGTCAGGACAAAGAGGAAGCTTTTCAGTTTAATGCCAATGTTGAAACAGCTGAAATCAAAGAGTTTGATGAGGAAAGCAGTATTTTAGATGTTCATTTAAACGAGCAACAAAAATATGATGATGAAAGCGTATTGTCTACGGCTGAAACCATTATTGCACTGAATGTTTATCCGAATCCACGTAAAGCATTGTCCGGGGATAAAACCTTAAAAATGTTGTTAAAATATGGTTTACGTTTTGGTGAACTCTCTTGCTTCCATCGTTATGAGAATCCAGAGGAAGAAAGCCATTTACTGTTTTCTGTATTACGTGTCACCGACAACGGTCCAGATGGTTTTGATTTAGAAACCTTATCGACTGAACAAGTTCAAGGTTTGGCTTTTTTCTTGGCACTCCCTCATTCAGATGTGCAAAAAGGCTTTGATACCATGGTCAGTATTGCTGGCTTAATTGCTCGTGAAATAGACGGTACGGTCTATGATGAGAACAATCTTGAATTTACCCCACAACTGAAAGAGCATTGGCGCCATAAAGCGATCGATTATCGTTCAGGGCATGACGCTTAGCATAACGTCATATTTACTTTATAATTGGTATTCAGAATTTTGGGCGGAGTATTCCGCCTTTTTATGGTGAAAAAAATTTATGGAAAATAATCCTGTCGTAACGCAAATGCGTCAATTGATTCAACTCATTGCGAAACATAATCATGCTTATTATGTGATGGATCAGCCGAGTATTGAAGACAGTGAATATGATCAGTTATTTCACCAACTCAAAGCCTTAGAGCAACAACACCCAGAATTGGTTCAGGCAGATAGCCCAATCAATAAAGTGGGTGGAAAACCACTGTCTAAATTTGAAACCATTACCCATACTGTACCGATGTTGTCCTTGGGCAATGTATTTAATCAGGACGAATTATTTGCCTTTGCTCGCCGTATCGAAGAACGATTGCCCAATCAAAAGATTCAATATGATGTTGAGCTAAAATTTGACGGATTGGCGATTTCGCTCTGGTATGAAAATGGTGTCTTGACACGTGGTGTAACCCGTGGTGATGGTGAAACAGGCGAAGTAATTACGCAAAATGTAAAAACCATTCGTAATTTACCGAAAGTCTTGTCTTCAGATAAAGTGGCAGTGCCACGCTTGTTGGAAGTTCGTGGTGAAGTATTGATGCCAAAAGCTGGCTTTGAGCGACTCAATGCTGAAAATGAAGCGAAAGGCGAAAAGACCTTTGCCAATCCTCGAAATGCTGCGGCTGGTAGTCTACGTCAACTTGATCCAAGTATTGCAGCATCTCGCCCGTTGGCTTTTTATGCTTATGGTATTGCACAATGTGAACCGCATCATGGCATTGAGTCAATGTCAGCGAGTCTTGAATGGTTGACTAACTTTGGCTTTGCTGTGGGAGAACGTCATTTTATTTGTGAAAGTATTCAAGAAGTGCAAGAAAAATATCAGCAAATCAACCAAGAGCGCCCGAACTTAGCGGTTGAAATTGATGGCATGGTGATCAAAGTTGATGATCTTCAACAACAACAAAAGCTGGGCTTTTTAAGTCGTGAACCGCGTTGGGCAACGGCGTATAAGTTTCCTGCAGTTGCAGCATTAACAACAGTTGAAAATATTGATTGGCAAGTCGGACGTATTGGGACTTTAACCCCTGTAGCACGCTTAAATCCCGTGGCTGTGGGGGGGGTAACCGTTTCTAATGTGACTTTGCACAATATTGGTGAAATTCACCGTTTGGACGTTCGTATTGGCGATACGGTCAGTGTCTATCGTAGTGGTGATGTCATTCCCAAAGTTGAAAAAGTATGGTTAGAATTCCGGCCAAATGACGTGACAGAAGTACATTTACCTGAAAATTGTCCAGTATGTTCTTCTCCAGTGGTCATGCCAGAAGGCGAGGCTTTAGCACGTTGCTCAGGTGGTCTATATTGTTCTGCGCAACGTATTGAAGCCATTCGTCACTTTGTTTCTCGTAAAGCAATGGATATTGAAGGTCTCGGTGATCGCTGGGTAGAGTCATTATTACATCTTGATTTATTAAAGGATGTCGCCGATATTTACCATTTACATGAGCATCGTGAACAGTTACTGACCATTGAAAAAATGGGTGAGAAATCTGTCCAAAATTTATTGGATGCTATTGAGAACAGTAAGAAAACCACACTTGCTGCATTTATTTATGCCTTGGGTATTCGTGGTGTAGGTGAAACGACAGCACGTATGCTGGCCAACACTTTCCAAACGCTTGATGCGATTCGTCATGCTGATCTTGAAGCATTGAAGAAAACTCCAGATGTTGGTGATATTACGGCTGAGTGGATTGTTGATTTTTTCCAAGCACCACATAATCTTGAAGTGATTGATCGTTTGCTTGCAGCTGGGATTCATTGGGATGCACCAGTTGCACCCACCCGCCAGCCTTTAAATGGTGAGAGTTGGGTGATTACAGGTACATTGGCTACCATGGGGCGTGATGATGCGACTCAAATGCTACAAGCTCTTGGTGCGCGTGTCAGTGGCAGTGTGTCGAGCAAAACCAAATGTGTGGTTGCGGGTGAAAAAGCAGGTTCTAAGCTTGAAAAAGCAGAGAAACTTGGTGTCGCTGTACTGAATGAACAGGAGTTTTTAGCATTAATGGCTGAGTATGGACAGGCATAGATTCGTTTAAATTATCTCTAAAATTACTGTAAAGATACAGGTGTTGTATCTTTACAGTTTTCAAAAATTAAAATCATCAATTCAAGATTGATGTGATAACAAATCAACAAGTCATCATTTTTCAATAGAACTTTTAGTTCTGTATTTACCGATGTATTTCAGAAGTTTGCTTGATCTATCATTAGCATGCTACATGATAATAATTCTTATTCATTTGAATTTTCCATTAAACTTAACTTTAGATGAAAAATTACAATTCTTAACAATAGTGAAAGTGTATATAATAATCATTATCATCTAAAAAGTGTCTTATTATTTATATGAAAAATTTTTCTCGAACATTTCTAGTCAATTCTATTTCAATCGTGCTTTTTGGTGGGGGACTTACACAAACAATCTGGGCAAATAATGAAATTACTGCTTTGCCTACGATTAAAGTCGCTGCTGAAAAGGAACAAGAAAAACCAACATTTGCCAACGGTGCTTTGCAAAAAAATACAGATTTGGGGTCATTGGGAAATAAGAAAATCATAGACACGCCGTTTAGTATCACGTCTTATTCAGCACAATTGATTGAAAATCAACAAGCAAGCACAGCGGGGGAAGTGTTAAAAAATGATGTCAGTATTCGCACCACAACCAATCAAGGACATTTAAATGAAAACTTTAAAATCCGTGGTTTCGATGTCAATCATGAAGATTTAAATTATAACGGCTTTTATGGCGTTGCACCTTATGGTCGGATGCCTACGGAATTTTTAGAGTCAGTGACTGTGCTTAAGGGTCCAAATGCATTGGTTGCAGGTGTTGCACCTACAGGCAGTGTAGGCGGTATTGTGATGGGGCATTCTAAACGGGCAGATCAAGAACTCACTCGAGTTTCTGCATCGTTTCAAGATGAAGGATATTATCAATCAGGCTTTGATGTATCTCGTCGTTTTGGTGAGAACAAAGAGTTTGGTCTGCGTGTGAATGGTGCTTATGCAGATGGTGAACATATCATTGATGGAATGAATGATCGTCAAGCTTTGGGGGCAATTGCTGCGGATTACACCACGGATAAACTAAAGATTAATTTAGATGCTTATGCGGTCAAAGGAAATCGTAAAGGCGGTTCACCTGCAATGGTTGCCATGGGTGGTAAGGGCAGTGTTAATCATTTACTTGCAGCACCTAAAGGGGATTTAAACTACTTTTCAAACTTAGAAGGCAATACCGACAGTCAATTTGTAGGTTTGTCAGGTGAATATAAATTTACCCCTGATATCAAAGCATTTGCAGGCATTGGATATGTAGAAAAATCATATGATGGTCATCTTTTTGGCACACGTATGATTGTCAATAATTTAAATGGAAATGCAACCTCACAATATTATCGAGTGGGATCAAAAGAACATAACACTGCTGCTAATGCAGGCTTTGAAGCAAAATTTGATACAGGGGCGATCAAGCATACTTTGGGATTGCGCACTGATTATTTAACCCGCAAATATTCACAACATAGATCCGCAACTAGTTCAGGGTTTACGACCAATTTATATGAGCCATCAAATACAGGTACAATGCCAACAACTTACCCAGAAATTGTTCCTTATGGTGATAATGAGTATATGAGTTATACCTTAACGGATCAGCTTTCAATGTTGGATGATAAATTACAACTTATTTTAGGTGGACGTTATCAAGATATCGATACTAAGAATCTTGTCAAAAAATCAGCTTATAGTGCAGACAAGCTATCACCAAGTTTGGGGGTTGTCGTCAAACCATTTGGTGAGGATTTATCTTTTTATGCAAGCTATGTCGAGGGTTTAGCTGAGGGGGTAACGGTCTCTGAAATGACCTATCCAACAGCAACAAATAGGGGCGAAACACTTGCACCTTATCAAACCAAGCAATATGAGTTAGGTGTAAAATATCAGTTGGGTTCGTGGTTAAATACTTTGGCACTTTATCAGATTAAAAAGCCTGAGGCTTATCAGGACACCATAAGTAATAAAGTCAAAGATGATGCTGAAACGCGTTCTCGTGGGGTAGAATGGTCATTCTCTGGCAATGTTACAGATACTTTATCTGTGATGGGGAATTTGGCCTATATCGATGCTGAATACGTGAAATCAGCTAAGGTCGCTTTCGAAGGTAATAAAGTATATGGTGTACCCGATTTTACTGCTTCGTTAGGGCTTGATTATGCCATTCCTAATGTTGAGGGACTTCATATTAATACTCGTGTGAGTTATGTGAGTGAGCAATATTTGAATGAAGAGAATACGTTAGAGCTACCTGACTATACGATTGTTGACTTAGGCGCCCGCTATAAAACCAAACTTGGTGGGGTAAATACCACCTTCCTCGCCAATGTTGATAATGTCGCCAATAAAAAATATTGGGAAGGTGTGTTTAATTCAAACTATGCTTTAGTCGGTGGTGCAAGAACTTATAAAGTCGGTGTAACTTTTGATTTCTAAGCCTTAGCTGATATTGAGCGCTATAAGCCAAAAAGCCTTTTTCATGATTGAAAAAGGCTTTTTTGATTTAATAATCATTTGAGCTGTTATTAAATATATTTCTTTACCACACCGTCATCAAGAAGCTGCTGGAAATGCTCGACTAAACTGGTTTCAATATTACGATAACTCATCCCCAATTCTTGTTTGCTTTTATCAGCATTAAAAAAGATAGGGTAGCCCATATTCTTTTCAATAAAATCACGTGAATAGCCAAATACAGGTCCAATGAATTTAAACGCTTTTTTCGGGACTTGGTTGCGTGGAAAAGGAAATTTTTGTCCAAAATTTTGACGTAAAATTTTACCCATTTCCAAGAGGCTGAGTGAACCACCACTAATAACGTAACGTCCAGCTGCATTTTCCTTGAATGCTGCCAAAAGATGTGCATCGGCAACATCACGCACATCTACAATACCATTCCACATCGGTGGGACACCGAGTAAGGTCATGCCGTTGGCAAACTGCTCTAAAACTTCCACACTCCCTGACTGTGTATTTGCGGTCAGTGATGGACCAAGTACCAATGCAGGGTTGACACAGATCAGCGTCCAACGATTTTGTGCTTCCGCCATTTCCCATGCTTTACGCTCTGCCATAACTTTCGAATAAGGGTACGGTTGGTGCGTGGTTGAACTGGTGGTATTCCAGTGAGATTCATCAAACTGATTATGCTGTGTTTTTAAAATATCAATTGCATCGCCATAAGTAGAGGCGATACTTGAGGTCACAATAACGCGTTTGACAGAATCTATTTTATTGACACTATTTAAGACATTTTCCGTGCCTAAAATTGCCGGTTCAATAATATCTTTAACGGCATCTTTAAAATTGGTTACAACAAATGGTGAAGCCATATGTAACACAACTTCACAGCCTTGCATGGCTTCATCAAAAGAACCATTTTCTAAAAGGTTAGCTTTAAATAGTTTTAGTGTACCAGAGCTTGCTTGTGCGATTTTCTCTAAATGTGCAAAGCTTTGTTTTTTATTCAGATCACGTACTGTCGCATGCACGGTATAACCTTGCTCAAGTAATTTTTTAATCACCCAACTGGCGATATAGCCTGTTGCACCTGTAACTAGAATGGGTGCTGATGTGTTTCCCTGAGACATTATTTTTTTCCTGCTAATTGTTAATATTCAATATCATAAATATTAAAGTTAAAATTGTCTTGAAATATTAGTATTAAAAAAGCCAATAAGATAAAGGGATGGGGCTGTCATTGAAAATGAACAGAAAATAGAATAATGAGGATGAATAAGAAGCATTTTTAATGGTTACAAAATAAATCATTTAGAATTTGAAAGAAAAAAATACCAATCAACCATCAGTGCAAGATTGTAAGCAGTTATTTTATATATGGAAAAATGCTTATTCAAATTGCAAATGCGTATGCTTATCATTTTAATTTTATAAAAATCATAAACTTACACATTTTGTCTTTTGCAAATCTTGTGGAATTTGTCCATACTATTGCAAAAGAATGTGGAGTAAGTGAAATGCGTGGCAATCCAGAAGTCATAGACTATCTAAACATGTTGATCGGTGGCGAACTGGCTGCTCGTGATCAGTATCTTATTCATTCACGTATGTATGAAGATTGGGGCTTAAGCAAAATTTATGAACGTATTGATCATGAAATGCAAGAAGAAGCTTCACATGCAGATTCTTTAATTCGCCGCGTACTTTTCCTTGAAGGTACGCCGAACATGAATCGTGACGATATTGTCACAGGTGAAGATGTTGTAACTTGTTTAAAAGCCGATTTGGCATTGGAATATCATGTGCGTGAAAAACTGGCGCAAGGCGTAAAGCTATGTGAAGAAAAAGGCGATTACGTGACCCGTGATATGCTTCGTCAACAAATGAACGATACTGAAGAAGATCATACTTACTGGCTTGAAAAACAATTAGGTTTGATTGAGCTAATTGGTTTACAGAATTATATTCAATCTCAAATGTAAGACACACTAAGCTTCTTGCTTAAGGTGAGACGTTTTAGATTAAAAAAGCCTTTAGACATTCATCTAAAGGCTTTTTTTATACTTCAGTCTTCATTTTTTTGAAAACTTCTGAATATCCGCTAAAACTTGATCAGCATGGGTTTGAGTATTTACACTACTATAGTGATAAACAATTGTTCCTTGTGGATCAATCAAAAAAGTTTCTCGTTTTGCTATTTTGGTGATACCTAAGTTTCGGATAATTCCAAATTGCTCTGCGAGTTGATGATTACTATCGGCAAGAATTGGAAAATTTAGTCCCAGCTTTTCGGAGAATTTTTGATGAGATTTCACATCATCCAAACTTACACCGAGTACCACCGCATTGTTTTTTATAAATTGTGGGTAGAGTGATTTAAACTGATTGGCCTCTTGAGTACAGCCAGGTGAATCATCTTTTGGGTAAAAATATAAAACAACCCATTTACCTTTATATTGACTCAGATCATGCCATTTTGAATTTTGATCTTGTAGTTTAAAACTTGGTGCAGGCTTACCTACCCATTGCTTTTGGTTGGAATCCAGTTTGGAGAGGATAGAGCTTTCCGCATGGCTGGGCGTGTTCAATACGCATAAAGCTGAAACGGAAAGTAAGCTAATACTGAACAGTCGTGATAATTTCATGACAAACACTTTCCTAAATTGATCCTGATTTGATCTTAGCAAATTTTAAGGTTTTGCCGGTATGTAAAATGTTTTGCAATTGTTCACATGCTATTTACGATGAAAGTACATTTAAAATAAATAGGACGTAGAATTATGGACGTTGGTGCAGTATTGATTCAATTAAAAGTGGCCATGATGGACGATGTTATTACATGGCAAAATGAGTTGAATAGGCGTAAGCATGAAGCGATTGAAACACTTCAGGCTGAAGGTGTGCATATTGAATCATGGTTCCATGTGGAACTCGATGGACTAGATTATTTGATTGCTTATACTCGTGCAGATGATATTGCAAAAGCACATGAAATTTCGAAAAAAAGTCAGTTTGCAATCGATCAAGTACATCAGCAATTTAAACGCACTTGGCAAAAAGTCATTCCAGCTAACTTATTGGTCGATTTACAAGATCAGAAATAGTTGTAAGTCTGATTGTCCTTCAATTTTAAGCATGATCTAATAAAACATCTTTACAGTTTTATAGTGATTTAAATTGAATCAATGTATTTTGCTGATCACCGGTTGGGGCGGTGGAACCAACCTACTCCATGCTTTACAACAGGTTCTACAACAGCAAGGCCATGAAGTTGTATTAATCAATATCTTTAATGCATTGGATGAAAGTGTCTTACAACAGCATGTGGAAATAGCCAAAGATTTTGATGTGATTTGTGGGTGGTCTTTAGGGGGGCAATTGGCGACTTTGTTAGTCAAGCAAATTGAACAGCAATATCAACAGCAAAAAGTCTTGATTACACTGGCTTCTAATCCTTGTTTCGTCGCAAATGCTGAATGGCAAACCGCAATGAGCCAAGCAATGTTTCATAACTTTAAACAGTCCTTTGAACATGATGCGATAGCGACATTAAAGAAATTTGGTTTTATGGTTTGTCAGGGTACCGCAACCACACGAGAAGATTTTGTACATTTGCAAAGTTTGGTTCAGCCACAAAATTTAGAGTTACTAAAACAGGGTTTGGCCTGTCTTGAACAATTAAATAATGTGGCTATCTTAAATAACTATGCAGGCAAACAGTATCATATATTTGCTCAACAGGATTTCTTAGTTAGTCACAAAGTCTATGAGAAATTTAAAAATTTCACAGCAAAGTTTTTAGATGTTGAGCTGGTCAATGGTTCACATGGTGTTCCAGTTTTTGATTTTTTAAGTCTAAGTGACAAAATCTGCCAATATTTACAAAAAATAGAATAAATCTATGGATCAGTGGTGAATCTCGCAATTTATTTTTATTGCGCGCAGGTTTAACATCGCTAAACTGTTTTTTGCTGTAATTGTAATGCACATGGAGTGAACGGATGACCGATTTAAACAATGGGTTTGATGATGTCAATCTTGAACAATCAAAGTTAGATGATCTGGACTTTGATCGGCAACATATTTGGCATCCATATACTTCTATGACCAATCCGTTACCGACCTTCAAGGTTAAAAAAGCCTATGCTGCAACTATTGAACTTGAAGATGGCCGCCAATTGATAGATGGGATGTCTTCGTGGTGGTGTGCCATTCATGGTTATAACCATCCTGAGTTGAATCAAGCGGTGACAGATCAGTTAAAGGATATGTCACATATCATGTTTGGTGGATTTACCCATGATCCTGCGATTCAGCTTGGAAAATTACTGGTTCAACTGACCCCACCTAATTTAGATAAAGTGTTCTTTGCCGATTCTGGTTCTGTCGCTGTAGAAGTGGCATTAAAGATGGCGGTACAGTTTTGGTCTTCACAGGGCTATACAGAGAAAACTAATTTTGTCACTCCGCGATCTGGCTATCATGGCGATACTTGGAATGCGATGTCTGTCTGTGACCCTGTAACAGGCATGCATCAAATTTTTGGTTCAAGTTTGCCCAATCGCTTATTTGTTCCAGCACCCCAAGTCGGATTCTATGAGCAATGGGATCAAAGTGATATTACTGAACTTGAGAAAAGCTTGGCTGAACAACATGCAACGATTGCAGGTTTAATTCTTGAACCGATTGTGCAAGGTGCGGGAGGGATGCGTTTTTACCATCCTGAATATTTGCGTCAAGCCAAACTACTTTGCGAAAAATACAATGTTCTGCTGATTTTTGACGAAATCGCTACGGGTTTTGGGCGTACAGGGAAACTATTTGCTTGGGAGCATGCACAAGTTGAACCTGACATTATGTGTATCGGTAAAAGTTTAACCGGTGGCTATATGACGCTTTCTGCGACATTAACCACCAAACATATTGCTGAAACGATAAGTCAGGGTGAAGTGGGGGTGTTTATGCATGGCCCAACCTTTATGGCAAATCCCTTGGCATGCGCGGTTGCTGTCAAAAGTACACAATTATTAATTTCTCAAGATTGGCAGAGCAATATTCAACGAATTGAAGCTCAGCTTAGACATGCTTTACAGCCCTTACAGTCCTTTAATCATGTTCATGACGTGCGAGTTCTTGGTGCGATAGGGGTGGTTGAATTGACTGTGAATGTCGATATGAAAACCTTACAGCAGGAGTTTGTACGTCGTGGTATCTGGATACGACCATTTGGTAAATTGGTCTATGTTATGCCTCCATATATCATCACAGCACAAGAATTACAAACTTTACTTGAGCAATTGGTTGAGGTGGTCAAGGCTATGGAGCAAAGCGCATGAGCTTGATCAATACACATCTTGAACATTTTTCACAGCAGCTTGATGGGCTTAAGCAGCAAGGCAATTTACGCCAATTTCGTTCGAATGTTCAGCAAGGTCGCTATATCTGCCTTGATCAGCATCAAATGCTCAATTTGGCTTCAAATGATTATCTAGGATTGGCATCTGATCTCACATTACGTGAACAGTTTTTTGATGAAACACCCCATGATCAACGACGAATGAGTTCTTCATCCTCACGTTTGTTGACGGGAAATTTTCCAGAATATGAACTACTTGAAAATAGTTTAAGTCAGGCTTTCCATGGTCGGGCGGCATTGTTATTTAACAGCGGTTATCATATGAATATTGGTATTTTACCTGCACTTGCAGACAGTAAAACGCTGATTCTGGCAGATAAATTGATTCATGCCAGTATGATTGATGGCATTCGTTTATCCTCAGCCAAATATGTACGTTATCGCCATAATGATTTAAATCATTTGACTCAGCTTTTACAAAAATATCATGCAGATGAGGCTTTTGAGCGCATTATTGTGGTGACTGAGTCGATTTTTAGTATGGACGGCGATGAAACTGACTTAGCAGCATTGGTGAGTATTAAGCAACAATTTTCAAAAGTCATGCTCTATGTGGACGAAGCACATGCAATTGGGGTGCGTGGTGAGCAGGGCTTAGGTTGTGCTGAACAATATACAGTGATTGATGATATTGATCTACTTGTGGGGACTTTTGGTAAGGCAATCGCTTCGGTTGGCGGTTATTTAATTTGTCATGCGGTAATTCGGAAATATTTGATTAATTCTATGCGCCCTTTGATTTTCAGTACTGCACAACCGCCAATGTGTATGGCATGGACAAACTTTATTTTTCAAAAAGTTTTAGGCTTAGATCAGCGCCGTCAACATTTACAATCTAAAAGTCAGTATCTACAACAGGCTGTTCAAAACAAAGGTTTTGAGTGCCCCTCAACATCACATATTGTTCCTATTATTCTGGGTGATTCGATTAAAACGGTTGAAAAAGCCAAAGCCTTACAAGATGAGGGTTTTTATATTATGCCTGTACGTCCTCCGACTGTGCCGCAACACAGCTCACGTCTACGAATTTGCTTAACTGCTCAAATCACCCAAGCTGATCTAGATCAGCTGATTCCGTTGTTGTGAGTTGAATGTGACCCCCCCAGAAATTGATAAATCACAGGTTGCCTTGCGTTTTGCACAGGCAGGGCAGAGCTATACCGAGCATGCAGTTGTACAAAAGAGTATTGCACAACAACTGTTTAATTTAATAAGTGAATATTGCCCAGCACAATATGAAAATGTGTTTGAAATCGGTTGTGGTTCAGGAAATTTAACTGAGCTTTTACTGCAAAATTTTCAAATTAAACATTTGATTTTAAATGATCTATATCCGGAAGTTCAGCAGCATTTTCCTGCGGATAAACCGATTAAATATCGGATTGGCGATATAGAGCAGCTTGAATTTCCAAAACATTTAGACTTAATTAGCTCAAGTTCGGTTTTACAATGGATGAGTGATTTAAATGGTATTTTTCAACAAGCCTTTCATCATTTAAATCCTAATGCGTATTTTTGTTTTTCAACTTTTGGACAGCATAATTTACTGGAAATTAAAAGCTTAACGGGGCAAGGTCTGAATTACTTATCTCTTGACGATCTGCAACAACAATTAAAGCGAAATGGTTTTGAAATTCTACATATTTCCGAGCAAATTGAGCATCTCAATTTTCCACATCCCAAATATATTTTGCAGCATTTAAAAGCCACAGGAGTGACTGCGACAGCATCTGGCTTTAGATGGACAAAGCAGAGTCTCTCCGATTTTTATCATCACTATCAACAGTTTTCACAGGCTGATCAGTCAGGCAATATACGCTACTCACTGACTTATCATCCTATTTATTGTATTTTGCGGAGAATGTCATGACTGGATCGGTTTACTTTATCAGTGGAATAGATACCGGAATTGGCAAAACCTATACCACGGGGTATTTAGCCAAATTATGGAATGAGCAGGGTCAGAAAACCATTACTCAGAAATTAATCCAAACTGGTAATACCGATATTTCAGAAGATATCGAACAACATCGTGAGATTATGGGAATGGGGTGGTTTCCAGAGGATGAAACCAAGCTGACTATGCCTGAAATCTTTAGCTATCCCGCATCTCCTCATTTAGCCAGCAAAATTGACGGACGTGAGGTTGATTTTCAAAAAATTGCAGATGCAACTCAACAACTTACAAAAAAGTATGATGTTGTCTTGTTAGAGGGTGCGGGTGGATTGATGGTACCCCTAACAACTACTTTGCTTTCAATTGATTATGTGGCAGAGAAAAAGTTTCCTGTGATTTTAGTCAGTTCAGGGCGATTGGGTAGCATTAACCATACTATTTTGAGTTTAGAAGCTTTAAAAAATCGTGGGTTAGAACTTTATGCACTTGCTTATAATTTAAATGATGAATCTCAGGATGCTGTCATTTCAAAAGATACTGCAGAATTTTTAAAGCATCATTTAATGAAACATTTTCCGAACAGTGCATGGATTGATATTCCAGTAATCTCTTAATTTGATTTCTTAATTGAGTGCTGAGACACAAGATTCACTATTTTGATTCTCTGTGTTTTTATTGCTTAAAATTTGAATGCTTTAAAAAAGCGATGTGTATAAAAGGTAATCCTGATGAGTTTTAAAATTCAAATTGAGTTATTTAAAGAACTTGAAATAACTTACCTTGATTTTGAAAGTAATGCGGCGACACAAATCTTGAGTAGTTTTGATCAGATTGATTGGATGCAGCAAGCTGTATGGGGATACATGGAAGAGCACAATGGTGATTTTCCCTTTTTTCAGATTGAGCATATTCAAACTGGACGTAAGTTTGGTGGATTATTTGTGGTTTATAGTCGCAATGAATTTAACTTTAATACACATGCTGAGCTCTACCAAAAGCAACAAAAATCGCATTTGTTTGGGCTATTTAAATCTGAAGCGATGCCAAGTTTTGATAATGATGATGTTCCTTTTGCTGTATTTCGAGATTGTTTAGAAAATTTTTTACGTGGCAATGATGTTGAAATAGAGCGTTTAATGAAAACAGTCTATCCAAGTTATACCAATACTGGTTTTTTTGATCATTAAACTTGGAATCAAAATTTAAAGTCATTTTTTGATGGCTTTAAAATTTTATATGATTTTGATAATAAAATGAATTTTCGTAATTTGGGTTTTGTGGCAATGCAGGATTACATAAAGAATAAAGTTATAACAAATTAATCTTTTTTAAACATGCAAAGTCATTTATATTTCATATCAGTAGCGTACTTTATGTTCAATCAGCGCTGTGAAATAAAATAAACCGAAAATAATGAAGAGGTGAAGCATGTCAGGATGGTATGAAATTAGTCAAGCTAAAGATGGTCAATATCGCTTTGTATTAAAAGCCGGAAATGGGGAAATTATTCTCACCAGCGAGCTTTATAAAGCCAAAGCTTCTGCACAAAATGGGATTGCATCCGTGCAAAAAAATAGTCCTGATGATGCACGTTATGATCGTTTAGAAGCGAAAAATGGTAAACCTTATTTCAACTTAAAAGCAGCAAATCATCAAATTATCGGAACAAGTCAATTCTATTCAGGCGATGCTGCTCGAGATAATGGTATTGAGTCAGTTAAGAAAAATGGTCTATCAGAGAAAGTAAAAGATTTAACAGAACAGGCATAGGATCAGCAATAAATTACCCACATCAATCACTAAAAGCATGTCATTGCAATGATGTGCTTTTTTTTGAACCAAAAACAAACGGTAAAAAAATGTATTATTAAGTTGTATAGAATAATTACCCTAATCACAATATATTCGCTTTAGGTCGGTATCGGTTTAGAGAGTTTATCTATATTTTTGGCTTTGAATTTCTCCTTATACTCAACAGTTAATATGATTTTTTTTCATGATCTTTTATGATTTTTTTAAAGCTTTTTAAAAGTTTAAATATGTTAGGCTAACTTCAATATTAAATAAAAGGAGAATGATTATTTAATAAAAGATTCAACATTAATTAAAATTATTATTAACTTTAATTAATGAGTTTTTAAAGTATTATTAATCAAATTAAGAGGTAAGTTTTTGATGATGAAAGACTAACTTAATATATCTATTTGTATTATTGAGTGATTTATTTTTGTGAAAGGTTTTGTTTATCTCTAAGCATAATATTGTTGTTTTATAAACTGATTAAATCGAATTAAGTAACTGTGATATTTGATTTAAATTGATTATGCTGGAAAAAATAAACAAAAAACTTCACATAATACTTATTAAGTGTTAAATTCATCACAAACAAGAATAATGAGGTTTTATGATGAAAATAGCAATCGATGGTAATGTGAAAATTGCTGACGAGATAATATCTCAAATTGAATTATGGGATGCTGCTGTTCTTGGTAATAAAATTGATCATCTCTTAGATCAATGTGCCGATGATGTCAATATGTTTGATGTGAGTATACAATTAGACGGTGTTGATGCATACAAAAAAGAATGGGAGAAGTTCAGTCCATATTTTAGTGAAAATGTGCAAATTGTACGTCGAAATATGAAAATTTATGTATCAAACGATTTAGCTGTATTGCATTGCCATTCAAAAGTGGAGAATGCTGTGCTTAAAGAAAAGATACAGATGCCATGGTGCCGAACGACATTATGCCTTAAAAAGAAAGGAGGCCAATGGTTAGTGGTTCATCAACATATTTCTATGCCAATTGATATGAGCACTGGTAAAGCCATCGTGATCAAGGATATTTCTAAATTGAAATTAGTGGTTTAGCCCATTAGATTTATTCGTTATTAAGCCCTTTGATTGGGCTTTTTATTGATGAATTTTTAAATTTTTCCGATACATTTTGGATCATTAACAAAATTGTCAAAAGAACTCAGTTTTTTACTTGAATGAAAGCTAGAGTTTTGAAAAAATCATGATAATAATCCCAATAATGTGAAAATAATGCCAAATTCATTATTTGTAAAATATGGGTGGTTAAAGCCACTTGCTCCACGAAATCCGCACGAACCACATCGCGCAGCAACCTCATTAGAATTATTATTTGACTTAATTTTTGTCGTAGCCATTGCCACAGCAGGCCAACAATTACACCATAGCATTATCGAAAATCATTTATCCCATGGCTTAACACTTTATTTTATGGTGTTTTTTGCATTGTGGTGGGCATGGATGAACTTTAGCTGGTTTGCATCTGCCTATGACAATGATGATGTATTTTATCGAATCATGACCTTTGTGCAGATTATTGGTTCACTTGTGATTGCAGCAGGGATACCTAGCGCATTTCAACAACAAGATTTTGATGTGATCATTATTGGTTATGTCATCATGCGTTTGGGCCTCGTTACACAATGGTTTCGTGTTGCTAAAAATGATCCTGAGCGTAAACAAACAGCATTGAGATATGCAACTGGTATTATCATCGTACAGATTGGCTGGTTACTTTTTCATTTTACGCCGATCAATTTCACCCTTTATTTGTTTCTACTTTTGGTGGTCGCTGAACTGACTGTGCCAATCTTTGCTGAAGCACATAATATGACGCCTTGGCATCCACATCATATTTCCGAGCGTTATGCCTTACTTACGATTATTGTCCTTGGTGAATCGATCATTGGTAGTTTTGCTGCAATTTCTGATGCATTAAACAATCAGTTATTAAGCCAAGAGTTAATCTTTTTGATGATTGGTGGGCTACTCATTATGTTTACTATGTGGTGGGCTTATTTTGATCATGATGTTGCTGAACGACTCAATAGCCGTAAGCGTGCATTTTCATGGGGCTATGGTCATTTTTTTATTTTCGTGAGTATTGCAGCTCTTGGCGCAGGTTTAGCTGCTGCCGTGGATGTTGTGACGCATAAAGCTGAAATCTCGGCTGACATTGTTAGCTATTTTGTTGCAATCTCTTTGATTGTCTATACTGCGAGCCTTTGGTTATTGCAGGAAATTCACCATCTTTCAGGGATTAAGAAATGGTTTTATCCAATTACAGCAGCCATCGTACTCTGTATTCCGATGATATTTACGCAAGTGGGTTATGCTGTTTTTGCTATGGCAATTGTTTATGCGCTACGTTTGATTTTTTCAAAATGTTATTTGGCAAGATAATAAATTAATTGGGTTCTGAGCAATGGGATTTCATGATTTTTATCGTTTGAGTTCGCACGCTGTGATTTTTAATGAAAATCGACAAGTCTTATTATTGAAAGCGACTTATGCTGATTGTGCATGGGGTTTACCTGGTGGTGGATTGGATCAAGGTGAAACAGTGCATGAAGCGCTAATTCGTGAATGCCAAGAAGAATTAGGTTGTGAAGTTTCGATCGAATATTTATCAGGGGTTTATTATCATTCTGCAGTAAATTCCCACGCATTTATGTTTAAGTGTACATTGCAGAGCGATCAGCCAATCAATTTAAGTGATGAGCATTCAGAGTATCGATGGTTTGATTTTGACCAACTTTCACCTGTGCAAAAAATTCGTATTGAAGATTGTTTTCATTTTGATGGTCAGGTAAAGAGCAGGGCATTTTAAGGATTGGATATCGCTATCAAACAGGGGATAGAATATCCGTCTCATTCAAAAAGCAGATTCACTTTCAGACAATGGTATGGGTTAAAATAAAGCAATAAAAAACAGGTCATCAAGACCTGTTTTTTATTTACCTCAATTTAATATTATTTATCTGGTAATGCATAAGCAACGATAGAGTCACCCATTTTGGTACCAAATGAACCATGACCACCCGCCATGATCACAACGTATTGTTTACCATTGCTTTCATAGGTCATTGGTGTTGCTTGCCCGCCCGCAGGTAGACGACCTTTCCATAGCTCATCACCATTGCTGACATTGATCGCTCGGATGTAATCATCTTGAGTTGCTCCAATGAACATCACATTACCCGCAGTTGAGATCGAACCACCTAACATTGGCACACCCATTTTAAATGGTGGCAATGGAATACCTGGCATACTGTCACGAATTGTACCAATACGACGTTTCCAAGCAACATCATGCGTTTTCAAATCTACACCAGCAACATAACCCCATGCAGGTTGTTTGCATGGTAAGCCAAATGGTGAAAGGAATGCACTGATTTCAACACCGTAAGGAACACCGTACATGGGTTGAACACCCGCTTCTGTGCCTGCACCTTTAGCTGTTTGTTTACGGTTAGGATCAGCAGGAATCAATCGACTGACAAAAGGTAGGCCAATTGGATTCATGACTGCGATTTGACGATCAGGGTTAAGTGATAAGCCACCCCATTCAAATACACCCAAGTTACCAGGGAAAACTAAAGTTCCGTTTTCTGAAGGTGGGGTATAAATACCGTCATAATTTAACTTGTGGAATGACACACGACAAATTAACTGGTCAAACATGGTTGCACCCCACATTTGTTTATCCGTTAATTTTTCTTGAGGAGCTAAGTTAAAGTCTGAGAACGGTTGTGTTGGAGAATAAAACTCACCTTTAGTTTGCGGACCACGTTTTACACTTTGTGGTACTGGACGTTCGTTAATCGGTACAATTGCTTTACCATTACGGCGGTCCAAAACAAAGGCATTTCCTGTTTTAGTCAATACATAGATTGCTGGAACAGTTTGCCCAGTTTTATCTTTGATATCCGCTAAGGTTGGTTGTGATGGTACATCCATATCCCATAAATCATGGTGAGTTGTTTGGAAGTTCCAGATCAATTTACCTGTTGTAGCATTGATTGCTAGCATTGAGTTTGCATAACGTTCATGCAGTTTTGTACGGTTACCACCCCAAATATCTGGTGTACCTACACCTGTTGGTACATAAACGATATCGAGTTTTGCATCATATGCCAGCGGAGCCCATGCATTCGGTGAGTTTTGGACATATTTCTGACCAGGACCCGGAATCTGATTCGGATTTTCAGCACCAGTATCAAATACCCAAAGCAATGCACCTGTATTTACATCATAACCACGGATAACACCAGAAGGCTCTTGAGTAGAATAGTTATCAGTTGTTGAACCACCAATAATAATGGTAGTGCCTGTTACAACTGGAGGTGATGTTGGAATATAACCACCTGGATAAGGGAATGGCATGTCTTTCTGTAAATCAACTTCACCGTTATGACCAAAGTCAGAACATGCTTTACCTGTTTCAGCGTTTACAGCAACAATACGACCATCATTGACTGGTAAAATAACTTTACGAGGACATTCTGTAGAAGTCGATTTTTTAGCTTGTAAACTTGCAGCGAACCCAACGGTATTATCTGCATCGTAATAAGAAACACCACGACAAGTTAAATGTTGGAAAGTATTATCGGCTTTGAGTTTAGGATCAAATACCCATTTCTCTTTACCTGTAGAAGGATCAAGAGAAACCAATTTTTGGTGTGTTGTACACAGGTACATGTTGTTACCGATTTTAATCGGTGTGACTTGATTGGTCGTCTCGCCTGAGTCATTTTCCGTCTTGACTTCGCCTGTACGATAGGTCCAAGCAACTTTAAGATCTTTAACATTCTCTGAGTTGATTTGGTTCAAAGGCGAATAGCGTAAACCTGATTGAGTCCGACCATAAGCTGGCCAGTCTGCATCTGCAATACCATCAATCGCTGCTGGTGTTGGCTGTTTACTGGTTAATGTCCCACGAATTTCTTGTGGATCATTAAAGATAGAATAAGCCATAACCGCTATGGTGATCGCCAATGTACCTGAGAGTACAATTTTAGCACCTTTGGCATCGAAACCACGTGTCACTGCTGGAATGAGTAGCCATAAGCCAAACACACCTAAAATATCTAAACGCGGTGCAAGCGCGAAGAAGTCTGAACCGACTTCCCATAGTCCCCAGACAACTGTGCCGAGTACTAATGCTGAATAGACGTATAAAGCAGAACTATTTAATTTGCGTAATAAGATTGCTGTTGCAATGAAAAGTATACCGGCAATGATGTAGTACCAAGACCCACCCAGTGCTGCCAGCCATACTCCGCCGCCTAATAGAACTACACCGAAAACAATTGCAATCACAATTGTTAGGGTTCTGAGTCCTGAAGATGGAGTTTGCATATTGACCACCTATCTATTTGATTAATTTTCTACGCTTTACCTTCCCATTAAGGAGTGATGAAGCACATTGTTTAAATTTTTAGATTTTAAATATTTCGATGCGAGGGGAGAGAAAGAGTTAAAATGGCATCGAAATATTTATGATCTATAACACTAGAATGCAGTTTGGAATTTGATACCGCCAACCCATGCATTTTCACCATCTTTATATGCACCTACATGACGAATATATTGCACATTTGGACGGATCGTCAGCCAATTTGTTGCATGTACACCGTAGTAAATTTCAGTGTTGTACTCTTCATCTTGTTGACGAATTTGAGTGTTATTCACATCATTGTTGATGCTGATACGAGAAAAACCAATTGCGACATCATCTTGAGGACGCGCATCGAAAGGACCTTTATAGACCAATCCAATATTTTGCATATTGTCGACAGTGTTTGTGTCTGAGTCATGAAGGGTTAAATTAATAAAACCCGTTAAGCCACGACGTGCATCACCGTGATGTGCTGTAAGTTGTTGCTTGGCAACCAGCCATCCACCTTGTTTATGATCTGTTTCATTTGGATTTTTAATGCGTTGTGTATCGACAGTACTGTAGTAATAGCCCAAACGGTATTCACCTGGCAATTTTGCAACACTGAGTTTCGGTTGCCAAACGATTTCCGCAGGAATAATTGCACCATGTGAACCATCTGTACTTAAGTTAAATCCTTTGCCACGTTCTAAGTTTTCAGGATTATATTCATAAGCGCCAACTTGAGCATATAAGTCAGATTGGATGTTATATTTAACCCGCGCAGCCCATTGGCTAACAGGCCAGTTATACCACTGATCGCCTACCCAGTTACCCACTTGAGAGCCACAAAGTGCGAGATTTTGAAAATCACAGTCAAAGCTGTTAAAATCCTCACCTTCGCCAAAACGACCCATTTTAATATCTAATTTTTGATCAAAGAATTTTTTCTTGATCCAAAAATCAGTTAAGCGCCAAGTTTGACCACGACCCCAAACTTCTTGGGTTGAGCTGAGTTGTCCTGCAAGGGCATCAGAGGTTTGAGACAATGAACGACCATTACGTTCAGTGATGGTGATTTGGGCTTCAGTGTCTTTCCATCCAAGCACTTTTTCCAAGTCTACATGACTACCAATTGCAAACTGGTCTGCATACTCAGTTCCATGGCTTGAATGGTTTTTTGAATCTAATAAGGTGGCTAATTCGCCAGTGTAGCCGAAGCTGAAGTCATAACCTTTTTGTTGGAGCTCGGTTCTTTTTCCGTTCCAATCACCAAACATCCATGGGCTTTCTGCATTAAATGCTTCAGCTGCATGAGCACTTTGAAAAGAACTACATAAAGATAATAAGCTGATAGCCCAATAAAAGTGACCTTTAGATTTATTCATATTTGGTGACCTTGATAACACTTTGTAACTAATTATTTATAATACTCTCATATTTGTATAAAAATCTATTATTTTTGACTTTTAATTGTAATTAATGTGAGTATTTTATCTCATGGTGATAATTTTTTAATAAATGAATATTGGCTTTTTGAATATTTTTGGTCAATTTAATCTATTGTTTTTAAACTACTAAATTTTATTTAAAAATTAATTAAAAACGATGGATTAAAATTGATTCGAGAAAATTAGGCCACCTGTGTAACTTATTTAGAATTAAGATTACACAGGATGCTGAGCTTACAAATTATACAAATTGTAAAGAAAATGACAGAATTGTAATTTTATTTAACTTGAATTGTGTTGTATTAACTGGGTAATTACCATTTCCCTTCACCCAATTGCTGGCCAATATAGTGATATTGCATTTGTGATCTTGAAAACTTAATTGGACAGGCTAACTGTGGTTCAGTTTGATCAGAATTGGGCTTCAATGGAACATTAACCACCCAATTGCGTTGTTGTGAAATTTGGGACTGTAGTGCTTCATCTAATCTCAGTACGGGTTCTACGCAAACGTCCAGTTGCTCAAACAGTTGATTCCATTCAGCCAGATTTTTACTTTTAATTTTATCTCGAATCGCTTGTTTGACCATTTGACGATCTTCAGTATCGAAAGAAGCACCTTTTTGTAGAAGGATTGGCAATTCTAAGGCGCTTGCCAGTCCTGTCATAAATTGTGGCTCTAAGCTACCAATAGATAAATAACGAGCATCGGCAGTTTCATAGTAATCATAAAAGGTTCCTCCATTGAGCTGTTCTGATTCACGTTGTTGGTGCTGACCACCAGCTAAACTGGCTGCTGCTGCCATATTATTGAGTCCCACCACACAATCGGTCATGGAAATATCAATATATTGACCCAGACCGCTACTTTGACGTTCCACTACAGCAGCAAGAATGCCAATGACAGCATGTAAGGAGCCTCCTGCCACATCTGCGATTTGAATCCCCATCGGCGGTGGCCCACTGTCTTGACGACCACAATGTCCAGCGATACCAGACAGTGCAATATAGTTAATATCATGTCCAGCTTTGTCTTTATATGAGCCTGTTTGACCATAACCCGTAATTGAACAGTAAATTAAACGCGGGTTAATTTCAGCCAAGGTTGGATAATCTAAGCCCAAACGTTGCATTACCCCCGGACGAAACTGTTCAACAACAATATCAAACTCGGAAATCTTTTGTTTGACTTGTTCAATACTGATAGGGTCTTTTAAATCTAAAGTGACGGATTGCTTATTTCTGTTGAGATAACTGTGTGAAGTTGCTTGTCCATTGGCATAAGGCGGGAACAAGCGAACCAGATCTGGACGCGTTGGTGATTCAATGTGGATCACTTCTGCACCTAAGTCTGCAAGGTATAAAGTTGCAAATGGACCAGGTAATAAAGTGGAAAAATCGAGTACTTTCAATCCCTTTAAAGCTGTTGTCATAATTGTTTTTACCAATAGTGTCTTGATTTTAGACCCATAATAGAAATATAAAATTAACAAAACAATGTCATGTTCAGCCATTTACCTTGATCATTTCGGCAATTTATGATGTAAAAAGGTGATCTGCACTGTTGTAAATCGCCAATAAAACATTTTTTAGCGTCATTTAGGTCAATTGTTAGTGAACATCAAAGAGAGTGAAGGATTTACCATGAGTCGTGATACGATCAGTATCCATTTTGTGAATGCCGCCTTAACAGGTGTGAAGCGTCTAGGAATGGACGTTGACACCTTACTTTCACATGTTGGCATAGAAGCAGAGTTACTTCGCCAACCTAAAGCACGTATTTCACCAGAGCAATATACACGTTTTGTAAAAATGCTGTGGATGGTGACCCAAGATGAACATGTTGGCTTTGATATCCAACCTCGTCGTTTGGGGTCTTTTGCCATTATGTGCCAATTGATTATCCACGCTAAAACTTTGGGTGATGCTTTAGAGTTATCATCACAATTTTATAAATTATTTGGGGATGAGTGGTCGGTCGCAGTTGAACGTGATAAACATGAAGCGCGTTTAGTACCACTGATTCCAAAAACCATGGATCCTGATCATTTTATTACTGAAAGTATGCTGATGATTTGGCATGGTTTAGCTTCATGGTTAATTGAACGTCGTATTCCTTTAGAACGGGTACATTTTGGTTACCCGCGTCCAAATCATGCAGATGAGTATGATGCGCTGTTCTTTGCACCTGTGATGCAATTTGATATGCCACGTACTGAAATTACTTTTGCCGCTGACTATTTGGATTTACCGATTCGTCAGGATGAAGCAAGTTTAGAAGAGTTTTTAAAAGCTGCGCCTGCTCAGCTTTTGGTGAAGTTTAAAAATACCAATTCTTTAACTTCTCGTATTCGTGAAGTCTTAAAGAGTCAAATTGGTGAAGAAATGCCAACCTTAAATGATGTGGCTTCAATGTTGTATTTATCACCACAAACCTTGCGCCGCCGCTTAGCTGCAGAAGGTAAGAGTTACCAAGGCGTTAAAGATGCCTTGCGTCGTGATGCAGCGATTCATTTGTTGTTAAATCCGGATTTAACCTTGGAGGATGTAGCACAACAAGTGGGCTTTAGTGAAACCAGTACCTTCCATCGCGCATTTAAAAAATGGACAGGGGTTACCCCAGGGCTTTATCGTCAATTGCATGGTTATCATTAATCAAACATAGATGAATTCAAAAGTATTTTTGTTGATCCTAAGCCCAAGTATCACTTGGGCTTTTTTATGCCTGAGCATTTCAGCTAAAATATCTTGTAAGATATAAGCGATAAAGCAAAAGAATTTTAAACAAATAGGGTATTAAAAAATGATTAGGCTGGCTGAGTTTGATGATATGCAGGTACAAGATTTACTCAGAATTCACTTACATGGTATGCATAAAAACTCACCGATTGAGCATAGTTTTGCATTAGATCTAACTGCGTTACAACAACCAGAGATTAGCTTTTTTACCCTTTGGGAGCAAAATGAACTTTTAGCTTGTGGTGCAATTCAAGAGCTTTCATCTACACATGCCGAATTAAAGTCCATGCGGACACATCCCCAACATTTACGTAAAGGTGCTGCAACAGAAATGCTGAAACATCTTTTAATGATTGCTCAACAACGTAAATACCAAAAATTGAGTTTGGAAACGGGAACACACTTATCTTTTGAACCCGCAATTTGCTTGTATAAAAAATTTGGCTTTATTAAAGGTGCTTCTTTTTCAGAATATCAGGAGTCTGATTTTAATCAATTCTATCATTTAGATTTATCCACTCAATAGCGCATTGAATAATATTAGTGATGATTGTGAAAAAAGAGAATATCGCACCTGCTTATTTTAGATTTGAGCTAAGTAATTAGGTGAGATTTGAATGTTTTTATACTGGATACATAGATGGCATGTTTAATTAGAAAAATTAATCCTTCGGATATAGCGCAACTGATCGAAATAGAAAAATCTGCTACACAAGCATTTTCAAGTATTCCCGAGTTATCTTGGCTTGTCGAAAGCCCCGTATTGTCAGCACAACATCACTTACAATTGATTTCTTCTGCTTATGCATTTATCGCGATTAATCAAAAGAATCAAGCTACAGGCTTTTTATATGCAGAAAGACAAGTACTTGATTTATATATCATTGAACTAGATGTGAGTGCCGCATTTCAAAAACAAGGGATTGGTCGGCAATTGATTGAATATGCGATTACTATAGCTCAGGGAGAGGGCTGTGATGCTGTGACATTAACTACCTTTCATGATGTGATTTGGAATAGGCCATTTTATGAAAAATTAGGCTTTGAAAAGATCAATGCGCTTGAGATGCCTCTCTATCTTGAGCATAAACTTGAGTATGAAGTTGCATGTGGTTTTTCTCGTAACAGCAGATGTGCAATGAGATTGGCACTTAATTGAAATACGCGATTTGTTTTCGTTTTCCCATTCAGAACGAACCAGCCAATTGACAAAAAATATCAACTGACTATTTCGTTCTCGTCATTGAACTCTCAACTTTATAACGTACACTCAAAGCAGATAACAACCTAGAAGTCATAAGAAGGAACAGCTATGAGCGAGGCTTACATCATTGATGCCATTCGCACACCACGCGGAAAAGGAAAAAAAGATGGTTCACTGTATGAAGTGAAACCAATTACATTATTAACCACATTGCTCAATGAATTGAAAGATCGTCATCAGCTTGATACTTCAAAAGTAGACGATATCGTACTGGGTTGTGTAACACCAATTGCCGATCAAGGCGGTGATATTGCTAAAACTGCTGCAATTGCAGCAGGTTGGGACAATGATGTTGCCGGTGTGCAAATCAACCGTTTCTGTGCTTCAGGTCTTGAAGCCGTCAATATGGCTGCACAAAAAGTACGTTCAGGCTGGGAAGACATTGTTGTTGCTGGCGGCGTAGAGTCTATGTCACGTATTCCAATGGGTTCTGATGGTGGACCTTGGGCGTTAGACCCTGAAACAAATTTAAAATCACATTTTGTTCCTCAAGGGATTGGAGCGGACTTAATTGCCACGCTAGATGGTTATAGTCGTACAGATGTGGATGAGTTTGCTGCCAACTCCCAACGTAAAGCTGCTGCTGCACAGGCTGCAGGTCGCTTTGATCAGTCAGTGGTTGCTGTTAAAGATAAAGCTGGTGTTACGATTCTTGACAAAGATGAATTCATTAAACCAACTACAACTGCTGAAGGCTTGGCAAAACTCAATCCAAGTTTTGAAATGATGGGTGGAATGGGCTTTGATGCGATTGCATTACAACAATATCCAGAAGCGCAAAAAATTAACCATGTACATCATGCTGGAAACTCATCGGGTATCGTAGATGGTGCAGCAGTGGTGCTGATTGCTTCTGAAAAAGCAGTCAAAGAGCAAGGTTTAAAGCCACGTGCAAAAGTGTTGGCAACGGCATTGGTTGGAACAGATCCAACCATCATGCTAACAGGCCCTGCACCTGCTGCGCGTAAGGCGTTGGCAAAAGCAGGTCTTAGCATAGATGATATTGATCTCTTTGAAGTGAATGAAGCATTTGCATCTGTAGTGATGCGCTTTATGACTGAACTTAAAGTCCCAGCTGAAAAAGTCAATGTGAATGGGGGGGCAATTGCAATGGGGCATCCGTTGGGTGCAACAGGTGCAATGATTCTCGGTACGTTACTCGATGAATTAGAACGTCAAGGTAAAAAACGTGGTCTAGCAACATTATGTGTAGGTGGTGGCATGGGTATTGCGACCATTATTGAGTTGGTATAAGGAGAATAATAATGAGTGCAATTCAATATGAAAAAAATGCGGATGGTATTGTTATTTTAACGATGGACTCTCCCAACCAGTCTGCAAATACCATGAATGCTGATTTTCGTGTGGCTTTAGAAAATATTGTTTCTAAACTTAAATCTGAAACAGACCTAACAGGTGTGATTTATCGCTCTGCGAAAAAAACTTTTTTTGCGGGCGGTGATCTGGATGAGCTGATCGAGGCCACGCCAGAACATGCCACTGAATTCTTTGATATGACTGCAAAGCTAAAAGGTGATCTTCGTACAATTGATACTTTAGGTGTTCCTGTGGTTGCGGCAATTAACGGAACAGCATTAGGTGGTGGATGGGAAATTGCTTTAAGTTGTCATTATCGTATTGCTTTAAATGATCCTAAAACCAAATTAGGTCTACCTGAAGTAACACTGGGCTTACTTCCTGGCGGCGGTGGTGTCGTGCGTATGGTGCGTTTGCTTGGTTTGCAAAATGCATTCCCATTCCTCATGGAAGGTAAGCAATTTGGAGTAGATAAAGCCAAGTCTCTAGGCTTAGTCAATGAGCTTGCAGATAATGAGCAAGACATGATGAATAAAGCGATTGCTTGGATCAAAGCCAATCCAAAATCACAACAACCTTATGATGTAAAAGGTTATAAAATTCCGGGTGGAGACCCAAAAACCCCTGCAGTTGCTCAAGTTCTCGCAATTGCTCCTGCAATGCTACGTGATAAAACCAAGGGCTGTTATCCGGCGCCTGAAGCGATCATGGCTGCTGCCGTTGAAGGGGCTCAAGTTGATGTAGATACAGCTTTCCGTATAGAGGGGCGCTACTTTACTTACCTTGCAACAGGGCAAGTTGCAAAGAATATGATTGGAACATTCTGGCACGGCTTGAATGCAATCAAAGCAGGTGTAAGCCGACCTAAAAATATTGCCAAGTGGCAAGCGACCAAAGTCGGTGTTCTTGGTGCTGGCATGATGGGGGCTGGTATTGCGTATTCGACAGCAATCAAAGGTATTCAAGTCGTTCTAAAAGATGTATCTACTGAAAATGCTGAAAAGGGTAAAGCATATAGCCAAAAACTATTAGATAAACGTGTTTCACAAGGTCGTATGACCGCTGAAAAACGTGATCAAGTTTTAAGTTTAATTACAGCAACTGCATCCGCAGAGGATTTAAAAGGCTGCGATCTGATTATTGAAGCGGTTTTTGAAAACCAAGAATTAAAAGCCAAAGTGACGCAAGAAGCGGAACAATTTCTTGCAGATGATGGTGTTATGGCTTCCAATACATCAACATTACCGATCACAGGTTTAGCTAAAGCTTCTAAAGACGATACGCATTTTATTGGTCTACATTTCTTTAGCCCTGTCGATAAAATGCAACTGGTCGAAATCATCAAAGGTAAAAATACCTCTGCTGAAACTTTGGCAAAAGCCTATGATTATGTGCAACAAATTGGTAAAACACCTATTGTAGTCAATGATAGTCGTGGATTTTTTACCAGCCGTGTGTTTGGTACATTTGTGCAAGAAGGTTTACGCTTGCTGCATGAGGGTGTGCATCCTGCGCGTATTGAGATGGCTGCACTCAAAGCAGGAATGCCAGTTGGTCCATTGGCAATTCAAGATGAAGTGGCACTCACACTTTCTGAACATGTTGCTAAAGAAACTCGTAAAGCACTTCAAGCAGAAGGTAAAGACTTACCACTTTCAGGCGCAGATGATGTCATTGAAACCATGATTCATACATTTGAACGTAAAGGAAAGGCTGCAGGAGCAGGATTTTACGAGTATCCAGAAGGTGGCAAAAAGCATCTGTGGGATGGTTTAAGTCACTGGAAGAAAGATGTTGATATTTCAGAACAAGAAATGATTGACCGTTTCTTATTTGTTCAGGCTTTAGATACTTTACGTTGCTATGAAGAGAATGTATTGGAATCTGTGATTGATGCCAATATTGGTTCAATTTTTGGTATTGGTTTTGCACCATGGACAGGAGGTGCGATTCAATTTTTGAATCAATATGGTTTAGAGAAAGCTTTAGTTCGAGCGAACACGCTTGAAGCAAAATATGGCGAGCGTTTTAAAGCACCACAAAAGTTAATTGATCAAATTCCACATGGAAAGATTATCTGATTTTATATATTGCTTTAAAAGTTGTAGATGAAGAGTCAATTCTAGGTTAGACAATGATTTAAAAAAGAGGCCAAGCGCCTCTTTTTTTGACTAGATTTAACTTTTAATTAAATAAATGTGTGAGAAAAATAGGCAGAACCTGTTAAGATTGACTACAGCTTGAGTGCAAAAACTCTATTAACATATATAACATAAACGGAGAAAATCAATATTACACAATAGAACTAAAAATTAATATAATTCAATCGATTGGTTTAAAATATCTAAGTAACTACATCAACTTTTCTGAACTCGCTCGCCATAATGAATAAAAGTTCTTGATGTGGATACAGTTGGTGCGCTTATCATTGTAGTGATTATCTATTCAATCATTTTTAAGAAACTATCGTTATTGTATCTTATCTCTTCAATAGCATTTATAGTGCCTAGAATATCAGTCCTTTCTTGTCGTTTACATGATGCGTGAAGAGTTGGTGGGTGATACCTGATCGTTTTTATTCCCTTTTATTCCCTTAGGTGTTTGGTATTAATCTACTTGTAAATTTCAGATATCAAGCCTCAGACAAAACTGTGGCGGGCTACAAAGTAATATTTTACATATCAACCAAATGGTCGATAGGTTTAATCATGATAAAAATGGATTGATTGGGTGTGAGATAGTGTTGCTATATTCAAAAAAATAGCAATAATCAAAGAACCGACTAAAGTCTAATATTTCCCTTATAAAAGGATTGGGAATTCACATGGATTTAATACAAAGCAATGGTCAACCCCGTTATGGGCGTTTTAAAGATATTCCAAGTAAGATTAATGTCAATCAATACATCTACAAAACACCGTATGGCAAAGTATTAACTGGTTGGCGTAAGCATTTAAAATATAAAAAATTTAAATTTTGTGGTATCCAGCATGAACATTATTCAATTGGTATCGCAATTGCAGATATTGGTTGGGCTGGGCATGGTTTTATTTATATATATGACCATTCTAATAATGACGTTTTTGAATGGAATGCCAATACAATCTTAGGGCGTGGCACAGCTTTAGATGAACAACCTTTATACAGCCAAAGCCACTTTAATAAGTCACCTTTTGAATTTGAAATGCAACATGCGAATGGTGTGCGTTATATTCGAGCGACAAGAAGTGGAGAAGAGCAGTTAAAAGCCCGCATTTTCTGTGCAGGAACAGAACCTTTAAGCTTATGTAGCCCCAACGGCATTAATGGTTGGACCTATACGCAAAAAAAAACAACATTGGCTGTAGAAGGTTTCTTTATCAATAAAAATAAAGTGCGTATAGATTTTAATGAAAAAACATTGGCATCTCTAGATGATACTTGTGGGTTTTTAAGACCAGAAACAGCGTGGTTTTGGCTATCGTGTAACTTTTGGGATACGCAAGGAAATCGTATAGGGTTAAATCTAGCTTCAGGGGTGAATGAGAGTTTTGGCAATGAAAATTGTCTTTGGGTCAATGGTATTCTATACCCAGTTGCAGATGTGCTTTTTGAAAAGTTAGATGTAAACGTGTGGTCAATTCGTTCTTTAGATCATAAATTAAATCTGACAGTGGAAACAGGCTGGCGTAGGTTTGAAAATCTAAATTTACGTTTGGTAGGAAGCCAGTTTAGTCAATGGCAATCACGTATTAGTGGAACTGTAGAATCTGAAATTGGTGAGTGTATTCAATTAAATCAAGTCTATGGTTTGTTGGAACAGCATTATGCTAAATGGTAAAGCTGTTCCGACTCTAAGGTTTTTAATTTTATAAAGCTGCTTTCCAAAAAGCTTCACCGGCTTGAATAGGATCATTGGTTTCAGCCAACACATCTATCCAAACCTGATATTGTCGTATCACAGGATGTTGGCTAGGATGAAAATTAGGCTTAAACCAGTCTAGATATTGTTCACGCATTGCAGATAATTTACCTTGTTTCCCAAAAAACCATGGAATGCCTTTGATAGCAAATTTAGCGCGTTGGAAACGACTAAATCCATCATATTTGAGCATGACATTGGCACGGTAGAAGGTAAATCCAAACATTTGTAAAGTGACAAAGGCAAGCGCAAATTTACGTAAGTTTTCAGGGACTTCTCCAACCTCTTTCATGACATCAAAAGCAACATCTCGATGTTCCATTTCTTCAATTGCATGCCAAGCAAATAGGGCCCGCACAAAAGGATGAACATCGGCTAAAGTTTCCCTTTTACTATAAAAAGTTTCTGCCATTAACGCTGTGAGATGCTCTGCTGCGGCAGTCATAGCAATGTTGTACTGTTTGGAACGATGTTTGAGTATATGTTCGAAATGCGCACTCATAAATTTTACAAACTGGTCAACAGGCATGCCTTGGTGCAGCATTTCTTCATTCATTTTGTCATGTGCAATACCATGCTGTGCTTCCTGTCGAATAAAATCTGTGACACGTTGCTGTAAATTTGGATCGGTAATTTTGTCACGCAGTGCCCGAACACTTTGAATGAAATATCTTTCCCCTACAGGAAAGGTCAAACTCAGGGCATCAAACATACGGGTACGAAAAGGGTCATTATCAAACCAAAAGCGTGGAACTTCATTCAATCTAAAATCTAAATTGCTGCGAACCACAGGATCAACTTGGTGTTTTACATATGCATTCATTGTTTTATTTCTCGCATTATTCAGTTCAAAGCCTTATTCAAGACAGAACTGATCAGTTTATATCAAGACGGCTATAATCCAGCCTGCCAAAATGCTTCACCTGCTTGAATAGGATCATTGGTTTCAGCCATCGTATCGACCCAAACTTGATATTGTCGAATTACAGGGTGTTGACTAGGATGAAAATCTTTTTTAAACCAGTCCAAATATTCACCTTTCATTGCAGATAAAATCCCTTTTTTACCGAAGAACCAAGGTAATCCTTGTGTTGCCATTTTTAAACGTTCTATACGGCTGAATCCATCATGTTTAAGCATGATATTGGCACGGTATAGGGTAAAGTTGAACATCATTATTGTGGTAAAGGCTAAAGCAAATCGACGTAAGTTATCTGGCACCTCTCCAACCTGTTTCATGACATCAAAAGCAACATCACGATGTTCCATTTCTTCAATAGAATGCCATGCCAGTAACGCTCGTACATAAGGATGTGCTTCAGATAGCGTTACTTTATGGCGATAAAATGTTTCTGCCATCAAAGCAGTTAAGTGTTCTGCTGCTGCTGTCATAGCAATATTGTATTGAGGCGAGCGCTGAGTCAGTTCAAATTTAAAAATTTTACTTAAAAACTGGATAAATTGATCAACAGGCATGCCTTGATCTTTCATGACTTGATTCATTTTGTCATGGGCAATGCCATGTTGTGCTTCTTGACGAATAAAATCCGCAACACGTTGTTGTAAATCTGGATCGGTGATTTTATTACGAAATAGACGGACACTTTCAATGAAATAGCGCTCACCATCTGGGAAGGTAAGACTTAGTGCGTCAAATAGTCGCGTGCGGAATGGATCTCCTCCAAACCAGAAGCGCGGTACTTCTTCAAGTTTAAAGTTGAGCTTGGTTCGAACCACAGGATCGACCTGATATTTAACTAATGCATTCATTTTATTTTACTTGCATTGCTGTTGATGAATTCAGTATGTCGGGAATTTGCAAGTTTGTTTTGACAGATATTGCCATTTTTTATACATTTTACGACAAAATGAAAATTTGGAATGTCAGTTTTTTACTTTAATGATCATAAAAGAGTGCAAGACTATGCATGAATTACAGATCCCTAATGGTTATTTTCATCTTTGGCAGATGTATTTGTCTGAACAAGGGATTGATCTTGCGACCCTTGATTTCTTACAAGCGGATGAAAAAAAACATTTAATTGAAATTCTATCGCAGCCGATTGATACACAATCTTCCTATTTCTTCTTTCATCAACTGATTGAAAAAACCAAACAAGTGCTAGATTGTCCTCAGATTGTTTTTGAAATGGCAGAATATGTTCGACCTGAACATTTTGGGGTTTTGGGCTATATGGCATCGCGAAGTACAACTGTCGCAGAAGCGTTACAAAATATTATGCGTTTTAGCCGTTTGGTGATTGATGGTGATGAAGTTATTCCAATGCAAATGCGGCTCAAGGGGGAATATGTACATTTAATTTGGCCCTTTCATCATGAAAAATACATTCTTATAAATGAATTTACCAATGCGTTAATGATGCATCTCGCACGTAAAATTGTACCGCCAAATCAATTTCCATTACATGCGGTGCGTTTTGCTCATGCACCACAAATGGCAATGTATCATTATCAAAAGTTCTACGACTGTGAAGTCTCTTTCCATCAACCGCAATACAGTTTTGTCTTAGCCTCAGCAGGTTTAAATTTAAAAATCCAACAGGCAGATCCATCCTTAATGCAGTTGTTGGTCAAGCAGGCAGAGGAGGCCATTGCGTCTAAACCTCGTTATGAAACCATTGCTCAACGCTTACATTTGATTGTGGCGGAATATTTAAAATTAAAACAACAAGCACCAAAAATAGAAGAACTCACTCAAGAACTTCATATATCTACACGGACTTTACAACGACAGTTAAGTGACTTACAGACATCGTTTAAGAAAATTGTAGAAATTGAGCGAATGAAACGTTGTGAATTTTTATTGGAAAGCCAAATGCCATTCAGTGAAATTGCAATGCATTTAGGTTATTCAGATCAGTCTGCTTTAACCAGAGCATATAAGGCTTTTAGTGGGCAAACCTTATTAGAGAAAAAACAAAAGTTGAAGTCAACATAAAAAACCAGTGCAAATAAAGTTAGCTTCAAAAGTCAAGCACCTTAGATCGCGTTACTGCGATCAAAGTGCTTAGTATGATTGTATTTTTTTAATTTATGCACAAAGTGCTGGTTGATCTGATTGTTGAATTGGTTTTTAAAACCCTGATTTAACATGGTTTCAAGTTCTTTTTAACTTAGGAAATCTAAATACGATTGCCAATACTGCAAATATCGCCAATACCCAACAATAATAAATTGAACCAATTAGTTCAACAGGGGACAGTTTGGCAATTGAGCATGCAAGTAAAAGTTGAGCGCCGTATGGAATCAAACCCTGAACCACACAAGAGAAAATATCCATAAATGCGGCTGCACGTTTGGGATCAACAGCATATTCTTTGGCAACTTCTCTTGCCATGTCTCCAGATAAGATGATGGCAACCGTATTATTTGCAACAAACACATTTGAGAAAACCACAAGAAAGCTAATTCCAATTTCTCCCGCATGTTGCTGACCGATTTTAAATCGGCGGGTTAAGGCATAAATATGTTGAATTAACCATTCTAACCCCCCTTCTTTTTGCATAATGGCAGATAAACCACCTAAGAACATAGAAAGTAAGGCAACTTCAAACATACCAACAAAACCATCATAAATAGCGGCATTGTATTTAAGCAGGGTAAATTCAGGATTTTCAATGATGCCAAGACAACCAGAAAGTACTATTCCAATGGTCAGTACTGCAAGCACATGCAAACGTGTAAATGCTAAAAAGAATACGATTACATAAGGCAAAATAAGCCATAGGTTATAACTTTTATATTCAATAGTTTGTGCATGATGGCTGGTCAAAATATAAATTAATATGGTGATGATCGCAGCAGGAAGTGCAATCCAGATATTTACCCGAAATTTATCACGCAGTTCTACATTTAGGCTTCGAGTAGCTGCAATGGTGGTGTCTGAAATCATGGACAAATTATCACCAAACATTGCCCCACTGACCACAGCACCAATTGCATAAATAGGTTGAATATCCGTTGCTTGAGAAAAACCAAAAGCAATTGGTGCACATGCTGCAATGGTTCCCATCGATGTTCCCATTGCTGTGGCAATAAATGCTGAAATGATGAAAAGCATCGGAAGGACAAATTCAGATGGAATAATTGATAAACCAAATTGAACAGTGGAGTCCACACTACCGATTGCACTGGTTACGCTGGCAAAGGCCCCTGCAAGCATAAAGACCATAAACATCAAAATTAAATTGGGATGGCTTGCACCATGCAAAAATGTTTCTATAGCGGCATTGATTTTCCCTCTATACAGCAGGATGGCTAAAATAATTGCAGGAAGAGCAGCAATAGGGGCTTTCACTTGATAAAAAGCAAATTCAGTACCAATGATCGTGTGATAAATACCACTGCCTAAAAAAATGGCTAAAAAAACAATAAGCGGCAAGAGCGCAAGCACGCTGGCTTGCACTTTAGCCTGAGAATGTGTGGTCATAAGAGGAGATAAAAAATCAGAATCCTGACTAGTATAAACAGCTTTTGCAATTTCTGAAAAATAATTAAGTAATGTGGGTGATAAGGTTTTTAGTTATAGGATTATGATTTAACTTTATTTTTTACTTATATTGATATTTTTTCACAAGCTTGAAAATAGGTAGCTTTGATCATTGTCCTCAACTTGAAAATAGCGCTAAATGTATCCATGGGTTGTTTTATTATTTGTGATATAAAACAAGATATGCGAGAGCGACTATGTGACTCTATCCTTTGAGTAAAAAATAGCGTTACAATGCAGTGTCTTGTATTTATACATTTGGATGATTAAACCGTAAATAAATCTATTTTGAGTTTGTTTACTGGCGTTTAATGATCTAAAAACTCCTCAAGTTTGAACAATTCAAGGAATGTACAATCCTATGTCACGTTTAGCCACTCGTTTTGCACAGCTTAAATCTCAACAGCGTAAGGCTTTGGTTTCTTATGTTATGGCGGGTGATCCTCAACCACATGTAACCGTACCATTGTTACATCAAATGGTTGCAGCAGGCGTAGACGTAGTTGAACTTGGATTGCCATTTTCCGATCCTATGGCAGATGGTCCAGTGATTGCACTTGCAGCAGAGCGCGCTTTAGCTGCGGGTACAAATACCTTTGATGCCTTGAATATGGTTAAAGAATTTCGCCAAAAAGACACGACAACGCCGGTTGTTTTAATGGGGTACTTAAACCCTGTTGAAGTGATTGGTTATGAAAAGTTTGTGGCTTATGCGAATGACTGTGGTGTTGATGGGGTACTTGTTGTGGATTTACCACCTGAAGAAGCACAAGATTTAGATGAAGTATTGCAAAAGTACAATATGGATCAAATCTTTTTGCTTGCACCAACCTCTACCGATGAACGTATTCAGCATGTAGTGAAACAAGCAAGTGGCTTTATTTACTATGTGTCTTTAAAAGGCGTAACGGGTGCAACAACATTGGATACAACGGAAGTTGCAGCACGTATTGAAAAAATCAAAACCTTTACCGATATTCCAGTTGGGGTAGGTTTTGGGATTAGTGATGCCGCTTCTGCAAAAGCAGTAGGTCAAGTTGCTGATGCAGTGATTGTCGGAAGTGCTTTTGTCAAACCATTTGCAAATCTTGCACCAGAACAAGCTGTTGAAGCAGCAGTGAATAAAGTCAAGGAGCTTCGAGCCGCGCTCGATGAGTTAGTATGAATCAAGAAGTGAAATCAGGGAAAATCCTCAGCGCAACAACGCCGTGGACAGATCGTACAGTTCCAGGCATTCATATGCCTGACCAACAACAAACACTCAAAGCGACGTTTACAGAACCAACCATTGAGTGCCCTGAATGTCATGCACTCGTGACTCGTACTGCAATGTCTTTCAATGCTTATGTTTGTCCATCATGCGATGAACATTTGAAAATGAAAGCACGTGATCGTTTAAATTGGTTTTTTGATAATGTGACCACTGAACTTGGTCAAGAATTTGCTGCAAAAGATCCTCTGCATTTTGTAGACAGCAAGCCTTATCCAGAGCGTATTAAAGAAGCGCAGGAAAAAACAGGTGAAACTGAAGCCCTTGTGGTGATGCAAGGTCAAGTTAAAAATATTGCAATGGTTGCATGCGCATTTGAATTCGACTTTATGGCTGGATCAATGGGTACTGTGGTCGGTGACCGTTTTGTACAAGCTGCTGAAAAAGCGATTAAAGACAAGCAACCACTGATTTGTTTTGCTGCTTCAGGTGGTGCTCGTATGCAGGAAGGCATGTTGTCTTTGATGCAAATGGCGCGTACCTCTGCGGCGATTCAAAAAATGAAAGATGCGCATCTTCCTTATATCGTGGTATTAACCCATCCTGTGTATGGTGGTGTAACAGCATCATTGGCAATGTTAGGTGATGTACATATTGCTGAACCTAAAGCGATGATTGGCTTTGCAGGTAAACGTGTGATTGAACAAACTGTACGTGAGAAGCTGGAAGAACCATTCCAACGTGCGGAATTTTTGCTTGATCATGGTGTAATCGATCAAATTGTTCATCGTCACGCATTACGTGATACTGTATATCGTATTGTAGCGAAACTGATGAATTTGCCTTGAACAACCAAACAACACCTTTAAATACTGATGATTTACAAACATGGCTCAATTATTGGAGCCATGTTCACGTTACAGGGATTGATTTAGGCTTAGAGCGCGTGATTCCTGTGGCAGAACAACTTGGAGTGATTAACCCCAAAGCCAAAGTGATTACCGTTGCGGGAACAAATGGCAAAGGTTCAACCACAACTACACTCGCTGCGATTCTCAATGCCCAAGGATTGAATGTTGGTTTATACCAGTCTCCACATATTTATCGTTTTAATGAGCGGGTTAAACTGGCTGGACAAGAAGTTGATGATCAAACTTTGATTGATGCTTTTGTTGCGGTTGATCAAGCCCGCCGTATTTGTGATTTATCTTTATCTTTTTTTGAAGCCACAACTTTGGCTGCATTTGTTATTTTTAAACAAAAACAATGTGATGTTTGGGTACTTGAAGTCGGTCTTGGTGGTCGTCTGGATGTGGTCAATGTGATTGATCCAGATGTGGCTGTGATTACCAATATTGGCTTAGACCATACCGATTGGCTTGGCGATACGATTGAAAAAATTGCTTTTGAAAAAGCGGGCATTATTCGGGCAAATATCCCCGTTATTTTTGCAGGTGCACAAGACATACCACAAGCTATACAACATAAAGTACAAGAAACCAATGCTACGTTATATGCGTTAAACCACGATTATTTTTATGATAACTCAGAAGATGGCCAATCTTGGAATTTTGCAAGCTCAGGAACGACTTTAAAACTTCCTTTGGGACACTTGGCACTGGAAAATATTTCTGCGGCTGTCGCTGCAATTTTGGTGAGTGGTTTAACAGTTCCACAACAGGCGATTTCGCAAGGTATCCTGAACGCACAATTGTCAGGGCGCTTTGAGATTAGAAAAATACACGATAAAACAGTAATTTTTGATGCGGGACACAATCCGCATGGTGTAGAATTTTTGTTAAAGCAATTGCGAAAATTCCTAGAATACAATAAACAGTACACAGAAGTTGTCTCTGTTTTTTCAATGTTGTCCGACAAAGATGTAGATTCTGTGGTCAAGTTGTTGAAAAATACTGTATTAAAGTGGAAAATTGCACCATTAACTGTGCCTCGTGCGGCATCATTGGAACAATTACAAACTGCTTTACAGTATGAGACAGTTGAACAGTTTGATTGTGTACAAGCAGCATTTCAATCAGCGCTTGCAGAAACCAATAATAATCAGCTGATTTTGGTGTGTGGTTCATTCCATACCTTAGAAGCGGTCTGGGAGTATTTAGACGAATGTCAATGAATAACAAACAACGCTGGATGGGTGGTGTTGTTTTATTAAGTGGTGGTGTTCTATTGGCGGCATTGCTTCTAAAAGGTAAAGAAGAAATCCACCAAAGCCAAGTAGAGACACAGCCGACAAGCCAAGCTCAGCAAAATAAAGCGACACCTGCAGGTGAGCCTGTACAATTGCAGCCGTTGACTGTCGACGTTGCGACTGAAAAACGTCTGTTAGAAGAGCAGAAGCGTGCCCGTGAAAAAGCGGTTGCTGAACAAGAAGCAAAAGCAGCTGATTTTTTACGTACGCAACAACAGGCAGAAGCAGATGCTGCACGTAAAGCAGCTGAAGAGTATGCCGCTGCAAATGCAAGACGTGGTGCAGCTGCTGCGGCAGCACAGGAAGGGGCTGATATTCCTCCTGAGCTGGTACAGGATGAAAAAGCCAAAGCGCAACAGAAAGCAGCAGAGCAGAAAAAACTTGAACAGCAAAATGCTCAATTAAAGCAAAAAGCCGATGCTGAAAAAAAGTTAGCTGAGCAGAAGCGTCAAGCTACCGCAGAAGCAGATAAAAAAGCCGCTGAAGACAAGAAACGTAAATTAGAAGAACAACAAAAAGCAGATGAAAAACGTAAGCTAGATGCTGAAAAGAAAGCTGCTGCTGAGAAAAAGCAAGCGGAAGACAAGAAAGTAGAAGCGGATAAAAAACATAGAGCACAAGAAGAAGCAAAGAAAAAAGCGGAAGCTGAAAAAGCACGTGATTTGCTTGAAAATGGTGATAAGCAATGGATGGTACAAGTTGCGCTTGCCGCCAATGAAGCCAATGCAGATGCTGTCGCTGCTAAACTACGTGCCAAGGGCTACAAAGTGACTAAGAGTCCAACCTCAAAAGGTATTCGTATTATGGTTGGACCATCGAAAGATAGAGAGACTGCTGATTCAGCACGTAAGAAGATCAATTCTGATGCGAGTCTAGGCATGAAGTCGGCTTGGGTAATCGAGTGGGTACCTCTAGACCGACGTTAAACGCTATGAATTAGGTCTTTGTGGTTAAAGATGGATTCGCGAGTTGCTCACGGATCCATTTTATATTTTCAGGGGTAAAAAGTTTTTCAATATTGCCCCAGATTGGATGGAAGCCATAACCGCCATGCTTCATTTCATTTAAAGCATCCTTCACAGACCAGTTCTCAAAAATAATTCGGTACATTGCAACACTTGCCCCAGTACGATCAGAACCATGATAGCAATGGATTAAAACCTTCTGGTTTTGGGCTTTTGCGATTTGAATTGTTTTCATGACATTGAGTAGATCATGACGATCAATTGCCCAAGTATTGATCGGGATATGAACCAATTGAAAGTTTTGTTTTGAAAAGACGGTTTTATCTTTATTGCGACTTCTTAAATTAATAACGACATCAATATGATTGGTTTTTAACTCAGGAATAAGTTCAGCACTGGGTTGTTCACTACGAAAAACGGTGTCACTGATTCGATAAAAATTATACTGTGGAGCAACAATAGTTCCCCATTGTTTTGGGCGCTCATGATCTGGAAGTGCAGCTGTTGTCATACATGCTGAAAGCTGTACGCTGAGTGCGAAGATAGTGGTATAACGTAATAATTGAGATTTAAGCATGCTTTAAATATCGGTCTAGTTCAACAGGATCGTGGGCACAGATAATTTCAATTTTTGCTTTATTCTGTGCAAGCTGTTGCAGTTGTGATAATGTTTTTAAGCGCAATGTATTATCTTCTGCTAGGAGATATTCAATTTTGTCGAGCGCGCGTAATTTATTCTTAGGGTTGAGTTCTAGATGATTAAAATAAGCATCGCCACAGAACAATAACCATCTCTTTTGTTGTTTGATCGCTATACCGCAATGTCCTACAGTATGACCGACTAAAGGAATTAATAAAATTTCATCATTGAAAATATTAAAACCTTGAACTTTTTGGAAGTTAAACCATGCTTCGCCATTTATAGGTTCAAGAAAATTCCAGTAGCGATGATTTTTAAATTGTTGTGGTCGATAGCGCAATTTATTCATGACTGAAAGTTTTTGTGCAGCATTAAACTCACTGGATAAGATGTGAACCGTGGCATTGGGAAAGTCTGAAATACCACCTGCATGATCTAAGTCTAAATGGCTGACCAAAATATGTTGAACATCGGATGGTTTAAAACCCAATTGTTGAATTTGAGAAATGGCTGTGAGATTGAAATCAGCTTGTATGCCACTTATTTTAGTAAAAGCTTTACCTAAACGTGTTTGTGGGTGAAGGTAGTCTTGCATCCCAAAACCGGTATCGACCAAAACAAGCCCCTTGTCTGTTTCAATCAATAGGCAATGACACACCATTTTTCCATACAAACCTTTTTGTCCGTATAGTGGTGCACACATCGGACACATGGTTCCACAATGTAAATGATGTACCTTATAAATCATAATTAAGCATTTGTTTTTAGGATTGTGCTTTGTTTATAAACTGAATTGAGAAAAATACCAATCTAAAAATACAATTGTTGTGTTTAATAGAGCTCAAATCACAGCTCATGGAATGAAGATTTTTAAGCGTTTACGTGTTGAAAAACCAGAGCCGTTGTTTCCCCAGATTGAAACAATATAAGTTTCATTTTTTAATAGGCACGGTTTTACTGTGGGGTGTTGAAATGCGCTTCCCCAAATACTCAGTTCATCATTGATCCCTTTTTTGAGTCTGATCTGTTGCTTATTATTTGCTTGATGAATGCTTACTTGATGAGTATTAATCTTTTGCCGATCTGCAGGGTAAAGAATGTGAGGGTGTTCAATTTCACAAATAAGGGTATGATTTTGTATAGATTGAATTTTTAGTTTATTGAAACCTAAATAATACTCACCTAAGAAAATGTTTTCTAAAATGATTTCATGCTCTTCATGATAAATACGAACATTAGGTGATTTAATAAAGGGATAACTGATAAGTAATCCAAGAATAATGACCAAGACATAAAGAATTTTTTTCATATTTAATCTAAGTTTTAAAGATGTTGAATAATTTTATTTTTTTCAAGGACATGTTCGATAATTAAATAGCACAGCTCTATTAAACAAACATTTCGAGTTTCAAACTGCAAGACTAAGTGTTTTAGTTCTTTGACTACTAGATAGAACTGAAATTTTTTTGCTAAGGGATTTTTTAGCGAAAGAGACATGTAACACAGTAACTTGTGATTCAGGTGTCCAAGGCTTTTCAACAAAGAAAATTTGATCATTTTGTACGTTATTAATATTTAATAACGTGGTGAATAAATCCATCGCATCTTACTTCTATCAAGCCTTGATTCTTTAATCACGTATCAGCGATTAAATGCAGTTTGGAGCTTACTCAAAAGCGCTTACATCGCCTACACCACGACGAATAATTTCAGGGTTCGCTCCTGATAAATCAACGATACTAGTGGTGGTTAAGGTACCTAAACCACTGTCAATAAACACATCAATACGTTTTTCCAGTAATTGTTCAATATCGTAGGGATCATCCATTGGTGCATCTTGACCAGGTAAAATCAAAGTACTGGTCAGTAAGGGTTCTCCCAACTCTTTTAATAGTATCTGACAGACGGGATTACTTGGAACACGTAAGCCGATAGTTTTTTTCTTGGGATGCATCAAGCGTCGTGGAACTTCACTGGTTGCGGGTAAAATATATGTGGTTACGGCTGGGGTATTGGCTTTAAGTAGACGATACATTGCATTGTCTACTTTGGCATAGGTTGCAATATCAGATAAATCTGCACAGATAATCGCGTACTGATGCTTTGCCCCTAGACCGCGGATCTGAGCAATACGCTCCATTGCACTTTTATTTCCAATTTGACAGCCGATTGCATAAGCGGCATCAGTTGGGTAAACCACAACATCACCTGCTCGAATTCTTTCGACTGCTTGGCTGATTAAACGTGGTTGAGGATTGTCAGGATGTACTCTTAAATGCAGCATATTTATTCTCCTGATTTATTGTTAATTCAATTATTACTTGGGAAAGTAAATCGTTGCAATCAATGTTTTAAAAAAATTACGGGTTTAATCAAGATCGTTACGATTAAATTCAGTGCTTTGTAATGTTTTGCCACCTCGAGTACATAGACAAATACACTGAATTAAATGTTTTGCATCGCGTGGAAGTTTGGCTTTACCCGAAAAAAATTCCTGAACTTGTACATAGACATTGTCTTTAAATGTCGAGCCGTCACCACCTTCACCAGTCAGATTATCCAGCGAAACTCGAAATTTTCGTCCAAATGCTTTGGAAAATAACCATTCAATGGCTTGAGGCTTGATTTCAACTTGCTCAAATAAGGCTTGTTGTTCAGCTGTACGACCATCGGGTGCATACCAGTAACCGAGATCAGGCAATAAACGGCGTTGTTCTCCGGCAATGCTCCAATGACTGATTTCATGCAGAGCACTGTTGAAAAAACCATGTGCAAACTGAATACGTGCAGGGCTGTGTTCGCTAGCAGGGAAATACTCTGGTTCAAAATCACCACGAACAAGCGTCACATTTAGGTGGGAAAACCAGTGATTAAAGTGTAAGATAAGCCAATCAACGTGTTGTACTTCTGTTTGTAAGTTAGCCCATGATAAGCGTTGCACATCGGCGGCTTGCAATGTGTTTTCAGAAGTTGAATGCGTATTGAATTGTAATGAAGTAGTGACTTCAGGTTGCGGCTGCAACTGATGCATGGCTTGTATTACTCAAGAGATCTGTCTAAATAAGTACAAAATTGTATCTTAATCTTTGACAGAGTACCTATGAATTTGTAGAATTGCCGCCTTAATTATGTCAGCAAATACCTTTCCGGCACAGATAGAGCCGTTTAAATGGGCTGAACAAGGCTTTACATGGTCAGGTACCCTGCCATTGTCTCGCTTTGTTCGTATTTCCCGTGAAGCTGTTGGATCAATTGATGATCAATTGATCAATATAGACTGTAAGCTATCAATGGATGCGTATCATCGTATTGTTTGGCTAGATGGTCATGTAGATACTAAAGTTCCAATGGAATGTCAGCGTTGTCTGGATTCTGTTGAAATTACACTAGTTTCTGATTTCCATTTAGCTTTAATAGATGATGAGTCACTGATAGAGCGCTTGGATGAGGATGCTGATTTCATCGTACTAGGTGAAAGTGAAGCAACAATTAAAGGGGATTATTTAACCAATACTCCTGCAACTGTTGATTTACTTGCACTTTTAGAAGATGAATTGTTATTGTTGATGCCTCTGTCTCCTAAGCATGATGCTTGTGAACATAAGCACCAACCAGCCGTTCAGGACACTGTTGAAGAAAAACGGGATAATCCGTTTGAAGTTTTGGCAGGTTTGAAGGGTAAACTTAACTAAATTTTGTGTTATACTGTTAAGTTAAGACAACCGAATTTGTTCTGATCCATTTTTTCGATTTGTAAGGAGCCATCATGGCCGTTCAGCAAAACCGTAAAAGTCGCTCTCGCCGTGACATGCGCCGTTCACATGACGCTTTAACCGAGAATGCACTAACTGTAGACCAAACTACTGGTGAAACTCACCGTCGTCACCATGTGACTAAAGATGGTTTCTACCGTGGTCGTCAATTATTCGCTAAAGCAGCTGATGCTGAATAATTGGTAAGTATTAAGCGCAAGCTTAGTAAAAAATGGGAGCGAAAGCTCCCTTTTTTTGTTTTGAATGACTGGTTTTTTTGTTGTATTTCGCAATTAAATTAATTTTTTTTTAATGTAAAATTGCGCCATCGGAAACGATCAAGATTAAATAAGGGACTTTTTATATGTCTGCCAAACGATTCGAACAAGCAGCTCAAGCAACAAAAACTGCATTTTTGTTTCCAGGTCAAGGTTCACAAAAAGTGGGTATGCTTGCTGAACTTGCAGAACAGTTTAGTGGTGTACAAGAAACCTTTACTGAAGCATCAGATGCCATCGGTTTTGATTTATGGCACATTGCACAAAGCGGTGAAGGTTTAGATCAAACTGAAAATACCCAACCTGTTTTATTGACAGCAAGTATTGCTTTATGGCGTGTATGGTTAGATCTTGGTGGTGTTGTACCAAAATACCTCGCAGGTCATTCATTAGGCGAATACAGTGCTTTAGTTGCTGCAGAGTCGATGACTTTGGCAGATGCAGTCAAGTTGGTAAATTTACGCGGTAAATTGATGCAAAGCGCTGTGCCTCAGGGGCAAGGCGCAATGGCCGCCATTCTCGGTCTAGATGATGCGAAAGTACTTGAATTGTGCGAGCAAGCCAATGTGCAAGGTCGTGGTTCTGTTGAAGCTGCAAACTATAATGCGCAAGGTCAAGTTGTTATCGCAGGTGACAAAACTCTAGTCGAAGCTGTCATGATCGTTGCGAAAGAAAACGGCGGTAAAGCAATTGCATTACCTGTATCTGTACCATCACATTGTTCTCTAATGAAACCTGCTGCTGTACAGTTTGCAGAAGCTTTGGAACAAACTGCCATTGAGCTACCAAGCATTCCTGTAATACAAAATGTCAATGCTGGAATCGCGACAGATACAAGCCAATTGCGCTTAGCGTTAACAGCACAGTTGTATCAGTCAGTACAGTGGACTAAAACCATGCAATTCATTCAAGACCAAGGCATTCAGTATGTTGCTGAATGTGGTCCAGGGAATGTATTGGCGAATTTAGCAAAACGTTTACCAAATATCGAAAAAGCATTTCCACTCGATACACAAAGTCGTATGGAAGATGCACTGAATGCTATCTTAGTGGCTGAAGGGAAAATTGCATGACACAAGAACGCAAAGTCGCATTAGTGACAGGCGCGAGCCGAGGGATTGGTGCTGCCATCGCTCAGCAATTAATTCAAGATGGTTATTTTGTTGTAGGTACAGCAACATCGGCAGCGGGTGCAGAAAAACTTTCAACAGTTTTTGCTGAAAATGGTGCTGGTGCATTACTAGATGTACGTGATGGTGCAGCAATTGATGCATTGGTATCAGACATTGAACAAAAATATGGTTCAGTGATGATACTGGTGAATAATGCTGGAATTACCAAAGACAATTTATTGTTGCGTATGTCTGAAGAGGATTGGGACGATATTCTCAATATCCATCTAAAAGCTGTATTCCGCTTATCTAAACGTGTATTGAAAGGTATGACCAAAGCTCGCTTTGGGCGCATTATCAATATTAGTTCTGTTGTTGCACATTTTGCTAATCCAGGGCAAGCCAACTATTCTGCTGCAAAAGCAGGGATTGAAGCTTTCAGTCGCAGTCTCGCAAAAGAAATGGGAAGCCGTCAGATTACAGTCAACTGTATTGCACCAGGTTTTATTGCAACAGAAATGACTGAGCAGTTGAGTGAAGATATTCGCAAAAAAATGAGTGATCAAGTTGCGTTAAATCGATTTGGTCAACCAGAAGATATTGCAAATGCAGTAAGTTTTTTGGCTTCTGACAAAGCCAGTTACATTACAGGCACAGTATTACACGTAAATGGTGGTTTATACATGGCGTAATGCGATGTATAAACTTTGAAAAAAGTAAATATTCAATTAAACTATCAGGCAATTAAAAGCCGCCACAAGCAATGAGGAGAATTCCTGTGAGCGATATCGAACAACGCATTAAACAAGCTGTTGCAGAACAATTAGGTATCAAAGCTGAAGAAATCAAAAACGAAGCATCTTTCATGGATGATTTGGGTGCTGATTCTCTAGACCTAGTAGAACTTGTTATGTCTTTCGAAAATGACTTCGACATCACTATTCCAGATGAAGATTCTAACGAAATCACAACTGTTCAATCAGCTATCGACTATGTAACTAAAAAACTTGGTTAATGTGTTGATTGTATAACACGGTGTTGTTATACGTAAAAAGACCACCTTTGGGTGGTTTTTTTACGCCTGAAGTTAGGGTTTCGAGCGAATCTTTGATTGGCGATGACTCAACCATTAATAACAACTAAATAAGTTTAAAATCAAAACATTGGTTACATATCGTTACCTTTTTATCACCAATGACAACGCACATCCTGATACTTTTTAGCTATAAAAATAGAGTTCGTAAATTTGTATAACAGTTCACAGTAATACATTCTCAGTAAAACAATTTTCAATAATGATATGGAGTACTAAATATGGGTCTTTTTGATTTTATTAAAGGAATTGGTAAGAAAAATACAGCACCAGCTGAGCCACAAGCAGCACCAGCAACGCCATCAGAACCATCTGCACAAGAAATAGCCAATAAGTTATTGGGACACATTAAAGCGTTAGGTTTACCAGTAACAGGACTTTCCGTAAGTTATAACGGTGCTTCTGATTTGGCGACAATTCATGGTCAAGTACAAACTCAGGCAGATAAAGAGAAAATCATTCTTGCTGTGGGAAACATTGATCATGTTGCGCAAGTTGATGACCAAATGACAGTTGCAACACCTGAACCTGAAAGTAAGTTTTATACGGTTAAATCAGGTGATAATTTGTCTAAAATTTCAAAAGAATTTTACGGTGATGCCAACCAATATAATAAAATTTTTGAAGCGAACCGTCCTTTGTTAAAAAATGCGGATGATATTTTCCCAGGACAAGTTTTACGTATTCCTGCATAATATTTGTTCGCTGATCTTTGATCATAAAAGGCACTTCGGTGTCTTTTATATTTTTTAATGATTTTATTGTTGTTTGAAGTGTTTTTTAAAGTGTATTGAAAATATTTTTTTATAACAAAAGGATGTAAAAAAAATCACATAAAATTGCTATGTGATCTTTTGAAGTTAATCGCTTTATTCTAAAAAATTCAATATTGTATATTATTTATTGGGTTGTGGAGTAAGACGAAGATAGGGCTTAACCGCCGTATAACCTTTTGGGAAGCGTTGCTTCAGCTCCGCTTCATCTTTGATCGACGGGATAATGACCACATCTTCACCATCTTGCCAATTTGCAGGTGTGGCAACTTTATAATTGTCAGTCAGTTGTAATGAATCAATCACACGTAGAATTTCTTTAAAATTACGTCCAGTTGATGCAGGGTAGGTAATGATTAAGCGAACTTTCTTATTGGGATCAATAATAACTAAAGACCGCACGGTGAGAGTTTCACTGGCATTTGGATGAATGAAATCATACAGCGTCGACACCTTACGATCTTTGTCTGCAATGATTGGAAAGTTTACAGTGGTATTTTGCGTTTCATTGATGTCGTTGATCCAACCTTTATGCGATTCCACATCATCCACTGAAAGGGCAATGGCTTTTACCCCCCGTTGTTCAAACTCATCTTTTAGTTTTGCGGTATAACCCAACTCAGTGGTACATACTGGCGTATAATCGGCAGGGTGTGAGAATAAAACACCCCAACTGTCGCCCAAGTAATCATAAAACTTAATTGGACCTTCACTAGATTCCTGAGTGAAATCTGGTGCAATGTCACCTAATCGTAAAGTCATTTTGAAACCTCAATATCTAAAAATGTTGTTTGTTATTTGGCTCGTCCAAACTACTATTACCCAGTTTTTTTATAATTAAAAATAGTGTTTTTGTATTTCTTTATGAAGAAAATAGATATTAATAAAAGAAGCATATGAAAAAAAACATATAATTGATCTCTACCTCACTGCAAATATCGGTTAAATTTGCTACATTAATGCGCCTTAGCTGATACGTGCTAGAACTAATCGTCAGATTTTTTTGATTGGATTTGTGCAAAACCCTTGTACTTCAAATTTCTACCACCATAATATCGTCTGAGAAAAATTTATTTCACAAAGATTTAGAGAGTTTATATGTTGGCAAGTCTGATCGGAGGAATCTTCGGTACTAAAAACGAGCGCGAACTAAAACGTATGCGTAAAATTGTCGATAAGATTAATGCGCTCGAGCCGACGACATCTGCACTCAGTGATGCAGACTTATCTGCAAAAACTGAAGAATTCAAACAAAGATATAAGAAAGGTGAAAGCCTAGATAAATTAATGCCAGAAGCGTTTGCGGTGTGTCGTGAAGCAGCAAAACGTGTCATGGGTATGCGTCATTATGATGTGCAGCTCATTGGTGGTATTACTTTGCATGAAGGAAAAATTGCAGAAATGCGTACAGGTGAAGGTAAAACCCTGATGGGTACTTTGGCTGTATATTTAAATGCAATTAGTGAGCAAGGTGTTCATGTCATCACGGTCAACGATTACTTGGCACAACGTGATGCTGAATTAAACCGTCCGCTTTATGAGTTCTTGGGTTTAAGCGTTGGTGTAATCTATTCGATGCAATCACCGATAGAGAAAGCTGAAGCATATCGTTCAGATATTACTTACGGTACCAATAATGAATTTGGTTTCGATTATCTGCGCGATAACATGGTTTTCTCTATGGCTGAGAAAAAGCAACGTGGTTTGATTTATGCGATTATCGATGAGGTCGATTCGATCTTGATCGATGAAGCACGTACACCGTTGATTATTTCGGGTCAAAGTGATGACTCATCACAGCTTTATGTTGCAATCAATAGTATTCCACCGAAGTTGCATGCTCAAAAAGAAGAAAAAGTCGCAGATGGCGGTCATTTCTGGATTGATGAAAAGCAACGCCAAGTTGAAATGACTGAAGTCGGTTATGAAACTGTTGAAGATGAATTGATTAAAATGGGCTTGTTGGCTGAAGGCGAAAGCTTATATTCACCATCAAATCTAAATCTCGTTCATCATGTGTCTGCTGCAATTCGTGCACATTTCCTTTATCAACGTAATGTTCATTACATCGTACATGATGGTGAAGTAATTATTGTTGATGAGAATACTGGTCGTACCATGCCAGGTCGTCGTTGGTCTGAAGGTTTACACCAAGCCGTTGAAGCCAAAGAGGGCTTAGAAGTTCAACCTGAAAACCAAACTTTGGCAACTACGACATTCCAAAACTATTTCCGTTTATACAAAAAACTTTCAGGTATGACAGGTACTGCTGATACTGAAGCTGCGGAAATGAAAGAAATCTATGGTTTGGATGTGGTGCTTATTCCAACCCATCGTCCGATGATTCGTAATGACCAAAACGATTTAATTTATTTAAACCGTAATGGTAAATACAATGCAATTATTGAAGAAATTCAGAAAATTCATGAAGCAGGTGTTGCACCTATCTTGATTGGTACTGCAACCATTGAAGCATCAGAAATTTTATCTGATAAGTTGCGAGATGCAGGTATTACCCATGAAGTCTTGAACGCTAAACAACATGAGCGTGAAGCAGATATTATTGCTCAAGCAGGTTCACCACGTGCAGTAACCATTGCAACGAATATGGCTGGTCGTGGTACAGATATTTTGCTTGGTGGTAACTGGAAAGCAAAACTTGCCAAAATTGAAAACTATACTGCTGAAGACGAAGCTCGTCTTAAAGCGGAATGGGAACAAAACAACGAAATGGTGTTGAGTTCAGGTGGTTTACACATCATTGGTTCTGAGCGCCATGAATCGCGTCGGATCGATAATCAGTTGCGTGGGCGTTCTGGTCGTCAAGGTGACCCCGGTGTTTCACGTTTCTTCTTGTCATTAGAAGATGATTTGATGCGTATTTTCGCAGGTGATCGTGTTGTGGCAATGATGCGTGCGATGGGATTACAAGAGAATGAAGCCATTGAACATAAAATGGTGTCACGCTCTATTGAAAATGCACAGCGCAAAGTTGAAGCACGTAACTTTGATATTCGTAAAAATTTATTGAAATACGATGATGTAAATAATGAACAACGTAAAATTATTTATTCGCAGCGTGATGAAATCTTAGAGGAAAGTTCACTTCAAGATTATATTGAAGAAATGCACCGTGAAGTCGTGAAAGGTTTAATCGAAACCTATATTCCACCTGAATCTATCCATGATCAATGGGATATTCAAGGGCTTGAAAATGCATTGAATGAAGATTTGGGGATTAATCTTCCTGTAAATCAATGGTTGGAAGAAGATCGTCGTCTAGATGAAGAAGCCTTGGTTGAGCGTATTTCTGATGAGATCGTTACACGTTACCGTAATCGTCGTGAACAGATGGGGGATGATACTGCTGCGACACTTGAACGTCACTTCATGTTGGGTTCATTAGACCGTCATTGGAAAGACCATTTGGCTGCGATGGACTATTTGCGTCAAGGGATTCACTTACGTGGTTATGCACAAAAGAACCCTGAACAAGAATATAAGAAGGAAGCCTTCAATTTATTCGTCAATATGTTGGGTGTGATTAAGTCAGACGTGGTTACTGATATTTCTCGTGTGCATATCCCAACACCTGAAGAGCTTGCTGAAATGGAAGCTCAACAACAGGCTCAAGCTGAATCTATGCGTCTTAACTTTGCACATGATGAAGTGGATGGTTTAAGCGGTACGGTCAGTAATGAAATTGTTGATGCACAATTCACTGATAGTGATGAGGTTGTTGCACCAGAAAGCCGAAATGCACCTTGTCCTTGTGGCTCAGGTTTGAAATACAAACAATGTCACGGCAAAATCTAATTAGTGAATAGACCCTGAAAGTGTTACGAAAAAGCAGAACAATTGTTCTGCTTTTTTTACAAGTTATTACCATGCGTTAATTTTTATTGCAGGAAATGTGATTAAGTGGTATTAAGTTGCTCAATTGGAAAAGATCTTTGGGAAGATAATGAAAAAATTATTAAAACCTTTATTTGTTGCAACTTTAGCAGTTCCAGCATTGGCATTTGCAGATACAGCACCACAAACGACGACAGTGGAAAAAGTACAAGCTGCTACAGGCGCAGTGACAGCCCAAGCAGAAGTAAAAAATGAAACCACGACTGTAATCAGTCCACGTACTGGTATTCGTTATACTTTAGGTAATACAGGCGGACGCCCAATTATTTTAAAAACTGCGGCAATTGCTGCGGTAACACCGGCCACGATTAATCGTGTTGTTGCTTCGAATCCAGCCTTGTCAGTATCTAGTCAAGAAAAAGTAAAGCAAGCATTGTTGGCTGCAGATACAACAACTGCTATTCAACAGTGATACGTTGCTGATGTAAAGCCAGTATATTTACTGGCTTTTTTATTTTATATTCAAATGAATAAGCTTTTCTTATAGTAAAAATAAATAAGCATTTTAATAAGCTCGATTTTTATGGAGAATTCTAATAAGCTGTATTTTCATTTTAATTCATGTGGACATTTGAAAATGGCTGTTGGTGACGTGTCTATGCCGCATATGCATGTGGTACAAGGTGTAAAAATTGGCTCTGCTGAGGCGTATGTCCGTTATCCAAATCGACGAGATTTAGTTATTTTTGAATTTGCACAAGGTACCAATGTTGCGGGTGTATTTACCCAAAATGCATTTTGCGCAGCACCAGTTCATGTGTCGAAAGCGCATTTAGCACAAGCTAATCCGCGCTATTTGGTCATCAATACTGGGAATGCTAATGCGGGTACAGGCAAATTGGGCATGCAAAATGCACAATTGACCTGTTTAAAGCTTGCTGAGTTAGCGCAGGTAGAAGAATTTGAGGTATTGCCATTCTCTACAGGGGTTATTGGTGAACAACTGCCCATTGAGCGTTTAACGCAAGGTTTACAGCCTGCACTAAATAGTTTGAATGACTCCACTTGGACAGACGCTGCGACTGGGATCATGACCACGGATACTACACCAAAAGGCACCTCAGAACAGTTCGAGCTTGATGGTATAACCTATACAATGACTGGGATTTCTAAAGGTGCAGGCATGATTCGCCCCAATATGGCGACCATGTTGAGTTTTGTTGCAACCGATGCGCCAATTGCACGAAATCTTGTGCAAAAAATGTTAAAAATTAGTGCAGACCAATCATTTAATCGGATTACTGTGGATGGTGATACTTCTACCAATGATTCATGCATCTTTGCTGCAACCGGAATGGCTGGTGGTATAGAAATTAGCAGTGAAGATGATGCTCGTTATACTGTGATCTTGGATGTTTTATCGCGTGTGATGAAGCGTTTGGCGCAACTGATTATTCGTGATGGGGAAGGGGCGACCAAATTCATTACTATCACGGTTGATGGTGGAAATGACACACAAGAATGCTGTGATATTGCTTATAGCATTGCCCATTCACCATTGGTTAAAACGGCAATTTTTGCGTCTGATCCAAACTGGGGGCGTATTCTTGCTGCGATTGGTTATGCTGGCGTGAAAGATTTGGATGTTGAAAAAATTCAAGTCTGGTTAGACGACGTGCAAATTTGTAAAGATGGTGGTGCTGCTGAAGACTATACCGAAGAAGCTGGTGCGCGTGTAATGTCACAGACAGAAATGACCATTCATGTAAACCTTGGTCGAGGGCAAGCCAAAGATACGGTATATACCTGTGACCTATCATATGATTATGTGAAAATTAATGCGGACTATCGTTCATAACTACTGATTTTTTAAGGAGCCTCATTCGTGAGGCTTTTTTATAACAAAACATTTTTCGTGGTGAATTTATGTGCGCTAAACCGTACAATCAATTCACAAGTGTATAAACGCTAGCATGATGCCAGCGACAAGGAAAGAGAAGACCTCTTATGAATGATGCGAATAATTTAATTGCCAACGAAGCAAAATCGGTTGTGCAAGCGCATTTAGATCGTTTAGGTGAACCTAAGGACAATAGTCTGAGTCCAGTGGTAAAACAGCAGAAGTTTGCGCAAATTAAAGCTGAGTTGCAAAAAAACAATGCTGTTTTGGTGGCACATTATTATTGTGATCCAGATGTACAAGAACTTGCGGAAGCGACGGGTGGTTGTGTTTCTGATTCTTTGGAAATGGCACGTTTTGGACGTGATCATGAGGCAACTACTCTGGTTGTCGCTGGGGTTAAATTTATGGGAGAAACCTCAAAAATTCTTTCTCCTGAAAAAACAGTACTTATGCCAACTTTGGAAGCAACCTGTTCGCTTGATCTAGGTTGTCCTGTAGATGAATTTACTGCATTTTGTGATGCGCATCCTGAACATACTGTTGTGGTCTATGCCAATACCTCAGCAGCAGTTAAAGCACGTGCTGATTGGGTGGTGACTTCAAGTTGTGCTGTAGAGATCATTGAACACTTAGACAGTTTGGGCGAGAAAATTATTTGGGCACCAGACCAACATTTAGGCCGTTATATTCAAAAGAAAACTGGTGCTGATATGTTGCTTTGGGATGGTGCCTGTATCGTGCATGAGGAGTTTCGTGCCCGTGGTATTGAAAAGATGAAAGCACTGTATCCGAACGCAGCTGTATTGGTACATCCTGAGTCACCAGAATCAGTGATTGATATTGCGGATGCGGTGGGAAGTACTTCACAACTAATCAAAGCAGCTCAAACATTGCCACAAGACACTTTGATTGTGGCTACAGACCGTGGCATTTTCTATAAAATGCAACAAGCTGTACCGCATAAGACCTTGATTGAAGCACCTACAGCAGGTGAGGGTGCAACTTGTCGTTCTTGCGCACATTGCCCGTGGATGGCAATGAATGAATTAGATGGCATTTTGTCAGTTTTGCAAAAGGCTGATCAAGAAATATTCGTAGATGCAGCTTTGGCTGAACGTGCTAAATTACCTTTAGATCGTATGTTGAACTTTAGTGCTCAATTAAAACGATAGAAATTGTATAAAAAACATCTGAAATGTTTGATTAATATACATTTGACGTGTTTTTTTAACTTTTTTTCAAGATAGGTGTTGACGTCTTGTGGCGTCACGCCTAGAATGCACACCGTACCGCACGATGTGCGATACACAAAAGCTGAGATGAACGGAGCATAGCACAGCCTGGTAGTGCACCTGGTTTGGGACCAGGGGGTCGTAGGTTCGAATCCTACTGCTCCGACCAATTCTTCAAGGCAAGTTAATCTGTGATATTAGTATCATTGGTCATGCGCCTGTAGCTCAGTTGGATAGAGCATCCGCCTTCTAAGCGGATGGTCACAGGTTCGAATCCTGTCAGGCGCACCATATGTTGCTTGATACTATAGATCCTAAAACTTAATGTGACGGTGGATGTAGCTCAGTTGGTAGAGCCCCGGATTGTGATTCCGGTTGTCGTGGGTTCGAGCCCCATCATTCACCCCAATTCCCTTAAGTTTGTTGTAAATTCGGAGCATAGCACAGCCTGGTAGTGCACCTGGTTTGGGACCAGGGGGTCGTAGGTTCGAATCCTACTGCTCCGACCATTTAAGTATTAGCTTAAGTATAAATTATCCGCTTAGATGCGGTTTTTTTATGCCTAAAATTTGTGCTTGTCAACGAGTGTCAAATTCTATAGATCTAAAAAAAGATCTCCGTAGAGATCTTTTTCAATAAAGAGAAGATTATCAAGGAATAATAATCACAGCAACACGACGGTTTTCAGCTTTATTTTCTTCTGAATCATTTGCTTTAAGTGGCTGGTCAGCCCCTTTTCCAATCACTTGGATATTTTGTGGATTGAATTTTTGCTCAATAAATATATTTGAAACATTTTGAGCACGTTCTTTGGATAATTTTAAATTGTATTCAGGATTTCCGATATTATCGGTATGACCTACAATTTTAAGCTTATCGAGATGATATTTGTTTAATTGCGTGGCTAAACGAACCAATTCAGTTTGTCGCTCGGTATTAATATTCGATTCATTAAAACCAAACAATAAACGTTCTGGTAGTCCTAGACTCCAGCCTTCATCCGTTAATACAAAACCTTCTTTCTTGAGTACACGAGCTTGTTTATAGCTCAATCCACCTAGATTCATACAACCCGTAAGTGCTAGGCAGAGTATTGCAAGAATAGAAAGTTGTACGTTTTTTAAAGTCATAAAAACCCCCTAATATTATGAATGGTAAATAAACCAATGATGCTGTAAAGATTTTGCTTTGTACATGGCTTGATCTGCTTGAGAAATTAAGTCTTCTGGGCTTGATGCCTGACTAGAGATGGCAATACCAATACTAAAGCTAAAAGAAATCGATTGTCCTTTATAAATTAAAGGATCTTCACAACATTTAATCAGATTTTCCGCAATAGAGATGAGGTGTTCAATTTTAGAAATGGAACGTAATATAATTGCAAACTCATCTCCCGCAAGGCGCGCGACAAAATCATCTTGACGAATATGGCGTCTTAATCGTGAAGCCATTTCTTTTAAAACTTCATCACCGACCAAATGTCCATATTGATCATTAATGGCTTTAAAATTATTATTATCAATAAATAATAAAGCTAAATTCTCACGTTGATTGGTATCTTCATATAGATTACATAACACTTGATAAAAATAATTACGATTAGGTAATTCGGTTAAATGATCATGTTGAACTTGATAAGAAAGTTCACTATTCTCGTTTTGAAGATGGGTGTGCCAAGATTGAATTTCATCTAAGAGTTGGTTGAACACACTGTTTAAGTCTTGAAATTCTTTTACATCACTTTTGGGGAATCTTAAGTTGTATGCTTTCTGATTCCTTAATAGTTGTGCAATTTGTATAATCGGTAAAAATGACCCCATAATATGGCGATAAGTTAAGTTTACTGACCACCATACAGCAAAAACCATAAATAGCATGCCAAATGCTAAGCCCGTAAAAATTTTAAAAATAAACATTAAAATTTCATTGGAACTTCCATAGAGCACAACTTGGCCGACAAGCTTTCCTTGATGTTGCACATTTAGCTTGATGGCATCTTTTAAAAAGATATGGTCAAAAAAGTTTTGAATATAGGAATAGTGTTCAACATTTTTTAGGCTTTCAGCAACTTTATGACCTTGATTATCATAAACCTCAATCAGACGTACTGAATGTTGAAAGGTATATTCATTGATAATCTGTGAAATCGCGATTCTATCAGAGAAGACTAGCGCAGGTTGAACACGTTCAGACACGGTTCGACTGATTAATAATAGGTTTTGTTTCGCATAAGATTCAACGGTAAATACTGAAATCGTGACAAAAGTAGACGTACTAATAAATAAAGTGATTGCAAAGGTCGTAAATTGAGATTTACGAAACAATGTTTGTAAGGAACTCGATTTAAAAAATTTATTCATCATTATTTTAATCCGAATTCTTTGCCAGCAATAAAACACGTGGATCAACATGTATTTTAGACTGAGCTAAACTATCTAAATTCACTTTAAAAATAGTATTTCCTGTTTTGTTGGTGGATAAGCAAAAAACGCTGCCAATTTCACATTCAGAATTACTTGAACTAAACGATAAAATAGATGAATTTAATGATTTCCCAATAAGGGCCTGTTCGGTTTGTGCTGAAGTATTCGAAAAAAATACCGCATCACAATGACGATTTTTTAGATCAGCGGAATGTATTGAATTTATATTAAAAGGAGACTTATTTGATTTGATATAAGCAGAAAATTGGTTTGCATAGGATGCATTATCAACGACGCACAATTCTGGATTAGGAGTGTTCCATTTGGCATAGCTTAATATAGACAATGTCATCATGAAAATATTATGTGACGAATTGGCTGAGGAATAGTTGCAACATAAGAGCAAAATTCCTAAACAGAAGCTTCTTCTATTTATAAAACAGGCCATATTCGACTTAATTTATTAAATGATAAAATTATTTCAAATAGTTTAAAGAAAAAAAACAAATATAAATAGCTTAAAATTTAAATAAAAACATGAAAGGGGTTGCTCTTATGATGAAAAAAGCGACAAAAAATAGCGGAAAAAGGACTTATTTTGCCATTTTGGTCGAAAAAATGTCCAACTGATAAAAAAGTTTAAAAAAAGGGGTTGTGTTGGGAATGGAATGCTGTAGAATGCACATCCATCGGCGGTGATGTTAAATAAAACTTCTGATAAATCAGGCACTTGATTAAGTTGTTAAGATTTCGAATTGAGATTT
>NZ_JBIMCW010000015.1:0-100786 GCF_048552295.1 Acinetobacter legionensis
TTTTGATTGTTGCTTCATCCATGTGAAGTACCTTTTGTAATTATCCTCTGAAGGATAAATGAAAATTAAGTACTTACACAAAATTTAGAACAGTCCCTTCTTTTTCGACAGAATCCCTAAGAAAAAAAGGTCTTGAGTAGTTTTCTGGAAGATACGTAATAATCTGTTTACTATCTAGATCGATTCCATAACATTTATAGTTACCACATAAGATTGGAGCTGTTCTCATAATTTTATTATTTACAGATACATAGCCTTCTTTGTACTCACAAGTAGTATTTGTTTGGATCCTCTTATATTCAGTAATTAACTCTTTTTTTCCTTTATCAAAGTAATGAATGATTATTAGAATTGTAAATAGAAAAATAAAGGAATAGATTAAAAAAATTCCCAGAAAACTATTCAGAAATCTAACAGTACTAAATTTCCATTCAGGTAAGTTAAATTGAATTTGATAGCATAAAGCTTTAATTCGATATCTCTCATTATTACGCTCAGAAGGATGAACTGCGAGTATGTGAAACAATAGAGCAATGAATAAAAAAAACATTAATTTTAATAATGACAACATTAATTCATTAAAGGATTCTAAGGCTAAATTAGATGTATCCAAGTAACCGATTAGTAATACTTCACTGTAATTCAAACCTAATGTTGCAATCTGGACTCTCAATGGTTCACAAATTCCTGAATAATAGGCAAATTGGCAAGCAAAGATCAAAGCAGGTAAATAGATTAAAAAGAAAGAAATTCTTTTAAGAAGATTTTCCATAATATTCTCATGATTAGTAATGTTATTAGACTGAATTAATTATTCGATAATTTTTTTATTAAGGTTCAAATTAGCAAGTATTAATTTTTTCTTATCTTGATCAGAATTCACAATGTGCATTTTCTTATGGCAATTAGGACATAAAGCAACTGTGTTCTCTAGCGTATCAGTGCCGCCGTGTGCTAACCATTCAATATGATGAGTCTCTAGGTAGGGCTCTCCATTTGCATCTTTAAAAGGAGCGGACTCTTCACATAACTGGCAAATACCATTGGCCAAACGTTTTGCTAGCTGAGCAATAGAATCAGAACGGATAAAATATTTTGTCTGCGTATTACGATAGCTGACTTCAATCTGTGATGAAGCTTTGGCATCTGTAATAAGTTGTTCAGTCGTTTTTCTCTTATATTTACGTTGTTTCTTCTGACTAGCTTTAACGATGGTTTCTGTACTAATAGCCGAATGAGGGTTAGATAGTTTAAGAGGGAAAATCCATACGGAACGATTTTCCTTATTAGCATCTGGTTGATTTCTTTGATATGGCTCACTTATAAGGGTAACAGGGCCTTGGTAGATATATTCTTTATCAGTAAATACTTCGAATAGATGAACAGAAACACTATTAGTATGGGACTCTGCAAGTGTTTTATTCTGGCTTTTAAGCTCCTGGTCTCCCAGTTGACCCATACCAGTGTAATGAAGCTCATCACCAATCCATCTATCTTCATAGATTGATTCAACGTGATTCGAAATGATGACTAAAGTATTTGTTTTAAGAGACCGGCGCATTCCGCCTTGTGGCGAACAACCGAAATATTCACAAAGTCCTGCATTGTCTAAAACAGTACCAGGCAGTAAATCTTTATAATTTTTTAACATCTTAAATTTGATTCTCAAGTAAGTAATTAACTATTGGCTTATCAGCTGCTGCCCAATCTAATGATAAAAGTTCAGATGAATTTAACCATTCTACTTTTTTATGCTCTTGTATTATAAGATTATTGATAGAATAAGTTTCACAAAGAAAAGTAATTAATTCAATTTTAAAGTTCGGGTATTCATGAGATACCGTGATTAGATGTTTCTTTACACGGATTAGTAAATTAAGTTCTTCAAAAACCTCTCGGACTATAGCTTGTTCTGATGTTTCATTAAGCTCAACTTTTCCTCCAGGAAATTCATATTTATTCGATAAATACTCATACTTATGATCTCCTTTAAGAGCACATAATATTTTCGTTTCATGAAGTATAACTGCGGCAACAACTTTAACAATTTTCATGTCTATTCTTTAAAAGTCTCATTCAATGCCTGTTGAAATGCTTATACAAGCGATTTGCATGCGTTGTAAACTGACATAGACTCCTCAACAATTTTTATTAAATTATCGATATCAGGTTCTTCTTGAGATATTAGCAATTCTGCATAGTTGCACTCAAGATATGGTTTTATAGTAAATAAAAAAGCACAATAATGTGCTTTTTTATATTTAGTAGCGCTTTTTGGTTAACTTACTTAGCAGTTTTTAACTCCAGACTAACATCAGAAATCTCAAATTCATGAGAAATTTTCGCTTTATTTTCAGTTGTAAGGCGGGAGTCAGGCTTAATGATAACTTTAATATTGTTAATATTCGCCCCTCTGCTAATCAATCTATTTATTTCTTCACTAATATCATATGTGTCTGAATTAGTGGTATCAGGATGAGTTCCGAAAAATGAAATAGCATCTACTAAAACTTCAGCTTTGATATCTGGTGCTTTTAGATAGATTTCATACAAACCATTAACAGAGGTAATAGTTTTAATTTTTCCTAAAATTAAACTACCTTCATAGACAGGGGTATCTTTTAAAGATTTTAAAACTGTATTTGAATTAAATGGAATTTCAATAGTTTGGTTTTGAATTTTCCCTGAATAATTAGAACTCAATTTCAATGTGTTTACATTACTTAAATTATTAGAAGCAGTTAATGGTGTTGCACAATCTTTAAAAGATTCATATCCATAGTCCATTTTTGCTACTAAATCCTGCATCTCTTGAACTGAATATTGTTTCACCGAACCATCAGGTTGAACAAAAGAGTATTTGATGCCGTTATCTTTAAATTGCGTATTATTGTGGCCCACGCTGTTCCAACAAGCCCAAATTCGATCAATATTTGAGTGATGTAGCCAGAATATAGGGTCTTGTGCAGCAGATGGAACTTGCCCCATTACAATATAATCCTTGTTTGCATCACCTACAGATAAATGAACTTTATTGTGAACGCCTCTTTCAAGGTTGTTTGAGAAACTATCCATTGATTGGGAATTCATTATATCTTTCAATTTTAGATATTCAGGTTTGATTCCTGTTTTTTGAACATCTTCCGAACGCCCTTCGACATATAAGCTATTGGAAGTGTTTTTAGGTGTATTAAATTCTTTTGGAAGAATAGACTTCTGTGCATTAGTTTGGTCTGTATAATCCCAGTAAGGTAGAGCGAAATTGGATGTTTTTTGGGTTTTCTGGGAAAGTAATTCACGTGCTATATTCTCAAACGAGTACACATAGACTCTATGCCAAAGAAGGAATAATGAATTATCTGCACCCCATTCATGACATAAATCCCAAGCTTGTATTTCACTCAATTTGCCATCTGAATCTTTAAAATATGCCAAAGTTTTAGAAGTGTGTTGATGGTCTTTTACATCATGTTTCATTTTACTGCCTAGATTGTAATTTTCTGGCTTTAAAGAAACAGACTGAATAAATTTTGATTTATTGTCTTTATCGTACGGATTAAAATATCCATGAATACCTGATTGAAAGTACCAATTACGACGATCTGTTTTTGGCAAATCTTTCATAAGTTTAACAGCTAGTTTGTAGTCTTCCAAATCCACATTATTAGGACTAAAAACGCTTTTTCTTACATATTTAATGCTTTGAGGGTTATCTTTTAAATCATTTTCAGTACTACTTACTGTTTTCAAATTTGAAGCTGTATCTGCAAATGAGTTAGTAACAGCTATGCTTAAGCACAATGTTGTTAATGATAAAATTAAATTCCTATTAAAATTCTTCATACACACCCCATTTTTAAATTTTAGTTTACTGTTTATTAAATTTATATAAATAAATAATTGATATTTATATATTTTTATAATAGATGTTTTTTTAATCAATACAAGTGTGAATTATCTAAATAATAATTTTTTTAAAAGCTTCATCTTCTTGACCTTGTACAAAGTGTATGGCATATTTCTGCTATAGTGGACGAAGTTATGGTAATCCACTAAATATCACACAAGTGATTAATAACGAAACAGCACGCATACAAGAAGTAGGAGCGTGGTTTTATATCACATAAGTGATTACTAATTAAGAGCTCACAAAAATGTGGGCTTTTTTGTTTTCTATCCATGGATATATTGCAGAAAAGTGACAACATAGTAAAATTTACATAGCAATTTCTGGGGGATAGCTAATGTGGAATTTTATTAAAAGTTTTAATTGTATAAATGTTTGGTTGATTTTGGCTTTGATTGCACTTGGTTTCGTATTATTTCTTTATTTTACTTAAAACAATAGGTGTTAAACTCCTACCGATAAATAGGAAAACACATGAATATTTGCATCGGTGGCGAACAAGAATGGTCAAGAATCCAAGGTGGGATACTTTCAAATAAAATAAGGAAGCAGTGCCATTTATAATTTTAATTTTACGACCAAATAATTACCTTAAGTAGGACATTGATATGAGTATCACGAATCTTGATGAAATAGACTATATTGCCTATATTCCAGAGGAGAGGCATTTAAAATTAATGATTTTAGATAGTTACTTTTGGGATGATGATAGTGTGGGTAATAGTGATATAGATGAAAGGAATACAGCTCATGCTCAATTACTAACCGATAAGATTAATTTATATGTAAAGTACATTTTTTCAGATGAAATTGCGGAGAAATTTGGTTCTCATGAAATTGAAAAAACAAGTATTGAGATAATTCAACCAAATGAATTTAATGCATTTAGCAAACTTTTTTTTGATGATATTAAAGATTTTTTAGCTAAAAATAATATAGTGATAACTTATCGAGTTTTTGAAGAATAATACATTGCATTAAATTGATTAAAAAATGGTATAAGCGTCTCGCTCATAACGGGGAGATAATCAGTTAAAATCTGATAAGGCCCACCTAATCAGGAGAACAATATACTCCGAATAAAACAAATCTTCCGCCGTCACGTTTGGGTATATTCAGATTTCTTTACAGTGAGAGAGTGTCGGAAGTGTGGGAAGGTGATTAGTTCCTCATAATTTTAACAAATAGTAAGTTTGAGCTAAATTGTTCTACAAACTAGTGAACAATAATTTGAATAAATGTTAAAAAATACTATAGGTTAATTGATGTGTTCCTGATCCCCTCTGAACAAGAATGTCTTAATTAATCTTAAAACCCCTTCCGAGGGGTTTTTTAATGCCTAAAGGAAAGTGGGATGAAAAACCAACACCAAAATTCAAGCACTTCCGTGAAATTTGTAAAAAGAAAAACATTTTTTAGTTGAGAATGTTCAGATTAAAATATAAAGTAAAAAAGAATGTGATTAATAATAAGCGACATAATTATGAAATTTATAATTTTATTAACAAGTATTGCTTTTTTCGTCTCAGGTTGTGTTAACTCCCCAACAGGAACTTTACCAGGGAGTAGTAATAGAGTAGCCACGATTAGCGATAAAATGAGTAAAAGAGTAGGGCAATCAGAAATCACTTTAGTGAGTGAATTAGGTCCACCTGATTATAACTATACTGCTTCAAATGGTTCAAAAATTATATCTTATGAAGTGGATTGGGGTATTGGAGCAAACTCACCACTTTGTGTAATGAAGTATTTAATCGAAAATGGTATTGTAACTAAATGGGGTAATAAAGGTTGTCCAAAACGTTTCACTCTTAAAAACCAAGAACTTATTCCAAATTCGATACCAATTCCAAAACCAACACTTAATTAAATATTAATAACCTCCTTCGGGAGGTTTTTTATTGGGTACCATTTATGGAAATTAGCCAATACACCAGCCTAACTAAAAAGCAGATAGTTAAAACAAAACCAAGAACAAGACCACTGCCGAAAGCAAATGAAAAATACTTAGAAGCTTTTGAGGATTTGGAGCGTGCCTTACAGGTTTTGGATATTAAATATGAAAAGTTATTTCAGTTTGAATCTACCAAAAATTGGCGTTTTGACTTCCATTTAATTGAGTATCGAATCCTAGTTGAAATAGCTGGTGGACCTTGGTCAACTGGTAGAAAAAGAAAACAAATTTCGCATGATGCAGATCGTGAATACACCGCATATGAAATGGGATTTACTGTAGTTCGGTTGGAGTCAGCAGCTAGATTTAAAATTAATGAAGCTGGACCATTGCAGATACAAGCGAGCTTTGCACAGCAATGGCTTGAAAATTTAAAGAGGCATACATTTAATGAGCCAAATAAGACCATTTCCACCGACAGAGCTGATTGATCAAGCTGAGGAAGAAGAAGCGATTCGCTTGGCACCCGCCGTGGATCTTAAAGAATGGGTGATAACTAATTTCTTAACTCTTGGTGGCGTATTACATAACCCTGACCATGATCACATAGCAGAGCTATTACACGACGATGAAACCTTTTTAGCATTCGCTTGGGCTTCATCTGCCACCGTAGCTAAAAAAAGGATGGTACTTGGTCAGTGTGAAAAGGTCATGTTTAACCAGGGCGGTTGGCGTAAAGCTCGACAAGAACAACAAATGCGCGACTGGTTTGGTTTTGTTCCCATTTATCTCATTACGGTTGATGCAAGTTTCTGTGAACGTTCGAATGATCTTGAATTTTGTGCTTTGATTGAGCATGAGCTATATCACATTGGTGTAGAGCGTGATGAAGATGGGGAAATACTCTATAGCGATCATACAGGCTTACCAAAACACTATTTAGCTGGTCATGATGTAGAAGAATTTATCGGGGTGGTCAAACGTTGGGGAGCTAGCGAGAACGTCAAGCGAATGGTTGAGGTCGCTAAAAATCCGCCGTTTGTTTCAGACTTGGAAATAACGAAATGCTGCGGAACATGTCTAATTAATTGAGCTGAACGGCTCTTTTTTTTGGCTATTTAGGTGGACGTAGGTGGACGGATGATGATTTATGGCAGCTCTAAAAAAAGAGGTCAAACTCTTTATAGTTCGGTCACTTGCTGTATTTAACACACCGTCAGAAACAGTGGAGCTCGTCCACCAAGATTACGGGATAAAAGTTACTAAGCAGCAATGTGAAAAATATGATCCTACAAAACGATCAGGTGAGAATCTCAGTGAAGAATTGAGGCTTGATTTTGAAAAGACGCGTGAAATGTTTTTAGGTAAACCCGAAAGTATTCCAATAGCGAACTTGGCAGTGCGACTTCAGCGATTAGAGAATCAATACCAAAAGCACTCAAAGAATCGTGTAGCAGCTTTAAATATTCTTAAACAAGCTGCTGAAGATATAGGTGGTAAATATACCAATAAACAGGAAATAACCGGCGCAGGCGGTGGGCCACTTCAAAGTGAAAATTCAACCTATGTAACTGCCACAAAAGAGCAAGTAAGGCAGGTTATGGATGAACTCGAAAGTAAATACTAGCTTGCTGGAAATGCAGATAGAACAAGAGCGATGTGAAAAGGAGCATTTGTTCTTTACACGCCGTTTTTTTCTATCTCGTATGGGGTTTAAATTTTCAGTCAATTGGCACCATGAGTATATTGCCGACAAAATTGATGAGGTGATAACTGGAAAGGTTAAAAACCTAGTTATTAATGTTCCACCTGGTAGTGGTAAGACTGAACTTTTAACAAATCTTATTGCCCGTGGTATTGCTAGAAATGTCCGATCAAGATTTTTATATTTGTCTTTTTCCCAGTCATTGGTTGAGGATGTTTCAGCAACTGCACGAAATATTGTTAAGTCCGAAGATTATCAAAACTTATGGCCAGTGAAAATCTCCACCAGTACGGATGCAAAATCAAGTTGGAAAACTACTGTCGATGGTTATGATGCAGGGCATGTTTATTCTGCATCGATGGGCGGTCAGGTAACAGGTCGTCGTGCCGGTACTTTAGCCAATGATGGTTTTACCGGGGCAATCATTCTTGATGACCCGTTAAAGCCTGAGGATGCTTTTAGCCAAACGGCTAGACGGAAAGCGAACCGTAAAATTCTAAATACGGTCAATTCACGTAAAGCACGTTCTGATACACCAATCATATTGATCATGCAGCGGCTACACGTTGAAGATCCAACAAACTTTGTGATGACGGGTAATGTTCCTGGTGAATGGGAACAGATCAGCATACCTGCATTAATTGACGATGATTATATTAATCAATTGCCTGAAAACATTCAGCGAAAAATCCCGCGTGATGTTGAACGAGATGAATTAGGCCGCCAAAGTTATTGGCCATTGAAAGAATCATTGCAATCTCTGTTGCAGTTAGAGATGGGTGGCCAAGATAAGGATGGAGCCACTGTCTCCCGTTACACATTTGCCAGTCAATATCAGCAAGCACCTAAAAAACTTGGTGGTGACTTGGTTAAAGCTGAATGGTTTGGGCGTTATCTAAAATTACCTGTTTTGAAATGGCGGGCAATATGGGTTGATACGGCGCAAAAGACCAAAGAGCATAATGATTATTCAGTGTTTTTGTGTGGTGGTCTTGGACATGACGGCAAGCTTTATATCATTGATGTAAAGCGTGGTAAGTGGGAAGCACCAGAGTTGATCAAGGAAGCCAAGCTATTTATCAATAAGCATAAAGAATCCAATACAGAAATTGGCAAGCTTCGATATATGGCCATTGAGGATAAAGCCTCTGGTACAACGCTGATTCAAACCATTTCAAGACAAACTACATTGCCTATCCGAGCCATTCAACGAAGCATAGATAAACTCACACGCACAATGGATGTAGTGTTTTATGTTGAAGATGGCATGGTCATGTTGCCAGCATCTGCGCCATGGCTATTGAACTATGTAGAAGAGATTGAAGGATTAACCGCTGATATGACACATGATCATGATGATCAGTGGGATCCTACCATTGATGCAATTAATGACACTGTTGCAAGTAAGCCAACTGTATTTGATTAGGAAAAATTATGGCTAAGAAAAATAAGCCTGACGCTATCGGCGATGCAGGGGCTTACACTAATTTTGTGTCAAACATTGGCACAGGACGAGACAAGGCATCATATGGGCATTTTGTACGCCGTGATATTGCTGATGATCAGCTTGAAGCAGTTTATCAGGATTGGTTAGCGCGCCGTATTGTGAACCGTCCTGCTAGTGATATGTTACGTGCTGGATGGTTCTATGAAGGGATTCAAGGCAATGATTTATTAAAACTTACAGAAGCTTGTGAAGAATTCAATCTGAACAAGATTTTACTATCTAGTTTGATTTTATCTCGCTTATACGGTGTTGTGTATGTATTACTTGGTACTGCTGACGGTAAAACTTTAGATCAGCCATTTGAGCTGAATAAGCTTGGAATTGGACGTTTAGAGTTTTTCACTGTGATTAAGAAGAAATACATAACTGCCGATAAGACTAGGTACTTACCACCTCAAGAATGTGGTGGATTACTTAAACAGCCTGAGTTTTATAAGTTACGTTTTGATGATGGTAAGCCAGAGCAGAGAATTCACCACACCCGTTTAATTAAGATTTGCCATGCGGATGTCGTGAATGAAGAGCCTCAAAGCATCTTACAGGAAGTGTATAACGACCTATTAGACCATGCTAGTGTGAAACGTGGTGCTGCAAGTCTGGTGCATGAAGCAAAGATCGATATTATCCGTACACCAAGTTTGATTGAAAAAATCACAGATGATCTTAGAGCAGTAACTGACCGTTTTCTAAGTGTGGGATTGCTCAAAAGTCTTAACGGTCTATTGGTTTTGGATAAAGAGGAAGAGTACGACTCTAAATCATACACTTTCGGCGGCTTGCCTGAAATGATGCGTGAATTTTCGATTCAAACGTCAGGTGCTGCAGATATTCCATATACTATTTTGTTTGGTCAATCACCTGCAGGTTTAAATGCCACAGGTGAGCATGACACACGTAATTACTATGATGGGATTGCAACAAAACAAGTATGGGATTTTAAGCCGGTATTATTAAAGTTTCTCGCCGTGATTTGCCAAGCTACATTTGGTCGGCAATTTACAGGCTTGAATGTGGTTTTTAATCCATTGTGGCAATTGGACGCAAAGGTACGTTCAGAGGTTGAGAAAAACAATAAGGAGCGAGACCAAGGCTATCTAGATATGGGCATTTTGACCGAACCACAAATTGCACGTCAGCTACAAATTGATGGTGTTTATTCTGTGATTGATGATGCTCATATCAAGTTGCTTGAATCGATGGTGAATACAAATGACGACAATAATCCAACTGCTAAAGCCCCAACTCCAACAGATCCAGAAGAGTAAACGAGGCAGAAAGACAAAGCTAAAGCCAATTAAGGTTAATCGCCGTACTGAGCTTTATTACACCAGACAGCTTTTAGCGATCGCTCACTATTGCCAAGAACAAACCAAGGAGATAGTTTTACCAGCAATTGGCGAAAATATTGGTGATAGTTGGTTTAGTGAGATGTTATCGAAAATACGAGATAAGATAGTTCGATATGTTTCTGAAACGTCAAAGCCATTGGCAACTAAGGTTGTAAATGATGTTAGACAAGATGTGGATAGTCAAATTGCCAATCATACAAAATCCTCAATCGGTGTCGATTTAACACCTTTTTATCAAGCAAGTGATATTCAGCCAACAGTAGATCAGTGTATTGCTGCCAATGTATCGCTAATTAGGTCGATACCCCAGCAGTATTCCGATAAATTGGAAGCATTGGTTTTGAATGCTTTGCAGACTGGACAAACCAACGATGAGCTTGCTTTAGAAATACATAAGCTTGGACAATCTACAGAGTATAGTGCACGTTTAATTGCTGCAGATCAGATGGGCAAGATTAATTCTAATATCAACAAGCAACGACAGTTGGCTTTAGGTGTTGAATCTTATACATGGCAGACTGCCAAGGATGAGCGAGTGCGAACAGATCACAGAAACAAGCAAGGCAAAACTTTCCGGTGGGATGATCCGCCAAGCTGTGGACATCCTGGTGAACCTATTCGCTGTCGGTGTGTGGCGTTGCCAAATTATGAGGATATTTTGGTTGACTAAATATTTGAATTTTATAATTTACGATGGTTTTTATATTTATAATCAAGTATTTTGGGATCTTAATCCAAGATGAATGCAATAAATGAGTATAATTTCTGAAAAGTTCAATGCAAAAATTACTTCTCTCAAAGAAGAGTTTCAAATAAATAAAGATGTTGTTCACCAAGGGATTAAAGGCGGTCTTAATGAAGTTGAATTTTCAAATTTGGTTTCAGAAATAATTCCAAAAAAATTTAAGATATCAAAAGGAATTATAGAAAATATAGAAGGCGAGCAATCAAATGAAACTGATTTTTTTATATATGATGATGAAATTCTCCCTCCGTATATAAAAAATGATTTAGCATTTGTTCCAGTTGAAGCAACTAAATATGTTTTTGAGATAAAAAGCATATTAAATTCAACTGAATTAAAGACGACTATTTCTAAATTTTCAAAATATGCTGATTTAGGGGGGAGAGCACCAACTGTCTTATTTTCATTTTCAACTGATATACAGGGAAGTGAGTTAGATAGGTATAGAAAAAATGATGCTAATTTTTATACTTATCCAGAACTAATGGTTTTATGCGTCTCTGATAAGGGTTATTACTACAAAATGGTGGAGGAGAAGTATTTAATAGAAATTTTGCCCATAGAAGAATTTATTAAAAATGTTAAAAAAGAAGAGGATTTCAAGCTTAAGGTTGGGGATACCACAATATCTTTCGATAATTTAAAGCAAACCAATCTAACAATAAATAGTGATTCGCTTAAGTTAAATGGGATCGATTACTCAAAGATAAAATATAAAATACATAGGTGGTTTGGTGTTGAGAATGCTGGAAATATTATTGAGTTATCATTATTATCCGGAATTTCAAATACATTGTGCAAAGAGAAGTTTGGGAAATACTTACTTCATGGCAAAGACCCAGTTTTTAAAGTTTTTTCAATCTGTTTTGAAGATATGTGGGGTAATATAAGTTGTCAAGATTTTGATCCAAATGGTCTGTCTTATAATTTGACTGATATTGAATTTACTTTTTCATCAAATAAAGAAAACCACAAGCTTCTTTTTAATTTAAAAAGCAATTGAAAACTTAAATACGAATAAAGTTTAAATCCAAAAGCCCACCGAACGGTGGGTTTTTTTATGAGCGCAATTTATGAAAATCCTATACCAACTCAAAATTGGCGACTTTGCACCAAGTGAATCATCACGCTCATTTACCAAAGAAGGGTATTTAAAATGCGTCAATGTTCGCTTGGCTAAAGCACCACAGGTACGTCAGTACTACGCCTACGAATTCCCATCATTAGAGGGATTCACGGCAGATCAGAACATTAATGTATACACACCTGCAGATGAACTTTTTAAGCCTGAGACTATACAAAGTTTCAAGGGTGTAGATGTTACTGACTATCACCCACCCAAAAATGAAATTAATGCGTCTAACTGGAAAGATTATCACATTGGCTATTGTGAGAACGTGCGTCAAGAAGGTGATTATTTGGTGGGTGATTTACTCATTAAAGATAATACCAGCATTGACTTAATTCAAAGCAATGAGCGCATTGAGATGTCGCTAGGCTATGCAGCCATATTAGTAGTGGAACAAGGTATGGCGCCAGATGGTACGCCGTACCAAGCGAAGTTCATTAATTTTACAGGCGATCACATGGCACTGGTGAAATACGGTCGCTGTGGTGGTGATTGTCGCATCGGTGACCAAAAACCAAACCCAAAGGGGAAAACAATGGAAGTAGAAGTAAATGGTATCCGCTTCGATATTGGTGATAACAAGCCTTTAGCGGATGCTTTAAACATTCAAAAACAACAATTGGAAAATTTTAAAGCCGTCAAATTAAAAGTAGGTGATAAGCAATTTTCTATTGGTGATGAATTACCTGCAGTGCAAGCGGTCGTTGATCAATTACATACAGACAAAGCAACGCTTGAACAGAAAGTCGGTGATTTAGAAAAAAATCAGATGACACCTGAAAAGTTAGAAAAGGCTGCATCGGAACGTGCAGCTGTTATTGCGGATGCCAAAGCATTATTGCCAACAGTTAAAACAGAAGGCTGTAGTTGTGAGCAGATCAAACGTGAAGTGATTGCATCAAAAACAGGTGACAACCTTGTGACTGCAGTATTAGGTGGTGTTGCTGTGGGTGATGCAAAACCTGATCAGGTTGATATTGTTTTTCGTGCATTGTCAGCGGTCAAAGGTGTTACTCCAGCAAACTTTGTCAATGATGCGCTGAATATTCAGCAACAACAAAACATTGGTGATGGTAAGCCTAATGAACAAAAGCCAAGTACAAAAAAAGATGCTTGGAAAGAGAAATTTTAAGGAGTAATTAGCATGTCATTAACACCTCAAGCGATTCCTGGTATGCGTGCACGTTTGCATATGCCTGAAGAAATCCTATCTTTGCCTGTTTCAGGTGATGAAGTTTTAAGTGATGGTGATGTTGTTGTGCAAACATCAGATGGAAAAACAGTTAAATCTGTAACTGATGCATCCAATACAAAATTTGGAGTCGTCGTTTTCCAGCACATTGGAAAATCGGGCAAAAATTCTAAAGGTAAAGAAGCTTATCAAAAACTTGATTGTGCACCGATCATGCAAATTGGATCTATATGGGTAAAACCTACAGCACCTGTGACCAACATCAATGCAAAGGTATATGTTCGCACCTCAAATCCAACAGCTGTAGCGCCGTTGGGCTCTTTATCTTCTGAAGCTACAGATTCAACTGAATTACCAAATTCAGTATGGGAGACCATCACCGGTTCTGATGGTCTAGCAATTCTTCGTTTACGTGGAGCGTAATACATGTCTAAAGAATTAGAACAAATGAAGCTTCGTTTATCTGCAGTAGCACATAGTGTTAAAGCTGCAGTGGGTGATGCATTCAATTTAGATACATTTGCCAAGTTACTGATCAAACTTGAATCAGTAGATGAAATGTCTCCTCAATTAGCAGAAGCACAGGCCTATGCTAAATACTTACCAATTGAAGGTTTAGCTGGTGCGGTGGTTGGTTCAGCCAGTGTTTTGCAACGTAAACGTGGTGCTGGCCGTGGTAAACGTCACTCTGGTTTAGGTAATGATGTGCCTTTGGCAGAGGTAATGTATGACGAAGTAAAACTCACCGTACAAGTTGGTGTGATTGGATATGAAACTTCAATCTTTGAAACTGCCGCCGCTCTAAAAGCTGGAATTGCTTTAGCAACCGACAAAATCACTGCAACACGTCTAGCTTTTGAAAATCACATGAGTGATGTGGCATGGTTTGGTGAGGCTGAAACAGGTCTGAATGGCTTTTATAATCAAACTGGTGTGGAAGTATTGGCATCAACTGTTGATTATGTAACTGCAACCATTGAAGTCGTTTTGGCAGATATTAATAAAGCCATTAAAGGTGCAAATAATGCATCTAAGTTTGATGGTAGTGTTCAGCCAGATACATTTGTAATGCCTGAAAATAAATTTACCATCTTGGCCAGCCGTATTGTTCCTGATTCAGCGGGTAAAACCTTCCTTGAATACATCAAGGAAAAGAACACCTTTGCGATGCAAAATAAAACACTTAATTTTGCTTCAGAAAGTTATTTGGAAGGTAAAGGTGTTGGAGGAACAGATCGAAGCATTATTTATCGCCGTGATCCAAACTGCATAACTTTCCGTTGTAATGATTTGGAGTTCTTAGCAGCACAGCCAATCAATTATGTGATGCGTACACCTGGGCATTATATGTATGAAGGTGTTTATCTAAAACGTGTCGACTCTCTTCGTTACTATGATGTTGAATAAGGAAAAATAACAATGCCAAAATTGACATACAGCGGCTTACAAGCCGCTTTTTCTTTTGATGGGATTCAAGTTGGTAAAGATCAGACCATTGAAATTACAGCAACAGATTTAAAAAAAATCTCATCGGGTAAAGTTTTTAAAACTTTGCTTGAATCTGGTGATGTTTCAATTACAGAAGATTCCAAGACTAAATCAACTGGTAGCAAAGCAAAAGATGATGGCAAGGGGGATGATGCAGCATTAGTCGCTGTTAAAGGTGAACTTACCCAGCTAGGTATCACATTTACGGATGATGAAACTCTTGAACAACTTCAGGCAAAGTTAACCCAAGCAAAGGAATAAGTGGGAGCTATGGATCTACAAGCATTTAGAGAAAGATTCAAATCAGATTCTCAACTTTACAACTCAAATGATTCAGAAATTCAAGATGCTTTGGAAGAAGCTGAACTTGTTGTTTCAATTATTGAGTTTGGGAAACTGAAGGAACGTGCTGTAGGTCTATATGCAGCACATATTCTTAAAGTTCAAAAATCCAATCCAAATGGTACAGCCATTTCCAATGCTTCGAGTATGTCGATCGCTGGTCAGAGTGTGAGTTACGCTCGATCCTCAAAAGAAACATTCTATGATCAAAGCATTTATGGCCAACGCTATTTGGCATTAAAAAATTCAATCCCAATTGATGATAAAGGCACAAACCCTAATAGTTTGGGTGTTGGGGCATTTGTCATTTAGGAGTAAGTAATGTTGTTTAAGTATCTAGCACCTGATTCTTACAAACCCACATGTATAGTGATTTCAGGTCAGTCTTATGCATTAAAAAATGGAGTGGTTGAGGCAAAAGAAGATATTTATTATGCCCTACAACCTTTGGGTTTTACACGCTATGTAGATGAACCCAAAAAAGCAGTAACAGTGGCAACGACTAAAAGCTAGGTGATTTATGGTTGATTCTGTAGATGTTCATATTCAATTGAACGAAGAAAATAACCGGGTGAAAGTTGAAGTACGCAGAACGATTACAGCATTAACCTTAAAACTTCAGCGAATGGTTCAAGAAGATATGTTGAGCGGACAAAGGCTGAATGTTCAATCAGGGCGCTTACGTGGTTCGCTTGCTTCAAAGGTTGAAGAAACCGGCGGTGTGATCGAAGGAATTGTTTCCGCTGGTGGGGCTCATGTTAAATATGCTTTTATCCATGAGTTTGGATTATCTGCTGCCATAAGTATTAAAGAGCATTTAAGGCATATCAAGCAAGCATTTGGCAGACCAATCACCCCAAGAGATGTACTGGTTAAGGCGCATAGCCGTGTTGTGAATTTTAAAGAAAGACGGTTTATGCGTGATTCTTTAGATGAGATTGCCAAGATTGTGCCTAAAAATATAGATAAAGCGATTGAACGAGGTCTGAATGGATAGTGAAAGTATTTACCAAGCTTTGTTTAATCGGCTTTCAAATATACAAGGGATAGTTGCAGTCAGCCGCCGTTTAAAGCATTTCAACCATGTTCATAATGATCAACGGCCAGCATTATTCGTCACGCAAGGGAATCAAGCTGAAAATCCCGTCAAAGGATTAAACGCTAAGATTATCCTTAGTGCTGATTTGTATTTGTATGTCTTTGAAGCTGATCCAGTTAAAGCGATATCAACGCAAATAAATACCTATGTTGACGCTATCCGTGAAGCCATTAAACCAGACTTTCCTGAGATATGTGAATATCAAACCTTAAATGGCTTGGTTGAGCATTGTCGGATCGATGGAACAATTGAGGTTTATGAAGGTGTTGATGGAATGCTGGATGGACAAGGTATAGCCATCATCCCAATTCAAATTTTAACAACCAACTAAACTTTCCACCCTAATTTATAACCGCCTAATTCGCGGTTTTGTCATTTTTGAGAGGTCAAAATCAATGGCTCAATATTTATTTGGTGCAGGCAAAATCGTTGCTACACCGATCCAAGATGTTTACGGTAAACCAATCAGCAATCCTACACCTGTTGAAGTGGGAGTAATGCAAAGTACTTCAGTCGATATTTCATATGATTTAAAAGAATTATTTGGACGTGGCCAATTTGCTGTAGATGCTGCACGTGGCAAAGGTTCAATTAAATGTAAGGCTACAATTGGTCGAATTAATGGTGCTTTGCTTAATTCGATTTTCTTCGGTGGTGTTGTGGCAGATGGTGGTATTGAGGTTATCACTCAAACTATCAATGGTGAAAAAATTGCCACTGGTGGGATTGTTACGCCTGTTGTGCCTAATGCTGGGACCTTTGTTAAAGATATGGGCGTGACAGATGGTAAAGCGATTCCACTTACACTTGTGGCATCTGCGCCAGTTGTGGGTCAATACAGTGTAGATGAGGCGACTGGTGCATACACATTTGCAACTGCTGATGTGGGTAAAGTGGTATTTATCAGCTTTAAATATTCGGCAACAGTGGCAGGTGCAAAGTCAGGCTTAGTCAATAACCTTGATATGGGTTACACACCTGAATTTTCAGTGAACCTGCAGCGTGAATATAAAGGTAAGTTCATGGGCATGGAGTTTTTCCGCTGTACCAGTAACAAACTTGGGTTTAGCTCTAAACAAGATGATTACGATCTTCCTGAATTCGAATTTCAGCCGATGGCTGATGATTTAAACCGCGTTTTCTCTTGGAATACTTCGGAGTAATAATCAATGCAATTTAAAGAAATTGAAAACCCACGCGGTACCACGATTCAAATTGATGGTCAGCCTTTCGTTTTTGCGCCGTTGTCGCTTGGTGCAGTTGAAAAGCTTTTACCAGCATTGCAAGGCTTTCAGCCAAATGATGTTGGGACAGTGATCGATGTAGCGCATAAATCATTGAAGCGTAATTATCCGGATATCTCCCGCGATGATGTTGCAGACATGATTTACATGGATCAGCTGGAAGAGGTGATGGGTGCTGTTATGGCAGTATCAGGACTAAAAAATAATAAAGCTGATGCAGGTGAATCGGGGGAATAGACTGGGAGGAGCTTTATACTCATTTAATGATGACGACTGGTAAGGATTATGACTATATTCGTGATCAAATGGATTTACCAAGAATCAGCGCATTAAATGAGTATCAAACTAAGTTTCCTCCCGCAGGTGTAGGTATTCAGCGACTTTGTCGGATTTTAGAAGCATTTATGGGGATTGAAAATAGTTCACAGCCTCAAGATGATGATGAAGATGATTTAGAAGAAATGTTGAGTGCATTTCCGCAAGGGTGACTTCGGTTGCCCTGATCAAATATACTGCCATAACAATTAAGTATCATTTATTAGAAGTGCGTATGGAATTTTCAATAGAAGTATTTGCAAATTGGGCAATAGCAATATCATATCCAGTATTAGTTATTTTTGCTTTTACGATTTTCGGGATAGATAAATTTAAGCAAAGAAAAAATGGTTTATATTTTAAACAAATTATTGAGCGAAAAATCGGAAAAAATTTGTCTATCAATTCGGAAGATTGCTCTAGGATTTTAAGAGCGTCAGGCCTAAGTACACAGCAGGCAATTCAGCTTATATATGAGATGATGTATGCGAGTGATGATGAGTCAAAGTTTAAAGGTTATACTGAAGTGCTTATATCTTTAGAAAAGTTAGAACCATTTGGAAATCTTCCTACGGATTTAAAACAAGTAATTCACAGATTAGTGGAAATTACAGAAAACACTGGCTCTGTCTCAGATAAATACCTTTTAATACCATTACAAAAAGCGCTTGAAAACTCAAAAATTGTAGAGGAAAAACAAAATAGATCTAAGTTTATGAATAATTTTGTTATTTGTATGGGTGTTGGTAGTTTAGTGATTAGTATTGCCAGTTATTACATTTCTACTAAAAGTCCTTCAAAAGCAGAAATGGTTGAAATAGTTGAACAAGGGATTAAAAATTCTAAAAATTGATTTGTAATCAAATTCATGCCGCCAATAAGGCGGTTTTTTAATGCCTAAGGAAAAGTTATGGCCAATGAAGTTGAAGTAAAAATCACAGCCTCTACGGATGCCCTTTCCGATGGTATGAATGAGGCAACCAGTAAAGTTCAATCTGCTGCAGCTGATATTAACCGTATTGCAGATACGATTAAGAATGCATTTGATGGTGTACGTGATTCACTTAAAAATATTGATGTTAGCTTAAACATTGATATGAGCGATGTTCAACAAAAATTGAGCAATGCAGCCAATACCATTAAATCACGTATTAATAGCATTGTTGATGAAGCTTCAATCAAATTAAAAATTGACACAACAGCACTAAACACTGAAATTGGACATGCGGAAAGTTTAATCCGTGCACGACTGTCTTCACTGCCAATTCAGAACGTGCGTCTTGATATAGATGTACAGGCTATAAGACAACGATTAAACCAGATAAATAATCAATCAGTTAAAGTGAAAGTTGGATTAGACTTATCTACGCTTCAAGCGCAAATGCAACAAGCAAGAACCACTATCACATCCACTCTGCAATCAACATTAGCAAGAGCCATTCAGATTACAGTCAATCTTCCTTTGCTTGCGTCTCAACTTAGTCGTGCAAGAACTATGATTAATAATGCATTGAATCAATTGCGAAGCTCGAATATCAACTTAAATACAGTGATTAATATTGATGCTACGAGTACCTTATTAAGAACATCTTTGGATCGCCTTAAGACAAGTATTGATCTTTTACGAAACAGATTAAACACGGGAAGCGGATCAGGCGCAGGTCCTAGCGGTGGTGGAGGTGGTCCACCAGTATTTGCTGGAGTAGGCGGGATGTTCACCGGCTTGATGGCTGTCACAGTTAGTATGACAGCAGCAATATCAGGTCTAAAAAAAGTAATTAGTACACAGCGTGAATTTGATATTTTAAATGCTCAGCTTGAAACAGCCACAAAGTCATCCGAAGGAGCAAAAGAAGCTTTTGCTACATTGCAAGAATTTGCAAAGAAAACTCCATACAGTCTTGAACAAGCTGTAACAGGATTTACCAAATTAGTTAATTTGGGTTTAACACCGTCTGAACGTGCCATGATGTCTTATGGAAATACCTCAGCTGCTATGGGTAAAGACTTAATGCAATTAATTGAGGCTGTAGCAGATGCAAGTACAGGTGAGTTTGAGCGCTTAAAAGAATTTGGTATCAAAGCCAAACAACAGGGTGATAAAGTATCACTTACTTTTCATGGTGTTACAAAAACTATAGGAAATAATGCCAAAGAAATTGAGAGTTATTTAATTGCAATTGGTGAGAATGAGTTTGCTGGCGCAATGGCTAAACGCGTCGATACACTCGATGGTGCAATTGCCTCATTAAGCGATACTTGGGATTCACTTTTTCGCGCAGTTAGTAATTTAGGGGTTGGCGATGTTATCAAGAGGGCGGTCAATACTGCAGAGGATTCAATTAGTAGTCTGATTAAAGTATTGGAATCTGGTGCTGTTGAGGCAGCTTTGAGAGGTATGGCTAATGCCTTTAATATTTTTAGCAACAGTACCCAGTCCGACATGAACAACATGAAAAGTGCTTTCTCCGGTTTAGGTGATTACTTAGTTTCATCTTGGGAGTCTACACTTAATGAGATAAATGCATTAGGTAATATTTTTAGTACAGCTCGTTCATATGTTCAAAAAGCTGCAGTTAGTGTTGCTGCTGGTGTTGATATTGTGTCGGATCCTTTTAATAGGAATACTACAAATCAACAAAAAACTGATAATTGGAAATCTTCATTAGATCAGATCGATGCAGAACTCAGTAGTAGAACTGATGCGCTTAAAAACTCACTCGGCATGAATACTCTTCTCAAAGTGCAAAGCTCAATGATTGATATCGGGAAGAGCATTACTCCAACTCAGTAAAGAAAGTACAAATTACTTTAAATGGCGCTTCTTCTGTAATTCTTAAAGTGATCAGCGGAACGATCTGCTTTTTTGGGATGCATATGAGAAAAACAACGGGTAGCGGTGTCGAGCTAAATAAAGTCGGAAACGGAAATAGTACGGGCCAGGACTATTTAAAGATTTCTCCAGCTGGACAGTCTGAAGTAGCCAGTTTTTTAAATCCTGATGTATTGATTATTATTTTGGGCACAAATGATTATCGGCGGGGGCATTCTGTGGCTAATTATCAAGCGGGAATAATGGCCATGATTGACGGTTTTAAATCAGCAGCCCCAAATTGTGCGGTTATTTTGATCGCACCAGCACAATCAAGTGTTGCATCACCGCCCATACCTTTGGTTAATTTTGTGGAAGCAGCATTCGAGCTGATCTATTACAGACAAACAGAAGTCTACAACATGTTTGATGATTGGGGTTCTTACGTTTTAGAAAATACAAATGGTCAATGGGCAGATACTTTGCATGTTAGCAAGTCTGGAGCATACAGACTTTCGCGACAAATTTTTAAACGGTTTTTGGAGATTTAATATGAATGGTTATCTTAAAATTGGTGGCGTATTACCAACCAACCCCAACTATAAAAAAATCACAGATATCGCTCTATTACCTTCATTAAATCGTGAAGGTTTAGTGGCTGGATATTCACTAAAAGAAAATAGTGTTTTTAACTTTGCTACGGGCACCAATTCTCAGCTTGTAGGAAGTCAACCAGGGAAAGGTGCAAATGGTCTATTTTTAAATAGTTCATCTTTTATTGATACCGGTATTCAAAAGTCTGAGAGTTTTACTTATCTGGTTATCGCTCCAAGAACCGCCACTTTAGGCGGTTTTTTAATGGGTGATTATGTTCATGCCTCACTTTCATCAACAGGTGTTGAGCAAGGCACAAGCCTTTCGAGTCGTGGGGATGTTTATGCAGGTGTATCAACAGGACTTGCTCAAGCATTTGGGCTACAAGATTCAAATGTGGCAGGTGATTTAACTTTATTTATATATTCATGTACAAAAAGAGTTGATTCAAGCTTTTCACAAACTTATGCAAACTTGCAGGGAGGGCGAAATATTTTCTTAGAACGGACAGCTACAAATTTATTGAATTTGGTTAATAACACAGTCGGGATTGGTTGGAATAAAAAGGCTGCAACGTTAAATTGGGATGTGAATCAACGAGAGATTTTATATGCTTGTTTGTACAACAAAGGCTTTTCTAAAGCAGAGTTAGAAAGCTGGGCCTTAAGCATCAGACAAGAATTACTGAATCTCAAGAATCTTACTATTTAGGGCATTACGCTTTAAAAATTATATAGCACCCAACTGGGTGCTTTTTTATTGCCAAAAAATTAGGGGAAATACATTGAACGATCCGATTTCAATTAAAGGCTTACCATGGTTTTTTAAAATTATGGCTGCGGTAATAGGGGCTATTTTTGCTCTTACTTTATCTGGAGATATCGACACACAAGGACGTATCAAAATCACCATGGGCGTCATTATGAAGTTCACTTTTAGTGTGGCCATTAGCTTATATGGTGGATCTGCTTTTATTGAATATTACGACTTAACCCATTACACACACATGGCACAGGGATTTGTCATGTTGATTTTTGCCATTTTTGGAATGCTTTGTATTGGTATTGCTTACCAGTCAGTGCAGCTACTTAAAGGCAAATCTTTTAATGAAATCATCACAGAGATTAAAGAAGCATTTGGAGCAATATTTAAATGAATAAAAAACTAACTAACCAGCAAATTAATGATCAAGCAAAGGATTTGGATGTTGAAGTTGCTGCACTCCAGGCTGTTATAGAAGTTGAATGTCGTGGATCAGGTTTTAATGCTGACAATAGACCTGTGATTTTGTTTGAGCGTCATATTATGCGACAGCGTTTGATTGCAAATGGTAAATCAGATATTGCCCAGACAATGATGATCAAGCGACCTGATTTATGTAATACAACAACAGGGGAGTATGGTTTATATTCTGCTCAAAACGGTCGTTTGAATGCGGCCTCGCAATACGACCGAACATCAGCATTAGAATCATGTTCATGGGGTTTAGGGCAGGTGATGGGCTATCACTGGCAAGCTTTGGAATATTCATCGCTACAGGCATTTATCAATGCAATGTATAAAGATGAAGCATCACAGCTTGACGCAATGTGTCGTTATATTAAAGTAAATAATTTGATCAATGCTTTGAAGAATAAAGATTGGAAAGCCTTTGCCCGTAGATACAACGGGATTGCATACACTAAAAATAGCTATGATGTGAAGCTAGGAAATGCGTATAAAAAAGCCTTGAGTTGAGGGCTAGCTCAATAATACTTTATTGTAATTGGCATGGTGGTGGCTGAAAAGCCTTTACTTGTATGTTTACAATAATTGCAATAAATATTTATGACTATAAAAAACACCTTAAGGTGTTTTTTATAGTCAGGATAATGAAAATATTAAATATTAAATATATTTGAAATAGGTTTTGCCTTAATTGATTCTAATATAACTCTATTTTCAGCTACATCAATCAAGTTGTCACTATAATAAATATCAATGTCTAAATCATTTATTAAGTCAATGTTTTTTTTGCTACCTAGCCACTCAATGTTGCTACAAGTAAGTAAGACTTTCTTCGAAAACAAAATTCTTCCTAATGCTGATGGAATGTATTGTGTCTTATCAAAAACTTTATTCGGATCTCCAAAAGATATTATTTCAATATCATCTAGGTGGAAATCTAAACTGTTCTTTTCAATAAAGCTAGAAATACCACTAGGTAAAAAAATAGAAATTTTTTGACCCTTCATTGATCTGTTTTTTGCAATCTTTAAGTCAAATGATGTTCCACCAAATATGAAACTACCATTTACATTATTAATAATTTTTTGTATCAAGTTAATTTCAATCTCATCTGGTTTTGATGATGCTATCAATGAAAAATCATACTTTTCATATAAATTGTATTTATGAAAAATAAAGATATTTTTTTCTGTATAATACTTTAGAAAATCAGGATAATTGGGATCTTTAGGTTGAATGAGATGTATATCCGTGTTTTTCAGATAGTCCAACCATTTTGATTCATAATTATTTTTGATTTTCTTCGAAGAAGATGGTTCAAAAACTAATATTTCATTTTGGTTGTTTCCTAAGTATTTTTCTATCATTTTTTTAACAATATTCCAGTCTAATCCACCGTGCCCACATCCAAGTGCTGGAAGGGTGATAGTTTTTCCAGATACAGTTTCTAGGAAATTTTCTAACCAAATAAGCCCTTCTTCAATATATTCATACTTTGATTTGTTCTTCCAATGATCCTTTGTTGGAAAATTAACAATATAAGTTTGTTTAGATAACATATCACCTTCAGACCATAAGGAGGGTTTTCCTGGTTTCAATATACCATCCTTACAGTCTTTAACATATTGCTTATACATTTCTGGGTATTTTTCTTTAAATAACAAAGCAACTCCCGCACCCATTACTCCTACACAATTAACTGTATTTATGCGGATGTCTGCTTCATAATCAAAAAAATCACCTTCAACAAATTTAAGCATTTTCATCAATTTCCGCTATTGCTTCATTATATAAATCATTTAGAGCATCTTCGTGTTCTTCTAACCACGGCTCATATACATCTTTCATATCTGCCTTACCTACTGCAAAAAGCAAATTAACCTCATCAAGAGAGTCTGTTATATCAAATAGTTGTTGCTTATTTCTACCTTTTCCAACTATTTCTCCAATAAGATCATCATATGTTACACACAGAAAAATTTTTGAAATTTCATCCTCTGAAATATTTTCTATTTCTTCGCTTAAAATTCGTTGTAACATAGGAAGGGATCTTCCACTATGATTGTAGTCACGTTTCGTCATTATACTATTGGTCCATCTAGATGCTGGACCCTTACCAATATCATGTAGCAGACAAGATACTTGTGCAATTAGTTGATCGTCTTTATCTAAATCCTGAAACTCTGTTAAATCAATTAAATTATCATGTACATTATTGGAATGCTCTTTAATTGTAGATACATGCTCGCCATAACTCATTGTTATATTATATGCTTCAGATACCTCAACTACATTATCTGGATTCTCTAATAAATCTTCATAGAACTCTGATAAATTCTTATAGTTGAATTCAAATGCTTCATTTTGTTTGTTTTTTCTATAGTCTTCAATACTCTTTTGATAATATTGCGCTGTGTAGCTCAATAAGACTTTTGGGCCTAAAACTGCAGGCAAACTCCATATTCTTCCACCAAATATTGGATCATGCTCACAATAGTAATGATGACCAGGTTTAGCAATATCTATTCTTGGGGTTGGTATTGATTTTTCCTTATAAAGCTTTGTTATTCTTTGCTTTATATTTTCATTCCAAACAATAATGTGGTCTATGTATTTCAGTGGTAAAGTTTCATGAATTAAAAATTCAGCCATCTTCTCTTGTTTGAGCTCATCAGATTCGGATTTTTTTAAATTTTCTATCTCCATCCAATTTAGTTTAACTAATTCGGATTCTTTGGAATATAACTCTGGTAAATTATCAATTCTATTTATTGATGCGCTACTAAAATAAGTGTTTTTTAGCTCTTTTAAGCATTTTTTTACGTCGATAGCAAAGAAAAATATTTCATATTCATCAATGTTTTTTGAAGTTAAAACCTGAAATAACATTGGACATTTATAAGCAAAATAAAATGGAACGAAATCATGTAACCTATGTTTTATTTTATCTTCACCCCATATAGAAATTTCGTCTCTTAATTTTAAGTTGTTGTCTATGATAATTCTTGATCTTGTATTTTGAATTCTGTTATTTGCTACATTTTCATGTTCTAGTTCTAAGTCATTTTTTGCATTAGTCGACAAAAGCCCATTCTGTAATATACTTTCTAAGTTTTTAATGTGTGTAAAGTGAAATGCGTACATAAACAACCCCGTAGTAGAAAAGTTTAAATATAAAATTTAGTTAATTGCCAATTTATAACATTTTTAAGATAGAAGTTAACCTAATTAAATTGATAAATAATAATTTTTTAGTATTTTAAAGTATTGCTTAATTCTAAATGCTTTTTGTTAAGATTTTTTATTGTGAATATTTTTTATGCTCATAAAAGGTCTATTATTTTTATAGAGTAAAACTTTTAAAAAGCACCATAAAGTATTTTTTAATCCCTAAAACTCTCACTTCTAGGAATAGAGTACCAATAGTGTATTTTTCCCAGTCATTCAAGGTTTCAATATTAATAAGTTTATATTGAGGATTTCTGTAGAAAAGCTCTGAAATCATCCGTTCAACACTTGCAGTTCGCTCATGAAGAGGTTCTTTCGGATAGTCTTCAATACTATTCATATCCTGAAAATATATTGAACGACCAGTAATTTTCTTTTCTGTAGCTGCAGTATTCAGTCCTATATCAATCAGATTAAGAAAGGCTGTATTGAAAGACATTTTATCCAATTCAGCATATTCGACAATTATATTGTAGTAATCTTGAGGTATACGCAGTTGAGTGCGTTCAACGTGCTTTGGTATAAACAATGGTGGAAAGAATATGGTGATGCGATTTGTAAGATCACTCCAAATATAACATCTGCAGTACATGACTATTTTGTAGATGGTGCATTTATAGCCTGAATGTTTGTTGATGAAACTGAAAGTGCCGCTTTAAGAAAAAAACTTGGCTCCCATCAATGGAATTTAACTACGAATGATTGATTAAGGTTGATCTAACTTTCACCACTTTTTATATTTGACGAAATATCTATGAATTATTAAATTTTACTAGATGTTCTGTTGAGTGTTTCTAACTAAGAAATAACTATAAAAATGAATGAAATGTGGATTTTCTATTTCTAACCATAACTGAACTGCAACACACACTATATTTGTAAGGCGGTAAGATTAAATTAATGATCTTGTAGGTTAATAAGCCAAGGATAATTCAGTTGGTTTTAGTTTTTCTGGCTTGTGGATAAGTTGATGAACGCACCAAATAAACACCGATATGATGCAAGTAATTGATTTTTAAAAGGAGTATCTATACAATGATTTTAGTGACTGGTGGTTTAGGCTTTATAGGCTCGCATGTGGTTTTAAGTTTGCTAGCTCAAGGGCAAGCGGTCGTCATTGTGGATAATCTAGCCAATGCCAATCTGCAATGCTTAGAGCGCTTAGAATTTATTACAGGAATGTATATTCCCTTTGTCAAAATTGATATTCGTAATACTCCCGCTTTAAATAAAGTATTTGAACAATATTCAATAGATACCGTTGTCCATTGTGCCGGATTTAAATCCATTGAAGAGTCAAATTTAAAACCACTTGAATATTATAATGACAATCTCAGTTGTATTATGAGTTTATTACGCGCGATGCAGCGTACCGGTGTCAGAAATTTAGTACATCTTTCTAGCCTTATGGTTTATGCTCAATCGAGTTTAGAACTGAATGAACAAACCGTATTTAATTATGGTTATCCGAATCCTTATATAAAATCTCAGCAAATGATTGAAGAAATCATTAAAGACACATTTAAAACTGACGAAGAATGGAAAATTGCCATTTTAAGGGTTTCAAATGTTGTCGGTGCATTTGAGCATGGTGTCTTGGGGGAGTTTGTTGTACCACTTCCTAAAAATGTTGTCCCTTTGGCTCTACAAGTTGCGGCTCAGCAACGTGATCTGATTGAAGTACAACGTAATTCAGATACTCAGGATAAAACGACTGAGCGTAGCTTTGTACATGTTCTTGACCTATGTGAAGCAATTAGATCCACTATTCTTTGGCTACATGAGCAGGGCAATGTTTACCAAAGTTTTGATATTTCAGGTCCTGTCAGTTCGATACAGAACTTGATTAACTTGATCGAAGAGGTTACGTCAAGTCAAATCCATCAAATTGATGCAGTTTATAAATTAGATGAACTGGATCAGGTTGCATCTACCAGCAAAAAAGCATTCGAGGTTTTAAAATGGAAAGCTCAGCGCTCACTTAAACAAATGATCGAAGATGAATGGCGTTTTTATCAAAATACTTTAAATAATCGGTAAAAATCCAGAATAGATTATTTTTGTAAATAATTATCATTTACATGTTTAATTGATTTGTTTAGCATAATCGCTTCGCTGAAGCTGGTGTTTTTACGCAGATGTTGTCAAAACAAGCTTTAACTTGAAAATAAGATATGGACGAAGAAGAGGTTGAAAATGCAAACACGTATTGAACATGACACAATGGGCGATGTTGAAGTCCCAAGCGAAGCAATGTGGGGTGCACAAACTCAGCGAAGCGTAGAAAACTTTAAAATTGGTACAGAACATATGCCACGGCCGATGATTCGAGCGATGGGTCTGGTCAAAAAGGCAGCAGCAATAACCAATGCCAGCTTAAATCAAATTCCGCATGATCTGTCACAGTATATTGTCGATGCTGCAGATGAGGTGATTTTAGGGAAATGGGATTCACAATTTCCGTTGGTGGTTTGGCAAACAGGTTCCGGTACGCAAAGTAACATGAACTGTAATGAAGTCATTGCCAATATTGCCAATCAAAAGTTGGGTAATCCATTAGGTTCACAAAAGCCTGTGCATCCGAATGATCATGTCAATCGCGCACAATCTACGAATGATTCATTTCCAACAGCGATTCATGTGGCTGCTGCAGTTCAAATCAATGAGTTGCTTATTCCAGCAGTAAAACGCTTACGAGATACTTTAAATCGTAAATCAGAAGAGTTTGACGATATTGTTAAGATTGGTCGTACTCATTTACAGGATGCAACACCACTTACATTAGGACAGGAATTCAGTGGTTATGTATCACAACTGGATCATGGACTAAAACGTTTACAACAGGCTTTGGTGTGGCTCTATGAGTTACCACTTGGTGGCACAGCTGTTGGTACAGGTTTAAATGCGCATCCTGAATATGCAGACAAAGCTGCAGAAGAATTAGCCAAACTTACGGGGTTACCATTTATTAGTAATCCCAATAAGTTTGAAGCTCTTGCTGGTCGTGATGCTGCTGTATTTGCTTCTGGCTCATTGAAAACCTTAGCTGCAAGTTTAAATAAAATTGCCAATGATATACGCTGGTTAGCAAGTGGACCACGTTGTGGTTTGGGTGAGTTACGTATTCCTGAGAATGAACCAGGTTCAAGCATCATGCCTGGTAAAGTCAACCCAACCCAATGTGAAGCAATGACAATGGTGGTTGCGCAAGTCATGGGGAATGATACAACGATTAATTTTGCTGGTGCAGCGGGGAATTTTGAACTGAATGTTTATATGCCTGTGATTGCATATAATCTTGTTCAGTCGATTCAATTGCTTGGTGATGCGTGTAATAGTTTTGATGAACACTGCGCCGTAGGTATTGAACCAAATCGTGAAAAAATTGATTATTTCTTACATAATTCATTAATGTTGGTAACAGCATTGAATCCTGTGATTGGTTATGAAAATGCGGCTAAAGTTGCTAAAACTGCTTATAAAGAAGATAAGACTTTAAAAGAAGTTGCGATAGAACTTGGTTTTGTTACAGCTGAACAGTTTGATGAAGTGGTACAACCTGAAAAAATGGTACGTCCAAACACGAAATAAGGAGCTGTAAACGACTATACTTTTGATGATTCATTTAGAAAGCATCAGTCGTCTAAAAAAGCACCTTAAGGTGCTTTTTTAGACTTTGGAGGGGGTATAAGACTTACATTAACCATGTTTCTCGCTAACTTTATGGTCGCTCTATTTTGTTATGAGCCTCTAATTGAGCGCCGTTTTCTCAAAATATTGAACAGCAGGTGAACGTGACATATAAGCTAAAGCCTGCTCAGTATCACCTTCATGAATTGGGTTAAACTTTGGAGATGTCCAACGTAGAGTGGCTTTCCATAAATATTTAATGGTTGGTAGGTGATCTGTTTTCGTTGCGGTTTTTTCAAACTCTCGAATAAAAGAAAAGAACCCACGGCGCATTAATTTTTGGATTTGTTGATGTTCAGTATCTTGTTGGCCCAGACTACGAGCAAAATCAACGAGGAAGTAAATAAAAAGCGGAAAAATTCCCATCATAATGATTTGTCTGGAAACATAAAAACCTAGCTTTTGTTGTAATAAATGCTCAAACAAATCATAAGCGACACAACGATGTTCAACTTCTTCCGCAAGATGCCAGCGGAATAAATCAGCCATAGCTGGATCTGCTTTATCCCAAGATTTGCTATCAAGCGTCCATTGCCCAATTGTACCTGTAAAGTGCTCGATCGCTGCAATAACACCTACACGAAAGATTAACCAATATTCGTCAAATTTTTTCCCTTTTAAAAAAGGAATTCCTAATGGTTTGTCACCTAATAAAATGTTGAAAACAAGATGGGCACGATTTAATGGTTCTTGTATGTCATAGCCATTTTCTCTTAAAAAGTCTTGTACTTTTTCATGTGCGCGTGCATGTGCAGCTTCTTGACGGACAAAGCCAATAACTTCTTGTTTTAATTTTTCATCTGTAATATGTGGGAGGGTTTTATTAAATACCCGACAAAACCAAAACTCACCCGCAGGCAAAAGCATATTGATACCATTGGCAATATGTGAACATAGTGGATCATCTGGCATCCAACATACAGAAGACTCAGAAAAATCGAAATATACTTTTCTTGCTTTAATTTGATGACTTTCCGTGATCATTGTGGTTATCCAACATGAAACTGTTAAGCGATTAAAAGTTTTTACCATTTAGAATAATTAGCGACCATATCCTTTGAGGACACTTTTTTTGTGATTTTTACTCTTTTGAATAGAAAATATTGCTTTATAAATTTGACGTTATTTATTTAAATTATTAATATTTTTATTTTTTATTTTAAAAATTCAGGAAATAAAGTTGTGAAAATCAATGTGGATAAGATGATATAAAAATAATTTTAATGTATTGAATCAGCTATAGAAATATCAAATTTCTATATTGGAATACTGAAATTTAAACTCAGCGATTATTCAACAAAAAGAAGGATAATTCACGAATTATTAATTGGTTTAGGTTGATGATTTTACTAAGTTTTATTTCATAAGCTCTGCATTGTTTTGGGGGTGTAATATTTGTTTTTTATTTATATATCATATATTTATAATTTAATTTAACCTGGGGTTGCTGTTAGTTTTATCGATTTTATTAACAATTTTTAATTTTATTTTTCAATAAAAATTAATTTATAGTGTCAGCTCAACTTTATAATATTGACTCAGGTATAACATGAATAAAAGAAAAGTTATTACAGTCTTCATTACAAGTGGCATGGTCACTTTTGCCATAGCCGCAACCACACTATCACCAAACCAGAATAACCAGAGTGGAATCATCCCAACAGGCTATGATGATCTGATATTTAGTGTATCTAATGGCAATTGGGTGAAGAATATTTCCTTACCGAATGTAGCAAAAGAAGGTGCCTTAATTACAATTCAATCAACTGCGGGTTATGACAGTGATATTGATTTAAGTAATGTAAATATTGAAAAAAAAGGCGTTCTCACGCTAAAGTCTGGAAACAGTTATCGTTTTAAATTTAGTAATGGAAAATGGGAGTTTTATGCGCCTGAAACTGCCAATTTTACGCCTGAAAAAAATGGCAATACTATTCCAGTATTTCAACAATCACAGGCTCAATATGTTGTAAGTGATGCTGCTTGGACTGATACAATTCATTTACCGCAAACAGGTCAGAATGGCCAGATTCTTGTGGTTAAGTCCAATGCGCTTAAATCCTCAAAAATTAATTCACAAAATGCTTTATTTCCGAGTACATTGGTTGTCAATAAAAATGATGCATATATCTTTCAATATAATCAAGAACTGAGTAAATGGGTTCCACTGTCTGTTCCGACACGTATTATCAACGTGATCAATGGTAATACTGCGGCATTAAATACCGCTTTGCAAAATTTAACTGCACCTAAAACAGAAATTCGTTTTGCTGATGGGGCGTGGGTGTCTTCATTAAAATTACCGCAAACAGCAAACGACCGAGATCGTATCATTGTTAGCTCAACTGCAAGCTGGCAATCAGTGATTGAAAATGAAAATACCAATACAACCGCAACCCTAAAAATCAACAAGGGCAATCGTTATGAGTTCATTTATATTGCAGATAAATCGTATTGGGTGTTGGCTTCGTCTCCTAAAACTGTATTCACTGCAAACACCGCTGCACAAGGTTTTACATTTAAAACCCCTGTTGTTGAAATAACCGCTGATAATGCACAATGGGCACCTGTTGTAAATTTGCCAGCGGCTCAGTCGGGTGACAAGGTCATCTTATCGAATTCTGCGGATACAGCGTTTACAGTTTCAGGTAGCAACATTAGTGCAAGTTTGAAAAAAGGCGATAAAATCCGTTTGATATTCAACAATGGGGTTTGGAACACCGATAGCTATCAGATTGATCTATTGCTTGTGAATAGCGATATTATGTAGCAACCGCACAAAGATATAATAATCAATTGCTTACATTTAGAAAAAGCCGAGATTAACTCGGCATTCTTGTTTGGAAATCAATGGCAAACTCTGATTCAGTGCGTGGTTCTGTATTGTAGAATTTAAAGCCTAAACACTTGACCTCTTTATAACCATGCGATTTGACTTCATTTAAGAACTCAACATAGTTTTTTGAATCATCTTGTTCTGCGTCAAAAACAATTTGGCTTTCATCGTCCAAACTTATCAATACTTCCTCTTTCCAAGCATCCTTTTCAAGTAAATGACCGCCTTTAGGCTCAATTAGGCATTGATAGTACATTTCGCCATTTTCAGCATCATTAATGATCAGCATATAGTCAGGGCTGAACCTTCGACCATCTTTAGGACTAAACAACCAATAGTCCAGTTCATTGCGTATCAAGTAAATTTCTGCACCCTTGTAGCGTGATTTAAGCTCTTCAATCTGAGTTGCAACAAACTTAACAAAGCGTTTTTCTTCGCTTGTGCCATAGTTCTCACTGTAGGCGTACCAATCGGCAGTTTCAACATCAAACTGTAGATCGGGGTTGTCATGGCTTGACTGTGGTTTTGCACGTTCATCAGGTGCATGATCACTTGTTTCACCATCTAAATCTTGGATAGGGAATGAAACCAAGTAGATGTTCTTTTCTTGCTGAAAGATAGACGACAGTGATTTTGGTCTAAAAATATGACTTCCTGTAATTTGTGGCATGTGCCGATCTATGGCTTTACGCACTTCGGGTAGAATCACACCGACCAATAATTGCAGTTTTTCATGGGCTTCAAGTTGATCAATATCCTTACCTTCCGAATACGAATATTTAATCTCATATAAAGGTAGATATTTTTCAATCAACTCATCAATGCTCTCTATCCCAACAATATGATTTTTCAGATGGTTAAATCGAAAGAAATTATTTTCTGATGACATTAATGCCTTACGGATAATAAACGGTGAAAAGTATTCATCCGTTAAATGAATGGTTTTATACTGAATCCCTGCCTGAATACTATTTTGCTCTTTATCCGTTAAGCTTCTTGTATAAAGTCGGTAGGTACTTGCTTTGATTTCCCTCCTAAAAGTAGCATCAATTTCTGTATCCGTTGTTTTACTGCGGTGTAGTTGTTGATTAACCAATACAAAACCTTTTCTATAGGTTTCACTATTGAGGAATTCGGACTTGAGTTTAATCGTCCGTTTTTCCATACTTTTATTGACAATTCCCTCATCGAGTAAGGCATATTGCAAGTTATCTAAGAACGTGCCTGTTTTAACAAAGTGGTAGAAGAAAGTTTCCAAAATACGCCCATGCTCATGAGGTGCATTATCAAATTTACGTTTGAATGGGTCGAACTCATAACTATGTTCTTCATCAAATAACCCTCCAATTTGAGAAATCTTATAAGCTCTTGGCAGTTTGTATGGACACAATCTTGCACCACGACCAATCAACTGAATATCTTGTAGTGATACTTTTTTAGACTCTGAAATATCAAAATGAATGATGTCGTACAGGCTTAATACATCCCATCCCTCATTGAGTGCATTAACAGAAAAAATTGCTCGAATGACATTTCTTTTACTATCTAAATGAGGAAGTAGATATGCTTTCTCCTTCTCCTTACTGTTATACGGCATGCTGTTATCTTCACGAAAACGCATTTTAATTTCAGCAATAAACGCATTTAAGCCATTAGGGTCTTGAGAGGATACCAGCCCTGATTTTCGTGAACCAAGCCAACTAAACATTTGAGAGATAAATCGGTTTCGATCTTCTTCTATGAGTGATTGCTGTGTGCCTGAACTTAAGTTTTTTAAATGATCTAAGTCACTTATTTTGAGTGAACTAATTACTTTATGGAAAAACTCCCGATCTTCCTCACTCTTAGCAATTTTAGTGGATTTAATCAAAATAATCGGATTAATCTCAACATTCATTTCACGATCAGCAAGTAATCTGCGGTATTCACTCATCACAACCGCATTGATGACCAATAAACGCTTTTGATCTTCAATCTGCGTTTCTTCGTTATAAAGGAAGCCGACTTCCTTGCTGTATCCATCCTTATTGAATTGCAGAAAATCGTAACGATGAATCAACTTATCACGATATTTTTTATGGATGAGAGGGTTTTCTAAATCTACGGTAGCGGTAAACTCTAACAGTAAATTATCGGGACGAGCATAGATTGCCGATTGAACAGCCGTTTCCCAATTGCGAATATCTTCTTCATCGGTTTTCTTGAGTTTTTTACGTGTATCTACGTTTAAACGGTGTGCTTCATCGGCAATCACCACAACAGCATTATCCGCAAAATCTTGAGCAGTTAAGCTATTTTCCTTGTCTTCTGTCAGGCGATTATATAACAGTGCTGTGCTGAAAAACATGAAGTTAATCGCATCTTTTTGGGCATCTTGAAAGCGATCAATCGCACGGATATGAATAGTTTTACCATTTAATTTAACCCCTTTAGGATTAAATAAATACTTGTCAAATTTATAATCGGTGAAGTTTTTTACCGCCTGATTCTTAATTTGCAATTGGTGTACCAAGAACACAAAATTGCGGTAGCCTTTTTGATATAGATACAGAATAGCAGCAGCCATCGTGAGCGTTTTACCCGTCCCTGTCGCTAGGTTAAAAAGTAGATGCTTTGCTTTGTCAGGGTCTTGCTCAAATAACCAAATAAAATGCTTGATCGCAACTTCTTGATAATCACGTAATGTCTTTGAGATGTTATCAGTTATATAAGTCGGGAGTTTGTAATCTTGCACCCATTCCTGATATTCAGGGTTAGATTCAATTTGACTAAATAAAAATTGGTCTAGCGTATCTTTAACTTTATTTTTTACACGTTTAGTCATTTTTAGCACCATAGAATAAATCGGTTAAATTCATTTCTTCTTCTGAAACATGGTAACGACTGTCACGCATATCAGCATGGTTAAGAAACAATTGGTTTTCATCCAAAATGCTAATCAACAATTCCTTGCGTTGATCTAAGTCAAGGGAACGGAAGTTTTCGTCCTTTTCAAACTCATTTTTATCAAACCAAAATTTTAGAAAGGCATTTTTAGCCATATCAGCATAGACTTCATCCAATTCGCCTTTGCTATTCGCTGCCATAATTTGATTTAAAAAATCTTGGTTATATTTTTTTAGCTCAAAATAAACAAATGAACCACCACCTTGCCAATCCACCGATTTAGAAATACCACCTTGTTCACCCTCAAGGACTTTCAGTAAGCGAGCTTTGGTTATATCTTCGATGTAGTCCATTTGCTCAATACCAATCCATCTGCGTCCCATCTTGTGAGCGACAGCACATGTTGTTCCTGAACCTAAATGGTAGTCTAGAACGATGTCATTTTCATCAGTTGATAGTTCTATTGCACGTTGAATTAGATTTTCAGGTTTTGGGTTCTCAAATACAACATCACCAAACATGGCTTGTTGGTGCTTTGTTGCGTTTGTGGTGGTATCAGTAGAAGTCCATAAAATTGTATCAGGTGTTACATCAGACCAAAGTGTTGATGCAGCTTTTCCTTTACCTGCTTCAATAGCATCTTCTAAATATACTTTTAATTGTGGTTTAGTTAAGCCCTTTGAACCAAATTGAATGCGATTTCTTTCAAGTAAACTGAGGTATTCTTTTTCTGTTGTACGCCAATGACGACCTTTAGGTGGCGTATAAACATCTCCATTATTAGGATTGGTAATCTTATATTCTAAATTTTCACGGACATTAGGAGCATCAAATGGTTCAATTTTGTATTTACCTAGTTCATCCTCAAGATCAAAACCCTCTATATCCAAGGCTAATTTAAAATGAGCCTTATTGATTGCTGTTTTGTCTTTAGCGTATGTAAGAACGTGTGTGCTTGAAATAGATAATAAACCATCACTAGAAATAGATTTTCTTGATTGCCAAATTACATCCGCAATAAAATTTTCCCGTCCAAAAATATCATCTGCTAATACCTTTAGGTAATGTGCGCCATCATCTGAAATAGTGATGAAAATAATGCCGTTTTCTTTTAAAAACTCTCTAGCAATTTCAAGGCGATTTTTCATAAAAACCAACCAAGAGGATAATTTAAAGTTTGAATTATATGCAAAAGTGTCCGCAGGTTTTGTATCTATAAAATAATAAGGTGGGTCAATGAATATACATTTTACTGCATTAGAAAATCGTTGCTTCAAAGAATGCAAAGCGAGTAGGTTATTACCTTTAATTAAAAGGTTTTGTTGTAATTCACCATTTTGATCAAAAAAATTTATTTTAGTTTCAGATTCGTCTACTGTGTGCTGTGCTGTGCTGTGCTGTGCTGTGCAAGGGTGCGAATAATATTGAAAATTAGTCAATGCTTTTGGCTCAAATAACGTATCAATATCTTTTCCATCAATTTCTTGATGTAAAAAGCGTTCTTCACGCCCTGAATCCTCTTTACTCATACCTGCTTCAAGCACAGTATCTTTAAAAGGGAAGCTTAAAACCACATCGTTATTATTATTTAAAAAACCAATTCGATCATGGCTTGTGGAGTAAAGCCCAATTTTATTGCTATGGCGTGTGTATCTGCCTTTTTTCAGTGAATTATCAGACATTAAGAATATCCTATTTAGGTTTGGTAAGTGGTTATAGTCGAATTTCTTTACAATCAATCGCTTTAAGTATTTGAAGCATAAATATTGCCCCAAACGTACCACGATTGATCTTGTTGCTAATGTTTTGTGGTGTTTCTGATATACCCATTGCTTCAAGCTTTTTGGATAGATCAATCAGGCTTATATTTTTTCGGGCAATTTCTGCCTTAATTAAGCCTTTGGCATAGTCTTTCCATTCATCGTCACTCACGGTTTGACCTCATAAAAGATAAACGACATAGCATGTCGCTATAATATTTTAAATCATTATATTTGATGATTAAAACTATTACAATATATTAAGCATATCTTGTTTGTGATGGGTGATTTTATGAAAAAAGAATCTAAGCAACATTTCCTACTATCAGCAAAGGCTCGTACTTTATCTGTATATGAAATTATGCAAATCACCCATGAACAAGCTTTCTTATTGTTCAAAGAAATGCGGTGGGGAAAAGAACAACCGATATGCCCTCATTGCGATACCCAAGATCATCACTATTTCATACGTGGACGCAAGCAATGGCGTTGCAAGTGCTGTAATCATACGTTCAGCGTAACATCAGGTACGATCTTTGCCTTTCACAAACTACCACTCAAAATCTATTTAGCTGCTATTGCCATTTACTCTAACGCTGTAAAAGGCTTATCTGCTTTGCAGTTAGGTCGGGATTTAGGTGTTCAGTATAAGACTGCTTTTGTATTGGCACATAAAATCCGTGAAAGCCTTATAGATCAGCGTGACGATGAATTACTATCAGGTGATGTTCACATGGATGGTGCGTATGTAAATGGCTATGTACGCCCTAAAAACCACAAGGATGACCGTGTAGATCGGCGCAAGGCTGAATATCAAAATCCAAATAAACGGTGCATTGTGGTACTACGCCAAAAAGCAATGAACAGTAATCTACAAGGTGCTGATAAAACCAAAACTTATGTAGTTTATAGTGAAAACCAAAAAGACATTAATCATCTTGCCAATCAGCATATCAAACACGGCTCAACAATCCATGCAGATGAAAGTACCGCATACGATACACTAAATGCTCGTTTCACGACTAAGCGTGTCAATCATCAATATGAATACCGTTCTAAAGATGGTGTGACCAATAATCTTGCTGAAAGCTATTTTAGTCGGTTCAGACGTATGCAGTTAGGGCAGATGCACAAGTTTGGTGTGATGTACCTTGCCAACTATGCCAATGAAGCTGCTTATCGTGAAGATACTCGTAGATGGTCGAATGGTGAAATCTTTACTGATATTTTAATGAAATGCGCTCAAACTCGAACACATAAAGATTGGTGTGGCTATTGGCAGGGCAATAAGCGTAAATCAGAGCGTTTAGTCTGCTAATCCGCTATGCCCCACAAATGAGGACGATGATTGCTATGGGCTATAATAATACCTTTATCTCTTAATCGGTTCAGCACTTTGATGAAGCTAGGTGAAATATCATTGCCTACAGATGAATCTATGCCTTTAATGTCCAAAACTTTCATCATTAAATCTTTGTAGTTCATTGGCTCTTTTGCTTCACGCAAGCAAGTTAAGACTAATGACTGTAGTTCACCTCTTCCAAAATAAGGGTTTCTTTGATTTGTACGCTTAGATTTAACGCTTCTTAGATCAAATTCAGGTGAAAATAACTTAATAGTGTGATCTACATGCAGTAGCATTTCAGAGATACGTTGAATTTCTTTTTGATGTGCTTCAATTTGACCAAGCAATTCCGCACGTTTTTTAGTTAATCCTGATACGATATGTGATTCAGCCATAATCCCTTTCCTTATGTGTAAAGGAATTATTTTAAATGGCGAATCACTCTATTTATTGTGCTGTTGCTACATAATAGCGGTGAATAGCCCGGTAGTCAATGACAAACTCGGTGCAACTGCTGCAAAAATTCAAGCCCGTGAAGCACTTAGATTAACCAATGAAGCGCTTGAAAACTCGCAAGCAAAAGCCTACTACAAAGAAGTCGGATACTTGGATTATCGAATCCCTGGAACGACACTCGGTGATGCGATTAATTTAGGACGTTCAGATGCCACCGTACAAGCGGAAAGAACCAGAACAGGTGCTGATGCGATATATACCATTACAGATCATTCTGGTTGCGGTCTCGCCTATGTAAATAGCACACCTAGCAAGTACAACATGATCGGATCACATAACTATGGTTGTGGTATCACTGCAATGCGGCATGAGTTAGGGCATAACATGGGGCTAGGACATAGTTTTGATCGAACCACAGGTTATAACTGGGGATTTGGTCATCCTTTAGGCAGTACCATTATGGGTGGAAATCAAATTGGCTTATATTCAAGCCCAGATATCTATAGTCCTGAATATGGCGTGCGTTTAGGTGAAACTGACAAATTTGATGGCTTAAGAAAAATTAATGAGAATGTTGAAGCTATTTCAAAATTTTTAGTTGCGGTTAATCCATAATGAATAAACGGATATATCTCATTATTTCCGTTGTTTTAACTGTTTTGGTGGTTTCTTTGTTGGCTTGGTTCATCTCAGGTCAACAGGAGACAGCTGATACAGCTAAAGCGATTGCGTCTAAACAAAATGAACAAATCGATCAAGTGAATTCACCGAAACTAAATGCAAATCTTACTGAAACACAAGTATTGCAACGTATAAAAGACAGCCATGCTCGCCGTAAACTTGTAACGCTGGATGAGGACAAATTACGTGCAGGGATTTTCAATCAACAGATGTTCAATTTGAGTACTGTCGATACGGTGTCTATGCATAATCCCGTTCCTTTGACAGATGCACAAAAAAAAGATGGGCGAATATTTCTGAGGAATGATCTATATACCTTAGAGGCGAAGAATGTCGGCGATCAAATCGTGTTTAATGTGTCAGGCTATGGTTTAAACAGACGGGCTGTTATAGAACGAATAGAAGTAGATCCAGGTGAAGATATTGTTAGTTGGTCAGGCTCTCTAGAAGGAGGAGATCAAAATAATGAGAAGTTTCATATTACTCAAACCATTAAAGACAATTTTACCATGGGCACGATTACAGCAGATGGTAAAACCTATACCATTTTGATGAAAAATGGCTATGGATGGGTCAATGACGTTGCCAATGAATCTGCCGCACTTGAGGCAGCGGAAAAGGAGACGGATCATGTACATTAATTTTTTTAATCTAAAGACATGATTTATTCTCTAAACCTGAAGTAGCAATAAAATGAAAATAGTAATTACAGCGTCATAACAAAGATTTAGACACCGCGAAAGGTGTCTAAAATCATCATTTATTTAAAATTATTTACGTACTGAATCAAGTACTTCTTTGTTTGTCACAACTTCTTGTGCTTTTGAATAACTTTCAATCAGTAATTGATAAGCAGGGAAGATTTGAGTGTACACTTGAGCCCATTCAGCAGCATCTTCACGGTTCCAAGTTTGTTGAATTTCTGAAGCAACCGCCGCTGTATCCATCGGTACCGCACCTGCTTGAACCACACGTGCTAAGGTAATTTCTTGTGCCATTTTGCTATACGTACCTGATGCATCAACCACAACAAAAACTTTATAGCCATCAGCAATTGCACTAATCGCTGGAAAAGCCATACACACACTGGTAATCGTACCCGCAATAATCAGGGTCTTTTTACCTGTTGCTTTAACCGCTTCAACGAACTCTTGATTATGCCAAGCATTAATTTCACCTTTACGTGCGACATATTTTGCATGGGGCGCATTTGCGTGTATTTCAGGAATAAGTGGGCCATTGGGGCCTTGAGGAACTGAGGCCGTGGTAATGACAGGAATGTTTGATAATGATGCTATTTTCGCTAAGGCTGCTGCGCGTTGGCGTAGTTCTGTCATTGGCATATCAGCAACGGTTTGAAATAAACCACTTTGATGATCAATTAACAGCATAACGGAATCATTTACATCAATCACTGGGGCTTGGCCATTAAAATTAGCTGGAGTAGACATTTTATATATCCTTAGTTAAGCAATCATTTGCTGTTTTTAATACTAACAGTAGGACAAACATTGAATTATGCTATTTATATGACATATTGTCTTATGTAGAGAACAGTTGCGATATTTAAGGGGATATGATGAAAGACTTAAATGACCTGTATTATTTTACCAAAGTGATTGAATATGGCGGCTTTTCAGCTGCAAGTAATGCGTTGGGCGTGACCAAATCATTGTTAAGTCGAAGAGTTGCGGAATTGGAAAACCGTTTAGGAGTAAAACTACTCAATCGAACCACCAAAAGAATTTCGATTACAGATGTCGGGAACATATATTTACAACACTGTAAAGCAATGCTTGTGGAAGCTGAATCAGCTGATGAGGCAATCGCACTGTTAAGCGCAGAGCCGACTGGAATTGTAAAAATTTCTTGTCCTACAAATTTATTGCATATTAATGTCAGTAAAATGTTGAATAAATTTTTAGCACGTTATCCGAAAGTTAAATTGCATGTGGAAGCGACAAATAGAAAGGTAGACTTGTTTAATGAACGTTATGACGTTGCAATTCGAATCAGACCCTTACCTTTAAAAGATAGTGATTTGATTGTACGTAGCCTATCCATTTCAAAACAATTTATTGTCGCAAGCCCTGATTTGTTGAATCAAAATTTCTTGATTAAAACACCAGGAGAATTAACAAGATTGCCTATTTTAATGATGGAGTCTTTGTCCTTTGAATATCATTGGGATCTTTATAATTCTAATAATGAATTATATGTGGTTAAGGATGAGCCGAGGCTAACCACTACTGATTTAAGTGCATTGCATTTAGCGACCTTAGATGGCTTGGGAATTGCAAAACTACCGGAATTAATTATTGCTGAAGACTTAAAAGCGGGCAGGCTAGTTAAAGTGATTCCTGAGTGGGAACCGATGCCAGAGCTTATTCATTTGGCCTATACTTCTAGAAGAGGTCTATTACCATCGGTAAAAGCTTTAATCGAGTTTTTGGTCACTGAGTTTGACCAGGTTTAGTTCTTTACAAGAATCAGCTTTATTCGCCCACCAGAATCTTTGATCGACAACAGGTGAATACTGCAATTGGCATTGAATAAACTGTCATAATTGTTAAAATGCATTTCTTTCGCTGTTTTCATGTTGTTTTTATTTTGTATTTAGGCTGCAAGATGATCAATAACGTTATAATAAACAGTATTTTAATTAAGGATTTTTTAATGTTATCAATTTATTTAACAGATGTTCAGGAAAATGTGCAGTTTAAAGATTACCCTGGTGAGCACCCTGTTAAATTTATTTTAAATTTCAAAAAGATTTTTCCAAGTGTAATGGAAATTTTACTCCCAGTACTTCCTGATGATGAAGACTTGGATAAAATGACTTGGGAATCCACAACTGAAGATTTTGAGATTTTTAAGAAACTCCTTACAGGTTGGGGCGTGATTGAGTTACGTTTACAAGCGATTAGCCAATATAAAAATAAAAATTTTGCAGATCAATTGCTTAAACAAGCTCAAGCCAAACGTAAAGAATTTGCAAAAAAGCAGCAACAATTGTCTACGGTTGAACTGGACTACTTATTTATGCATGAAACACATGCATTGATTGACGCTGAATTGGTTGAGTTAGGTGAAAAATTCTATTTACCTACTTTGCGAGATATTTGGAAAAACACTGTACCCGCCAAAGTGCTGAATGCTAATTTCTAGTCAAAAATTAGCAATAGATTGAAATGCTCAAATTCATGCATAAAAGGCAGTTTAAAACTGCCTTTTATTTTTTATTCTCTGTTTAAGTTCTTTAAATTGTAGGCCCAAGCGTATAAAACATAAAAAATAGAATAAATATTGAACTGATGATACTTAATATATTTAAAACTTTCATTTTTTAACCAATTGCGATATCTAAATTTTGAGTGGAAACATTTTTAATGCTTGGATTTTATTCGGCAGTTGTTTAAGCATGATGACAATGATTTAAATGAGGTCATTCATTTAGCAAGTCTTTATGATTTGATTTTAAATGTTGGTACTTCTTATTCAATCTTCTTTATTACGCGTTTGTACGATAAAACTTCTGATTGTGGCTAAAATTATCTCAGTCTTCGTTATGAAAGTCGAAAATAGATTCGCTATTATCCTTCATGCTTTACGATGTATACATCTCATGCTCAATTTTAACCTACAACGCAAGCCAGTTATGAAATGTCAACAGCCCCTTATATTTCTCCTAATTCACTTTTGCTTAGAAACATATGACAAAAGTAGATATTTCTAGCAAGTTTTTTTATGTTGTAATACTTTTGATTTTAATCAATTCATACTTGTTATGATTTTTTAAAATATCTTGATAATCTTTTTTAAAGTATCGGATTTCCCCGGGGATATATCCAAGGATATTCAGCAATGTCGAATAATTTTTTAGATTTAATTCATAAACGCCGTACAATTTATGCGATTGGACGTAATGTTAATCAATCTCCTGAGCATTTTACTGATTTGATTCAGCAAGCGATCAAGCAAAGTCCATCTTCTTTTAATTCGCAATCATCTCGTGCAGTGATCTTGTTTAATGCTGAACATGAGAAGTTCTGGAACTTTGTAAAAGTTCAACTGAAAGCTTATGCCAAAGATGAAGCGAGTGCCTTAAAAACAGAGACTAAAATGGACAGCTTTATCGCAGGCTTTGGTACCGTTCTTTTCTTTGAAGATTTAGAGGTGATCCAAAACTTACAAGAAAAATTTCCAGCTTATGCAGAAAACTTTCCGATTTGGGCTGAACACTCTACAGCAATCGCACAATTTTCAACGTGGACAGCCTTAAATAGTGACGGTATTGGTGCATCCTTACAGCACTATAATCCAATTGTCGATGAACAAGTTCATGCGGAATGGGATATACCTAAAACTTGGAAACTTCGTGCACAGTTGGTATTTGGTTCAATTGAAGCGGCGGCGGCTGAAAAGGCCTATATCGATGATGCTGTGCGTTTTAAAGTGTTTAAATAATTGTTTTATTTTCTCTAGCTTCTTGGCTTGCTCAGCCAAGAAGCTTTGGTATTGAAAAGGCTAATCAATCTATTGATCTAATTATACAAAGTGTCGGTTATCTGGACCCAATTTCAATTCGCAGATTGTTTAGAAAGAAAATCGGCTGAACACCCTTAGAATATCGTTGTAGATTCAGTCGTCGGGTATAAGCTTTTCAATTGAATTTAGCTTGAAAGTTGAGCTGGTGCTATTTACTCACTAAAAGCTGAGGCGACGATGGATGCTTTTTTAAGTTTTATTGATCATTGCTATATAACAAACAAATCATTAAAAAAGAAAACGATTTCCAAAAAAGTGCTAAAGAGGCTTTGATTTAAAATTTAAATGTACTATAGTAAAGCTAGAAAAGTTGAGTAATATGCTTGGTTTTTATGCAGTTGATTCTTTATTTCAAGTTAAAGATCTACAGTTAAAAGCAAACTTATACTTTTTTCTATCTCTCTCAATATGAGCAATCAATTGTGTTAAGAAGCAGTGGTCTGTTGCTGGCATTTGCGACAGTATTTTTACAGCTTGCGGTTTTTTTACAGCCGTTATTACCTGAGCAGTATCAAATTGCTCCGGTCTGTGAAGACATCACTCAAGCTTTATTGCGACCAACACATGCACATATTCATCATGGGCAAGAATCTAGTTTTATTCATCACTATTTACATTTAGATCAAGCCCAGCAAGCAAGCAGCTCAAGTCATGATCATCATGACATCAACCACCAATGCCAGTATTGTGTGGTATATGGCAATTTAGTGATGCCACCAGAAATTGGCGTAAAAGAAATCCTAGTACGTATTCAAGTACGTTTAATGGCCTATGTTGAAAACTTTCAGCATGTCTATTTTCAATTACAACGCCTGTTTCTGATTCCTCAAGGGCGAGCCCCACCTGTAGTCTTTGCATAACACATTCACCGATCCAAAGCTTTAGCTTCTTTAAATGAAAGCTTTAAAGCCATGCGGTCGTATTTCGAATTTATTGTGTAGAGAATGATCATGATTTTTCAAAATTTCCTCGATTTACAGGAAAGCAGCCTTTGCATGCTATTTTTAGCATTGTTTAAAAATACAGCAAAAAGAAAACAACAGATTGTACTGAATGTTCAGGCGTATGCTGAGTTTGTAAAACAAAAAATGTTTATCAATGTATTCAAAATTCAATCTTTACCAACTTTACCAATGAATAAGGTGATGTCATGGATCTAGGATTAACTGCTTTAGAATTGGCGCGTATTCAGTTTGCTTTTACTGTTTCTTTTCATATTATTTTTCCTTCAATTTCTATCGGACTTGCAAGCTTTTTAGCTGTGCTTGAATGGCGCTGGCTAAAAACTCAAAACCCTGTTTACCAAGATTTATTTAAATTTTGGGTGAAAATTTTTGCTGTCGCTTTTGGTATGGGCGTGGTTTCTGGTGTGGTGATGAGTTATCAGTTTGGAACAAACTGGAGTGAATTTTCACGTGTTGCAGGCTCTGTGACAGGCCCATTATTGGCTTATGAGGTATTGAGTGCATTTTTCTTAGAAGCTGGTTTCCTAGGCATTATGCTGTTTGGTTGGGGGCGGGTAGGTCCTCGAGCGCATTTCTTTGCAACTGCTATGGTGGCAATTGGTACTTGTATTTCAATGTTCTGGATTTTATCTTCAAACAGTTGGATGCAAACACCACAAGGCTTTAGCATCGAAAATGGAATTATCGTACCGCAAGATTGGTTTGCAATTGTGTTTAACCCCTCATTTCCTTATCGTTTAGCCCATATGGCTGCTGCAGCATTCCTTGTTTCAGCCTTGCTGGTGGCTGCAACTGCTGCGTGGCATTTATTGAAAGGACGCCGTGACGCGCTAATCAAAAAATCGTTCTCAATGGCATTGTGGATGATTCTGGTCCTTGCACCATTACAGGTTCTCATCGGCGATAATCACGGTTTAAATACCTTAAAACATCAGCCTGCTAAACTTGCAGCGATTGAAGGGCATTGGGAAACCAACAAAGGTGAGGGCATGCCGCTATATCTGTTTGGTATTCCAGATATGCAAGCAGAAGAAACCAAATATGCTATTGGTATTCCAAATCTTGGTAGCTTAATCATGACCCATACGCTGGATGGTGAGGTAAAAGGCTTAAAAGAGTTTGCCCCTGAAGATCGTCCTAATTCTACCGTGGTGTTCTGGAGTTTTAGAATCATGGTTGGAATGGGCATGTTGATGATTCTCCTCGCCTTGATGGCATTGTTTCTACGCAAAGGTGGCAAGCTTTATGAAAATAAATGGTTACATCGTTTTGCTTTTGCTATGGGACCATCAGGATTTATTGCCTTGCTTGCAGGTTGGTTTACCACAGAGGTTGGTCGTCAACCGTGGGTGGTATATGGAGTGATGCGAACCAAAGATGCTTTATCTCCTGTTTCTGCGGAACAAGTCGGCCTCACTTTAATTATTTTCGTTGTGGTGTATTGCATCGTATTTGGCATCGGCATTTACTATATGTTGAAATTGATGCACAAAGGTCCACAATTTATCTACGCCACACCAGAAAGTGTAGCGCATAGTGAAGAAGCGGTTATTTTGGCCTCTAAACGCCCATTGACGAGTGTTGAAGATAGCGTTGATTCCAATGAACAGGAGCGTAAATAATGATTGATTTATCTCTGATTTGGATTGTCATTATCGCCATTGGTGTATTCATCTATGTAGTACTAGATGGTTTTGATTTAGGTATTGGGATTTTATTTCCCTTTGTTAAAGATCAACACGAACGTGATGTGATGATGAACACTGTTGCACCTGTTTGGGATGGTAATGAAACCTGGATGGTACTCGGTGGTGCAGCGTTATATGCGGCATTTCCAATGGTCTATGCGACTGTATTATCCGCGTTATATATGCCAGTTATCCTTATGGTGATTGCTTTAATTTTCCGTGGTGTGGCTTTTGAGTTTCGTTTTAAAGCCAATCGAACCAAGCATTTATGGGACAAAGCATTTATTGGTGGATCAATTCTTGCCAGCTTTTTCCAAGGGATGATTCTTGGCGCATATATCCAAGGGATCAAAGTAGAAAACCATATGTATGCAGGTGGTGGTTTAGACTGGTTATCGCCGTTTACTGTGTTTACAGGTATTGGTGTTGTTGTACTTTACGCAGCACTCGGTTGTGGATGGTTAATTTTTAAAACTGAACTTGATTTACAAGATCGTATGTATCAGTTGATGCCTAAATTAATCGTTGCTTTGTTTGTCATCTTTGGCGCAGTCAGTATTTATACCCCGATGGCACATCCTGAAATTGCAGCACGCTGGTTTAGCCAACCACAATTGATGTATTTTAGTCCTGTACCAATATTGGTGGTGCTGTTTACTTTCCTAGTACTTCGCGCATGTAAAAAGCGTTATGAACTGAGTCCATTCCTTTATACCTTGGCTTTGGTTTTCCTTGCTTATACTGGGTTTATCATCAGTTTGTGGCCTTATGTGATTCCGCCATCAGTGACTATCTGGGAAGCTGCCGCGCCACAGAGCAGTCAATTGTTTGCTTTAATTGGTGCATTGATTTTAATTCCAATTATTTTGATCTATACCGGGCTTTCGTATTGGGTGTTTCGAGACAAAGTTCGAATTGGTGATGAAGGGTATCACTAAGGTTAAACGTAGCATGTTTAGTCTTTTGGCTTGAGTGAAAAATAGCCTAAGTAAGATTAAACATGCAACATGGTAAAAATTTAAAGGTTTAAATGAGGTAAGCAAGTATGAAACTATCTCAAACGCAATGGTTTGTCGTGTTATGGCTAGGTGGATTTCTAACATTGGCGCTTATTGCTGGTTTTTTTAGAATGTTAATTCAATTAGCCTACTAAGGTTTTACTGAATAAAAAATGAGGAACTATGTTCCTCATTTTTTGTTTTTCATTAACTATTGAGATAATAGACTGAAATAAAAATATAAACCGCAGTAAAGGCAACAGTGACAATAATCGTAAAATAATAAAATAGCCTAAGCACAATTATAGGAATGCAATCTGATATTATCTTTTATAATGACATAAAAAGTACTTTATCTAATTTAAACTGGATTTTATGTCATGTTTGGATTATTTTCTGGCAAAGGTTGATGACTAAACTCCGGCACACCCTAGCCAATGATTTTCATGATGCATAGTATAAATGGCTGGCATTGTTGAACTTTAGTTTTTGAGGATATCTAGATAGAAATAGGATTCTAATTGGCGAATTTCTGTAGGCTTAAGACCCGCATCTAACAGGTATTTTCCTCTATTTTCGAGAACATCACGGACATCCTTAATACATTCTCTAGCTTGATCCAGGTTTAGTCCAAAGGCATTGCTACGACTGATAAGATTGTCATAGCTTCCAAACCGTCCATCATTGCCTAAAACCAGAGCATGTTCATTTGGAAATGAGCTTGGCATACCATGAGGTAAAACATCAAAAAGCGGGCTTAAAGCATAATGTTGCTTTTTCATGTCATACATTAAAAAACCATGATTTTTTAAATGATCGTCAGTATTGCTAATCATGACATTCAGCACCATACGCTTATAGAGTTCTTTTTGATTGCTGATAGCGTCAAAACAAATCTGACTACAGACTTTGGCAATACTCATATAGGACATTTTAGGATCTCCTATACGAATTTTCTGAATATTGAGCAAACTATTGGCACTTATATAGTGTTTTTTACGTTCAGGGCAGTTTCGATCAAAGCGTTCAACTAAGAGAATAGGGCGGCCCGCACATTCTGTTAGTTCGGCATTACATGTATTGAGCCCCATGTCTCGTGCCATATTCAGTGAAGCATATTCAACTTTACAGGTATCAAACAAATCATCACTTTTATTAAATTTAGCAATCCATTCTTTATTTTTATACATCACAAGGGTTTTGGGTCTGGCTCCGCCCATTGAAGCCCCGTTATATAACAGCTTATTTAATTCGAGTTGCTCAAGTTTCATCTCAAACGGATCTCGTTTTTTTTCGATAAGTTCAGTAATTTGTATGAAGGTTTCTAATTCTGCATATTGGATGATATTTGAATTGTTTTTTATATGCGATTTAGACAAGCTTCCAACAATACAGCCGACTGAATTTCCTTGTGAAGCGAGTAACCATTCCAATTGATTTAATGGTGTTCTACGGTGTAAGGCATTGGTTAAGCGTTTACCCCAATTGTCTGGTGTTGCATCTGCAAGTACACCAAAACCATCTTTAGAAATAGTTTCATATGGTTTGTTATCAGACTGAAAGCTTAGATTAAGTGGATCTAAAGGGAAGGCATCTACACGTTGTAAGTATGATTGACCATAAAGAAAGCGATAAATCGGCTTTTCATAAGAAAAGTGCGCAGCAATTGTTGGCTGGGAGCCTGTATCTATGAAAACATAACATCCTTTAACTTCATCCATGTTCATTTACCTATCAGAAATCATCACTAATCACAGACTGTTTTTTTAATCTTGCACGTACTGAACTATTACGATTTTCGAGTGCTAAGCCAACTTCATCCAACTCAGGATTCGCAAGTGAGCCTAGGGTATGTTCAAGGCCAAAGATTACTAAAACTGAAATCACATTTTTTAGGCTGATACTTGGATCACCTTTTTCCATACGTGAGATTGTTCGGTTATCTACATGAATGCGATTGGCCAAATCATGAATGGTCATATTACGTCGAAGTCGGGCTTTTTTGATATTCGTCCCAATTTGAGTCAACATGTCTTCCACACCATCAAGCATAAAATTATGCGCCGAAGTTCTCATAGCAACATCATCCAAAACATGACATAAAATGTATATTATCATGGTTAAGGTGGATTTTATGTCTTATTTTTATAATTTGAATTCAATGTATGAAATGTCGAATGGAATAGATAAGTGGCTTAATTTCACCTACTAGAATGAAGAAAATCATTAGAAATAGGGATGATCGTACGTGTGCGGCTTAACCGCATGCTAAATCCAATCGTTTATAAAATAGCCTAAGCAAAAATTTTAGAAATTTCTTCTCTTAAATAAATATGCCTAGAATTTTCATTTAGCGCACCGTGCCAATAAATTCCCATATTTAATACAGGTATATCAATAGGATGCTCAAAAATATTGATACTTTGATCAACTTGTAAATGTGCCAGTATCTGCTTTGGGATGGTTAACATCGCATCAGGGTATTGTGCTAAAACTTGCAGGGCAGTTGAATAATGCTGACAACGCATAAAAATCTGACGACGAAATTGCGCTTGATTTAAATATATGTCCTCTAAAAGCAAACCAGTACGGCGTGAAGAAACACCGATATGAGGTGATGCAAAATACAGTTCAGAATTGATATTTGTATGCTGAGAACAAATCACAAAATGATCTTGAACCAAATTTTGATAATTAATTTTATCACCATAATTTTGTTCTAGATCAATGACAAAATCGACTTGTTGAGCAGCTAAATCAGCAATTACATTCTTGCGGTCAAGCTTGGTACTTAGAAACTGAATGGTTAAATTCAATTTTTGGAAATGGTGAATCAATTTGGGAAAAATAATCGGTTCAATTTCATCATGTATTGCAATGCGTAAGGTTTGTACTGAACTGGGATCAAACTGTTGTTTTTGTTTGGAGATATTTTGAAAAGCAAATAAAGCATTTTGTACAGATGGATAAATCTGTTCAGCAAAAGGTGTCGGCAGCATTTTACTCCCAGCGCGAACAAATAAATCATCTTGCAAATGCTGCCTAAGTCTTTGTAAAGCATGACTCGCAGCAGACTGAGTAATGCATAAAATCTTTGCCGCTTTTGAAATATTTCTTTGCTCATAAATGGTGATAAAAAGTGGGTATAAATTAATATCAATATGATTGAAAATCGACATATCAAGATTGGTTTTATTATGAATCATATTCATAGTGAGGTATTGAATTAAATCATTTGGTTCATAATAGGTTTTCAGCTAAGGTAAAGTAAAGAGTCACTATTCAAATATTTATCCATATATTTACAGGAAGATAAGCATGTTTGAACTTTCAGCACGTGCGCAAGAATTTGTAGAACGTACCAAAGCCTTTATTAAAAATGAAATTGAACCTGTAGAAGCTGATTTTTGGAATGAAGTCCATCATCTTAATCAAGGTGGTGATTGGACAAAATGGCAATGGCCAGCACAACTTGAAGTCCTGAAAAATAAAGCAAAAGCTGCTGGACTTTGGAACATGTTTCTACCAGATCCAGTATTGGGTGCAGGTTTATCTGTACAGGAATATGCCCATATTGCAGAACTGTCAGGCCGTAGTTTAATCGCACCCACAGTATTTAATTGTAATGCTCCAGATAGTGGCAATATGGAAGTGCTATGGCGTTATGGTTCAGATCAACAAAAACAACAATGGCTTAAGCCGTTATTAGAAGGAAAAATCCGTTCAGTATTTTGTATGACTGAACCAGCAGTTGCTTCATCGGACGCAACCAATATGCAGGCAACTGCAGTGGTAGAAGGTGATGAAATTGTATTGAATGGTCGTAAATGGTGGTCTTCAGGTTTGGGAGATCCAAATGCGAAAATTATTATCTTTATGGCGCATACACCTGATGAAAGCAAAGATCGTCATCATCAACATTCCATGGTTTTATTGCCTGTGGATACTCAAGGTGTGACCATTGAACGTATGTTACCCGTGTTTGGTGATTATGATGCGCCACATGGGCACGGCGAAATTAGTTTTAATCAAGTTCGTGTACCTGTAAGTAATTTTATTGGTGGTGCTGGACAAGGGTTTGAAATTGCACAAGGGCGTCTAGGTCCGGGTCGTATTCATCATTGTATGCGATGCATTGGTGCTGCTGAAAAAGCATTAGAATTAATGATTGATCGAGGAATGAGTCGAACTGCTTTTGGTAAAGAAGTGCTTAAATTAGGTGGAAATTTAGAACGTGTGGCAGATGCTCGTGTTGCGATTGATCAAGCACGACTGTTAACCCTGTATGCGGCGTATAAAATGGATACTCAAGGGACTATGGCTGCGCTTACCGAGATTTCAGCCATTAAAGTTGTTGCACCTTCAGTTCTTGAAAAAGTAGTTGATATGGCCATTCAAATTCATGGTGGCATGGGCGTATCACGAGATACACCTTTAACAGGATTCTTTGCTCAAGCCCGCAGTTTACGTTTAGCGGATGGCCCAGATGAAGTGCATAAAGGGATGATTGCAAAATTAGAATTAAAAAAACGAGGTTATGGCTCGCGTAAAAAATAACAATTTGCTGATAAAAAATAACTGCTTTATGTTAGAGGTGTTATATATAAAGTAGTGAGCAAGTGAAGTTTTTAGTTAAAAGTATCATTCTTTATAGATGTATGGTTTAAAACATAAGATTCAGGGAAATAATATGTCAGTCATTGATATTGGTGGAAGTATACGTGAAGGAGAGGAGCTGGACATTCGTGCTGTCGGAAATTGGCTCATTGAAAATGGATCTGAAATTTCAGGCAATGTAGAAGTGACTCAATATTCTGGCGGAGCTTCAAACTGGACCTATCGTTTAAAATATGACAATGCTGATTTAATTTTACGTCGTCCACCCAAAGGGACAAAGGCGAAATCTGCACATGATATGGCGCGTGAATATCATGTACAAAAATGGCTTGCACCATACTACCCAGTTCTTCCTGAAATGGTCGCGCTGTGTCAGGATGAATCCGTAATCGGTTGTGACTTCTATGTGATGAAACGCATTGAAGGGATTATTCCACGTGCCAAACTGCCCCCTGAACTGAATTTTACTCAACAGCAAGTGCATGAATTGTGTATTAATGTCTTGGACAAGCTGATTGAATTACATCAAGTTCCATATCAAGGCACCGAACTAGAAAAACTTGGAAAAGGTGATGGGTATTGCCGTCGTCAGGTTGAAGGTTGGGATGCACGTTATGAAAAGGCGCACACCATCAATGTGCCGAGTTTTAAATTTGTACGTAAATGGCTTAATGAAAATATTCCTGCTGACTCAAACACGTGTTTGATTCACAATGATTGGCGTTTTGATAATGTCATTCTTGACCCTAAAAACCCAACCCAAGTGATTGGTGTATTGGATTGGGAAATGGCAACCATTGGTGATCCTCTCATGGATTTAGGTTCTGCTTTGGCCTATTGGGTGGAAGATACAGACAATCAAATTTTTAAATCAACCCGTCGCCAGCCTACACATTTAAAAGGGATGCTTACCCGTAAAGAAGTGGTTGAATATTATTTAGAAAAAACCGGATTAAAACCAGATAATTGGGCATTCTACGAAGTATTTGGTATTTTCCGTTTAGCTGTAATCGCACAGCAAATTTATTATCGTTACTATCATAAACAAACAGATAATCCTGCTTTTAAAGATTTTTGGATTGTGATTCATGCCTTACATATTCGTGCCTTAAAGCTCATCGGTATACAAAAAATTGAAGCCAATGAAGTTGCACAGAAATATCTTGAAAAATTTAAGGAAATTTTAGGAAAATGACCACAATCTACCTCGTTCGTCATGGACAAGCGTCATTTGGTGCAGAGAGTTATGACAAACTTTCACCCAATGGCGAGTTACAAGCCAAACTATTGGGTCAATATCTCGATAAAATTTTGAAAGAAGAGCCTTATGTGGTTGCAGGTTCAATGTTACGCCATCAGCAAACAGCAAGTTTTGCTTTGGCTGAAAGTTTTTCTGATGCTCAAATTGTGACGGACCATCATTGGAATGAATTTAACCATCAACAAGTTTTTGCTCAATATGATCCGCGTTTTAATCAACCGCATCTACTTAAACAGGATGTTGCCAAAGAAAAAAGTCCACGTGCCTATTTGGCAAAAATTTTTGAAGGGGCAATTGACCGTTGGACTGGTGGTGAATATCACCATGAGTATGACGAATCTTGGCCAGATTTTAAAAACCGTGTAGAAACGGCCTTACAGAATTTATGTGATGAGCTGGTAAAAACCAACCCTCGCTATGCAATTGTATTTACTTCTGGCGGTGTTATTTCAGTTGTTGCAGGAAAACTCTTGGAGTTAAGCGCCAATAAAACCTTTGCATTGAATTGGGCAATTGCCAATACCAGTTTAACCACATTACGACTGGTGGGAAATGAACCGCAATTATTGAGCTTGAATGAACATCATTTTATTAAGGCTGAAGATCCGCAACTATTGACGTGGATTTAAAGTCGCACTTTTAGAAATATAAAAACAGTTTAAGGAATTTGTCATGGCAAAAACAATTTTAATCACAGGCGCAAGTTCTGGAATCGGTGCAGGAATGGCACGAGAATTTGCGCAAAAAGGTTATAACTTAGCCGTCTGTGCGCGTCGTTTAGAGCGTTTAGAAAGCTTAAAACAAGAGTTGGAGTCTAAATATGGTATCAAAGTGATTGCCAAAACTTTAGATGTGACCAACTATGAGCAAGTTTTTCAAGTCTTTCGAGCATTTAAGCAAGACTTTGGTAAGCTTGATCGTATCATTGTCAATGCAGGTGTTGGTGATGGTCGTCGAATTGGCAATGGCAAATTTGAGATTAACCGTGCAACTGTAGAAACCAATTTTATTTCTGCATTGGCACAGTGTGAAGCTGCTGTTGAAATATTTCGTGAACAAAAGTTTGGTCATCTGGTTGTGATTTCGTCTATGAGTGCACTTCGTGGCATGCCTAAACACTTGACCGCGTATGGCGCAAGTAAAGCGGGTGTAGCTGCTTTAGCGGAGGGGATACGTGCTGAGTTAATTGACACGAAAATTAAAGTTTCTACGATTTTCCCTGGTTATATTCGTACTGAAATTAATGAAGGGTCAAAAAAACTGCCGTTTGAGGTCGATGTTGAAACAGGTTCTTATTTATTGGTTAAAGCAATTGAAAAACAACCTGTTAAAGCTTATGTACCACAATGGCCTTGGTTACCGATAGGACTAGCCATGAAAATATTGCCATTAAAAATTGTGAATAAACTCGGTTGAGCTTTATTTAGTTTTAAAAGACCCAGTAAGGGTCTTTTTTATTGCAATGCATAGATAAAGCTTTAAAATCTAACTGGATAAAAAATAATGAGAATTTTAACATGTTTATCGTAGTGGGTTTTTTCCTAACCAGCTTTTTAGTTTTTCTTGCGCGTATCTTGTATCTCTTCTTTTTTGAAAAGCACTGTGAAATTCAACAATGCCTGATGCAAATCGATGATATTCAAAAGTTAATGTATCTTGGTATTATTTTAATCGGGACCTATAATGCCTATTTGATGAGCAAAAGCAGAAAGTATGCGGTTTTAGTTTTTGAATTTATTGGTACATTCATATTTGCTTTTGCCTTAAATTTTGTTGATTTAGTCCAATAGCGACTTGACCATACAATTAAGTAAAATCGACATTGTACTTTATGATTTTAATATTGCGACAAGCTATATTCGACTCTGACTGATTTTGAGATAGCTTTGTTGGATTGGTATTCAAATATGCTTTTAAAAATTTCTACCATTGTTCTCGTTCCCGCATTAATTCTTCAAGGTTATCGCGTCAAGAAAAATACACCTCGATTAGCTGAACCTCAAGGATTGCGAAAAGGTGTTATAGGACAAGGAAAAGCACTATCTATTTTAATTTTGGGTGACTCTGCTGCCGCAGGTGTGGGGGTTGAAGATCAACGTGAAGCCTTGTTGGGGTGTTTACTTGATGAATTAGTCTCGAATTTTAAAGTCACTTATCAATTAGAAGCGAAAACAGGAGATAGCACCTTAGAAATTTTGCAAAGAACCAAGCAATTAGACAATCAGCAGTTTGATGTTGTGATTACATCGGTTGGAGTAAACGATGTCACAAAACTTATTTCACCACAAAAATGGATTCAGCAACAAAAGGGGCTTTATACAGAAATTGAAGCTAAGTTTTTACCAAAGATGATTTTAGTCACGGGTGTTCCCCCAATGAATCTGTTTCCAGCATTACCAAATCCACTGGGATGGCTGTTTGGGCAGTATTCGAGTGCAATGAATCAGAAGTTAGCCCAATTCATCGAAAATAAAATCAATTATCAATTGATTCGTTTTGATTTAGCCCATTTTAAAACTTTAAATTTACAAATGGCACGTGATGGTTTTCATCCGAGTCAGGAAATTTATCAAATTTGGGCAAAACAAATTTCACAGAGTATTTTTAGCAAATTCATGTGATAAAATTAAGCAAATTCAAAAAGAACATAAAATATGAATTATTACCCGAAAACTCTCTATTAGGTTTTAACTACCTAATGAGAGAAATATGGATAAGCTTAAACACCTTAAACAACAATATGTAAGCGTTGTTAAAAAAGGTTTAACTGGCGATTATGATGATGAAATTTTTCCAAATCGCCAAGATATTTGGTATCGCCACTACAGTGTTAAACAAGAAAAAAGTAGTTTTTTCTTGCACGAGATTGAGTATAAATCCTATCCTCTTAAACTAAGACGTAGACGTGGTAGGGCATTGATGTGCTCTTGGACGAATGAACATCCACCTTTTTTTTGCTATGGTGGAAAAAACTGGAAACATCATTCAAAAAGAAAACATCAATACTACTGTGAAAAGAAATAAAAATAGGGGAGTGTGTAAGTTCCTTATTTTTATTTAGATACCAATAATTTAAATTATTTATATAAAACAAATATTTAATCTAAATTTTTTAAAAAATTGTAAGCGCTAAAACTTGATAAATGACCATCACTATTTTGTATCTTTACACTGAATATTTTCTTTTTCTTTGTAATAGTTTAAAGCAATATCTAAGTCTGAAAGTAATTTAGCTTCAGTATAGTTCTCTGGATTTAATTTAAGTAAATTTGGCATGTAATTCGATTTGTATTCTTTAGGATAATCTCTACATACGATTCTGGTCTTATCATCCAATGTTGTATTTGGATCATCAAGTTGATCAAGATATTTACTAATCATTTCATCTGATTGTTCAAATTGTGCAGTGAGGGTTGGTCGATCTGTTTGCGCAGTTGTATGCTGCTCAGGCTCTTTATTGCAAGCAGACAGGGCAATGATCAAGAATAATGCTGTAAAAAGTTTAATGTTCATAACGAATTGATTTTTAATGTTAAGAAAAAGTTTTCGGTTGTATAAAATCAGTTAATATTTAGATAAATCTTAAAGAACCTTAACTATCAAATATATTACCGAGATATGCAATGATTTTTATTACCATATCTTGAAATTGTTACAAATTCAAGATATTTAATGATTTTATTTGAAATTTCCGATTAAAAACAGCACATCGCCACGTTTTGTATTTTTTATATAGGGTGGAATTGACGCAACGACTTTTATTAGCGCTAAGAATATTGATTAAAGCTCTGTTATATATGAAATTTCTAGTAATTTTTTAAAATCAGTAATCACAGCAGCAATAAAGAATTGACCCTTCATAAAGAGATTTGATGCAAAATAGTTTTGTCGGAATGTTATTAAAATTTATTTAAAAATAATAGCTTAGTGGTCAAGTTGAAAAAATCAGCTAATGTGTTGTGTTAAATAAATTTTTTGTAAGGTTTATTTCTGATCTCAACCTGAGTATCTTATCCCCAAAATATTAAGAGGGTATTTCATGAAAAAATTATTCATTATTGCTTTAACCACCTTAGCATCAAGTTTCTCCTTTGCAGAGAACTTACAGTGTGAAAAAAGCTATGAAATTTTTAATAAGCAAGGGGACAAGGAAATAGAAATACTAAAAAATGGTTCACTTGATGATGTGATCAGTTATTATGACCAGATTGAATATGATCGAAAACTTAAACCTAAGCATCAAGGACAGACTTTTTCTTCAGGCGAATGGATCAGCGATGCTGAGTACAGAAAAGACATTCAATTACAGCAAGATTTAGCCAAAGATGGATCTTATAAAAATATAGATTCTACATTTTTAAAACCAAAATTAAATTATATTTCAAGTGTAGGCGAAGTTTGTGTTGTGCCTATACAATCACAAGATGAACTATTCAAAAAAAGTATGCAGACTGAAGCTGACATAATTTTTATACGCGATATTCAAACTAATGAATGGAGAAGATTTATCTATTTTGGAATTGAAGATAAAAAAGACTTTAATGAGTTTTTCCCTGATTTTCCTAAAAATGTAAAGCTTGCTCAAATGTTAATAGATAACAAAAATTTTGCAGAGAGCACTTCTGAATTTGGTTTGTTAATGCTTGAAGAGATGGGTGTTGAGATCACAGCTGAGATGAAGGAAATGATGAGAAATCAAACAGAGCCTTTTAGAGTTAAGTTAAGCGCGAATGGCTACTGATTTTATTGTGTAAGTTGTATTTAAACCACCTGCGGGTGGTTTTATTGAATAAGCACAACAATCGATTAAGTTGGTTAATTAAAAGAAAATGGATAAATTTACGATTTAAAATCTTTAATATAAAATTAGAAACAACTACCCATGCTTAGCAAGTAAAAATGTTAAGATAACAGTATAATTCTTAGATTATTTCTTATTTATAAATGACTGATATCGAAATAGAAACCCACCCACTTAAACCATTTCTTCCTTCAAATGCTAAGCTGTTGATGCTTGGTAGCTTTCCGCCACCTCAAAGTAGATGGAAGATGAATTTTTATTATCCGAATTATCAAAACGATATGTGGCGGATTTTTGGGCTCATTTTCTTTGAAAATAAAAACCACTTTTTAGATTTACCCAATAAAAATTTTAAAGAACAACGCATCCGTGAGTTCTTAATCGAAAAAGGTATCGCAATTTTTGATACGGCGTATCAAGTTATTCGCTTAAAAGGGAATGCCTCAGATAAATTCCTACAGATTAAAACCCCCACAGACCTATCACAGCTTTTAGCGCAAATTCCTGAATGTAACAGCATCATGACCACTGGAGATAAGGCAACAGATACCTTGATGTTATCTATGCCTGAAGAAACTGAAAAGCCACAGATAGGGCAATCCTCACAAGCTATATTTGCTGAACGAGAGATATGTTTATATCGGATGCCTTCTTCATCAAGAGCGTATCCATTAGCACTGGATAAGAAGGCAGAGGCATATAAGAACTTATTTAAAGAAATAGGCTTACTTTAAGTAATTTTAAAACTCATAATTTGGCATCATAGTTGGGTATTGAACCCATTTAAAATAAGTCATGTTAAAATCTCGAACATAAATCCAACTAGAAAATTAGACCACACAACCGCTCCCTTTAGTCAATGAGAGTACTTTGTAAGCTGTTTGATCATTACTAATTCTTCAGCAGTGGCGATATCTAGTTCACCAATTTCGATAATTAAACGAACAACAGGGAAATCTGAAAATTTACCTAGAATCATAGATTTTAACCAAAAAAACGATTGCTATTCACAGTTTATAAGTACGCTTTGCTATGGTTAGAAATGTTTTCTTTAAATGATTCACTATAAGTATCGAAAAATAATTCAGTTTGATTTTTTTCAGAATATGGCTCGTATAGTCGTTATATTGAGTTGCCCCAATTGATCGACAGTTGTAATCGAACCATGCATTGAGGCAGGTTGAACAGTTGAAGTGGTTTTTATTATTTTTTGGTAAAGCTGGTAATCCAGCATGTTTTTTCCTTCTTAAAGCGTCCAAATTTTGAATAAAATTAGCAAAATAAACCATATTAGTAACTGACTTTTTTGTTCTAGCTTAGGCATTTATTCCCTTATATTTAATTAAATCGATATACACATATAGTTAATAAATGCTTAAACCTTATCATTTTCTATGCAAATCGTTTTGCCAACGTAACACAGATCACAACTGCAAAACAAACAACAATCATCGCAAAACTTACGTGTTCACCCAATAGAACCGCTGAAAGCATTAAACCAATAAATGGTTGTACCAATTGAATTTGTCCAACTTTGGCAATTCCGCCCAACGCTAAGCCTTTGTACCAAAAAATAAAACCAATCAACATACTAAACAGAGATACATAGATTAAACCAATGGTTTCTGGCCAATGGATATTTGCAAAGGTTGTAGGTAAGTAATATAGACTTGAGATGAGCATCAAGGGTAATGCAACTACTAAAGCCCAACAAATCACTTGCCATCCACCCAATTCTCTTGAAAGCTTTCCACCTTCGGCATAACCCAGTCCACAAACGACAATTGATGCAAGCATGTAGAGATCACCCACACTAAAACTTAAATTACGGTTTTCATAAAACATAAATCCAACCACAATCGCACTGCCAATTAAAGCAAATAACCAAAATTGTGTAGCAGGTTTTTCCCCCCCGCGTAAAACTGCAAAAATTGCAGTTGATAAAGGCAATAGACCAACAAAGACAATGGCATGTGCAGAAGAAACTGTTTGTAAAGCTAAGGCCGTAAATAATGGAAAACCAATCACCACACCTAAAGCAACAATAACCAATGATTTAAATTGGACAAAAGAGGGTTTTGATTGCTGTAAAATAAACAGGCAGATTAAAGCAATACTTCCTGCAATGGCTGCTCGAGCTGTGGTTAAAAATTCTGGACTAAATCCCATGACAGCTATACGTGTTGCGGGCAAAGAGCCAGCAAAAATTGCTACACCAATAAAACCATTCAGCCAGCCAATATTTGTTTTATCCATCATCAATTACTCAGTAAATTTATGATTATTTAAGCGCTATTTACTGGAAATATATATGTACACTGCAGTACAATTTTAAAGAACTGTTATGCTACTTTTACCAGTACAATTCTATTCAATCTAACAAATTTTCTCGTATTTCTTATTTTTTAAATATATGGTTTATAAATGGCAAAAACTAAAATTGAACAAACAGTGCTGATGATTAAAAATCAAATTTCCAATAAAAGTTTAATTGCAGGTTCACGCTTACCTTCAGTTCGTCAGTTTGCTATACAAACAAACTGTTCTGTTTCCACGATCGTTGAAGCCTATGCCAGATTAGTTGCGGAAGGTGTTTTAGAATCTCGTCTTGGTTCTGGTTATTATGTGTTAGGTAAAGCAGAACCAATGCAAATGATTGACACTGAAATACAGTATCAACGTGAAATAGATCCATTGTGGATTTCAAGGCAGTCGTTAGAGGCGAAGATTGATGTGCTAAAACCGGGTTGTGGTTGGTTACCCACCACTTGGATGCCTGAACAATCGATCCGTAAAGCGTTAAAACAAGCTGCCAAGTCTGAAATCAGCATGCTCACTGATTATGCAACACCGCATGGACATTTGGAGTTGCGTAAATTTATTGCCAGAAAAAAAGAATTGTATGATTTAAAATTTAAACTGAATCAAATTCTTATTACTGACTCAGCAACGCAATCCATTGATTTAATTTTCAGACATTTACTTAGAGCCGGCGATGTGATTTTGATCGATGATCCGTGCTATTTTAATTTCCGCGCCTTGATTAAGGCACATCATTTAAAAGCCGTTCCAATTCCGTTTACAGAACTGGGACCAGACGTAGAAAAATTTGAACAAGCACTGAATTTAAAGCCAAAAATCTATTTAACCAATTCAGGGATTCATAACCCAACAGGGACCACGATTTCGCTACAAACGGTTTATCAAATTTCTAAGCTGGTTGAGAAAACTGATTTATTGATTATTGAAGATGAGATTTTTGCTGATTTTGAATATACACCAGCACCACGCTATGCTTCATTAGCTGGTTTTAAACATGTCATTCAGATTGGCAGTTTTACCAAAACTCTTTCAGCAGCGATTCATTGCGGTTATATCATTGCAGAATCTGAGCTGATTGATCAATTGATCGATTTAAGAATTGCGACCAACTTTAGCAATAGTCACTTAAATTCAGAAATTATTTATCAGGCTTTAATGGACAGCAGTTATCCTAAACATTTAGATTGGTTAAAGAAACATTTGCTGAAAGTCAGCAATGAAATGATGCAAAAGTTGGGGCAACTCGGTATAAAACCGTGGATTGTTCCAACAGCGGGGATTTTTTTATGGTGCAAATTACCAGATGGTATACAAGCTGCAGAATTATCAAAGTTATGTCTCAAACAGGGCGTAATTCTAGCACCAGGTAATTCATTTAGCCAAGCTGAAAATGCAGGACAGTTTATGCGCTTTAATGTTGCACAATGTGTAGATAAAAAAGTTTTTGATATCTTAGCAATTTCTATTCAGCAGTTAAAAATAAATAACTTACAAAGTTAGCGAAAATCCTTTTCCCTATTGCTTTAAAATATGGGTAAATAGTAAGCAAATTTATATTGATTTCAGTGGAATAATTATAATGAGTGTTCAGGATGTACCGAGTCCAATTGATTTGAAAAACCCGCAAGATGCTTTGCAATGGGCAAATGATGCCAATGAAAAACGACCTTGGCGTTATGATTTTTTTGATTATTATGTGAATTTAATTCAAAAAGCAGCCAGAGAGAAACAGCATCAAACTGATCAAAACGTACAGTTCAATATTTTAGAAATAGGTTCAGGTCCTGGTTTTCTAGCAAAACATTTACTCAGTCATTGCCTTGAGATTAAATATACGGCGCTAGATTTCTCTGATGCAATGAATGAGCTTTCCAAAAGTAAGCTACTTTCTTCTGAGCTAGACCGGGCGCAATATCTGATTGCTGACTTTAAAAATGAAGATTGGCGTGATCAGCTTGGACAGTATGATGCAATCATTATTCATCAAGCTTTACATGAGTTACGCCATAAAAGCTATGCAAATCAATTTCATCAACAAGTGAAAACGCTATTAAAAAGTGATGCGATGTACTTGGTCTGTGACCATGTTTTTGCGTCGGATGCGATGAGCGATAGTGACTTATTTATGTCGAAACATGAACATTTCCAAAGCTTAAAATATGCGGGCTTTACTGACATAGAATTGGTTAAAGAGATCAAAGGTCTCTGTTTATTCGAATGTTATTTATAATAATGATGTTTTAGCGAATTTGTATGCTATTTGTCATTACACTAAACTTACATCATCCATTCAAGTGGAAAATATGACACACTGTACATAATAAATCGTTGGAATCGCGTAGTTTCAGGATCAACTTTATATTCGATCACATTGCCATCAACACGATGGTCTAACCAGATTAGCTCACCTTGTGAATTAAGTTTTAACTTATAAGCAACCCTCAATAGGGTTTGATCCAATAGATTTGAAATTTGTTCTTGTAAAGGATCTGACTGAACGATCAGTCCAACTTCAGTATTGATATTGAATGATCTTGGATCTAGGTTAAATGAACCAATAAAGACTCTGTCATCAATATTGATAAATTTTGCATGCAAACTCGATTTATTTTTGCCTTTTTTTGGAATGATATTTCCTGTGAGGACCTCATACCAAGTACGGCGGTTACGTTCTATATAAGGTTTAAATTCATAAAGCTTAGCTCCGCCTTTAAGCAGGTCAACTCGATACTTTTGATAAAACGCATGGACAAGCGCAACATCATTTGCCATAAAAGAGTTGGTTAGAATTCTCACTTTGACATTTTGTTTAGGGAATTGGTTAATAAAATTCGTTCCATTTTTTGTAGGAACGAAATAAGCAGCAATCAAATCCATTTCTTGTTCAGGATCACCCAAATGCTGGTGAATTTGATGTGAAATTAATTCATTGCCGCGCGCTTGTCCTAAACTTTTCTTTGGAGAATCTGCTAAAAAATCGGCATAAGCCCAATTGATTTTATTTTGATTAAGCTCATTGGCAAGTTCTTTCTGCTCAAGATTTACCTTTTCATCTGCTGTATGTTCAGCTTGTTCAAGTCGTTCAAAGCTTTTTCGTAAAGTTAATAAATCTTGTTCAGAACCTTTATGAATAAATTGATCAATGGGATAGGTGAGTTGAAAATTCCAAAAGTCGGTAAAAACTTCATTTGCACGATTAACCGCTTTACCAAAAAATAAAATATCCATATCGGTAAATTGGAAAGATTCACTAGCATCAAAATATTCACTGCTAATATTTCGTCCGCCTGTTACAGCAATTGCGCCATCAGCAATAATTAATTTATTGTGCATTCGATGGTTTATTCTGTTCATTCTAAAAATATAATCCATTACACGAAAGTGCCGAAATTTATAAGGATTGTATAATTTGATCGAAATGTTTGGATGTGTCAGCAATGCACTTAATTGTCGATCTATTTTTGTTCCATTTTGATCATCAATCAATAGTCGGACTTTTACACCGCGATCAGCAGCTTTTAACAACTCGTGTAGCATTAAATTGCCAATAAAATCATCCGCCCAAATATAATATTGTAAATCAAGAGTATATTTGGCTTTTCGAATCAGATGGATACGTGACGCGATACTTTGGAAAGCATCATTCATGGCTAAATATGCAGTTAGCCCTTGAGTAAGCATTTTTTTTGCTTGAGGCTCATTGATCCAATGATCTGCATATACTTTAACTTGTTGTTCTTGTTCTGGTTGATTCATAGGTAAACTGCATCCAGTGATTGAAAAAGCCAAAATAACCAAGGCAAGTGAAGTCTTTGAATGATTCATTCTTTCAATGAGTACTTTAAATTTTACTAAATCATATCATTAAGTTAATGGTTGAATCTGTAAATAGAAAAAGGTTACTGTAGTCCAACTGTTAAAACACAAACCTATTAGGATATTTAGCTATGAAATCACGTGCTGCTGTTGCATTTGGTCCAGGAAAACCTTTAGAAATTGTGGAAATTGATGTTGCTCCTCCACAAAAAGGCGAAGTCCTTGTTAAAATTACCCATACAGGGGTTTGTCATACAGATGCATTTACTTTATCAGGTGATGATCCAGAAGGTGTATTTCCAGCAATTTTAGGCCATGAAGGGGCTGGTATTGTTGTTGAAGTTGGTGAAGGTGTAACTTCAGTGAAACCGGGGGATCATGTGATTCCTCTATATACGGCAGAATGTGGTGAATGCTTATTCTGTAAATCAGGCAAAACTAACCTATGTACAGCCGTTCGTGCTACACAAGGTAAAGGGGTTATGCCTGATGGAACGACACGTTTTTCTTATAATGGTGAACCGATTTATCACTATATGGGTTGTTCAACTTTTAGTGAATATACGGTTGTTGCTGAAGTTTCATTGGCTAAAATTAACCCAGAAGCAAATCCTGAACATGTTTGTTTACTGGGTTGTGGTGTAACGACAGGGATTGGTGCAGTCCATAACACGGCAAAAGTACAAGAAGGCGATTCAGTTGCTGTATTTGGTTTAGGTGGTATTGGTTTGGCTGTTGTACAAGGTGCGCGCCAAGCGAAAGCAGGCCGTATCATTGTTGTTGATACCAATCCGGAAAAATTTAAATTGGCAGAAGAGTTTGGTGCGACTGATTTTGTCAATCCAAAAGACTATGACAAACCTGTTCAAGAAGTGATTGTTGAAATGACAGGCTGGGGTGTAGACCATTCATTTGAATGTATCGGTAATGTCAATGTGATGCGTTCAGCGCTTGAATGTGCTCATCGTGGTTGGGGACAATCAGTCATCATTGGTGTAGCAGGTGCAGGTCAAGAAATTTCAACCCGTCCGTTCCAGCTTGTGACTGGTCGTACATGGAAAGGAACTGCATTTGGTGGGGTAAAAGGCCGTACACAATTGCCAGGTATGGTTGAAGATGCGATGAAAGGTGATATTCAACTTGCACCATTTGTTACCCATACAATGGGCTTAGATAAAATTAATGAAGCATTTGATTTAATGCATGAAGGTAAATCAATCCGTACGGTGATTAATTTTTAAGCTTAAATATTTAGAACTACCAAAAACCAGTGATAAATCATGAATCACTGGTTTTTATTTGCATGATAAATGTATGAGTTTTATATATTAATTTTCTAAGCTTATCTTTTTTTGTTATGTTATGGCTTTAAAGCAAAAAATCAAAATAGGTCGTCTTATGAAAAATGTTGCAATTTTAGGTCTTGGTATCATGGCTTTAACTGTATCAGCATGCTCTTCGCTTCAAACCAATTCAACGGAAGATCAAACAGCGCAAAACACTCAAACCACATGTGTTGCTGAACGTGCGACTCAGTTGATTGGACAAAATGATATGTCTGAAGCGAAAATTAAGCAGCTTACACAGGCATCAATCGTACGTAAAGTTGCGCCAAATCAAGGTGTAACCATGGATTATCGTATTGAACGTGTGACAGTAACAGTAGATCCTGCGACCAAAAAAATTACCCAAGCGGCTTGTGGTTAATGACACAAATTTAAGTATTAAATGATTGAATAAATACTGATTTATTCAATCATTACCATTTAACTCAGTAAATATTTCTCATCTATTCCACTTTGAACAACAAAACAATCATCATGAGAAACCAGAATGACAGCACCTTTAAATTGCTGAATGGCTTGTGCAAGTAATTCTCGTGACTCGATGTCTAAGTGATTTTCAGGTTCATCCAATAGCAATAAATCTATATTTTGATGATTGTGACTTATTCCCAGTAATGCAACTTTGAGTTTTTCACCGCCACTGAGTTGGCCCAATTTTAAGAGTGCTTTTTCACGGCGGATCCGCAGTTGACCTAATAAATTTCGCCATTCAACCTCTGGCAGATCTGGATTAAATTCAGCTAAATTCTCGATCACAGAAAGATCATCATTGAGCAAACTAAAATTTTGATCCAAATATAAGCTTTGTCCTATAAAGAAAATTTCAGTACATTGTGATTGATCAATTATTTTTAATAGGGTGGATTTACCCACGCCATTCGCACCTTTAAGCTGGATTTTTTCACCGGCTTGGAGTGACAAATTTATTTTCTGTGTTGTAGCATAAGGCAATTGTAAATCGTGAATTCTTAATATTTCACCTTGCTTAAATGATTGAAATTGAAAGTGAAATCGTTGTGGTTTAATTTTTTCTAAAGCTGTTTGTTTCTCCTGTAAATTGCTTTGTGTTTCATCAGCTTGGCGAATTTGCTGTGCACGTAATTTCCCAAAACTTTGCCCAGCTTGCTCTTTTTTAAAATCCAGAAGAATCTTGGCTTGAGAGTTCGAGTCACGCAATTGAGCACCTTTACGTTGACGTTTTTGTGCTTTCATTAAACTCTCGTTCTGTTGTTGCTTTAACTGTTTAAATTCACGTTTTTCTTGTTGAATAGACTGAGTTAATGCATGGACTTGTTGTTGGTGCTGTTTAAAATAATCTGCATAATTGCCCTTAACATGCTGTAAACCATTTGCGGTTAAAGCATAAATATGCTGAACTTGATTTAGCAATTGAAGATCATGACTAATAATACAAACCCCCGCTTTATGTGACTGAATCGATTCAATTAGCCATTTTCTTGCCATGGCATCTAAATGATTACTTGGCTCATCTAAAAGTAGATAATGATCTTGTTTTAGAAATAAGCGACACAAAGCCAGCTTAGTTTTTTGACCTTCACTTAAGGATTTAACAGGAAAATTTAAATCAAGCGGCAGTTGTGCATTGCTTAAAATTTGTTGCCATTTTTGTGGTAAATCCCAACAGTTTTCAACCAAATCATAATCTTCAAAACTGGCACTACTATTTTCAATACGCTCAAAAGCATTGTGTAGATGAGTAATATCTAAAGCTTCAGCTATGGTTTTGGCATTTAATCGTTGTAATTGTGCTAAATAATCATGTTGGATATGCCACGCAATTTGACCTGAATAGGCTAAATCTGAATGCTGTTGTAAGTGTAATAATTTAAAAAGTAATGATTTTCCAAAACCATTACGGCCAATCACAGCAGAAGTTTGCCCTGGAAAAAGCACAAAATTCAGTTGAGTAAACATTGTTTGAGTGGGAAATGCCAAACTCAAATTTGAAATGATACATGCTTGTTGCATTAAATGATCCTCATATAGAGGATGCACAAAATAGTATGTAATAAAAGCTTTAAATAACAGTAGATTATTTAATTTATCGTAAAGAAAGTATCAGAACCAAAAGATAAGTGTAGCCTTGAGTAGAATCTATTTTGCACATCAAAAATTAAATAAATAATGATGAGAAAATGACTTACTTCATTGGCGTTGCTCTTTTAAGAAAGGGGATAAGAATACTTATTGTATAAAAATAAATCTGTATGTCAATGTTAAGCTTTTAAAATGCTCATTTAAAAAAGAATTATCTCAAAAACTTAACTCCCTTATGAAAGGGAGCTAAGTGGCAGTGGATTGAACCAATCAACGCTTATCAATTTATTTAAGCAGTTGCTTTAATCACTTCTACAACAGATGTTGCCACATAATCAATATTTTTTAAATTTAAGCCCGCTGCACACATACGGCCGCTACGTAGCAAATAAATGGCATATTGATCTTTCAATATATCCACTTGTTCAGCAGTTAAACCAGTATAGCTAAACATGCCTTGTTGTTCTGTAAGGTAATCAAAATTACGACCAGGTAAAGCAGCAGTTAATTTTGCCTTTAATAGTTCGCGCATTTGGATGATACGCTCACGCATTTCTTTAAGTTCTGCATGCCATTTTTCAGTTAATGTTGCATCATTCAATACATTATCAACCACTAAGGCACCCGTTGTAGGTGGGCTTGAGTAGATACGGCGTACAGTTGCTTTAAGCTGACCTAAAACTTTTTGTGCAGTTGCTTGGTCATCACAAATAAAGCTTAAACCACCAACACGCTCACCATATAGTGAGAAAATTTTAGAGAAAGAATTGCTAACAATGAAATTCAATCCCGACTTATCTAAAGTACGAATTGCATAAGCATCTTCTTCTAAGCCTTGACCAAAACCTTGGTAAGCAATATCGAGGAATGGAATTAAATCACGTGCTTTCAGTACTTCAATCACACGATCCCATTCAGCAGGTGTTAAATCTGCGCCTGTTGGGTTATGGCAACAAGGGTGAAGGAGAACAATGCCTTTTGCAGGGATTTGCTGTAAATCCTCTAACATGCCTTCAATATTGACACCATTGGTTGCTGCATCAAAATAGCGGTAGAAATGTGAATTGATTCCCGCACCATTAAAAATCGCAATATGGTTTTCCCATGTCGGTTGGCTCACCCAAACATCAGATTCAGGAAAGTATTTTTTTAGAAAATCTGCACCAACTTTAAGTGCACCAGAACCGCCTAGGGTTTGAATGGTCACTGCACGACCATCTTTACGTGCTTGGCTATCTGCACCTAAAACTAATTTCTGGGTTGCTTCGTTATATGACTTTGAACCATCCATCGGTAAATAAAGCTTTACCTTGTCATTGCTTGGTTCAATATTTTTCAAAGCCGCTTTTACAGCGTCTAACTGAGGAACAATTGTGTCCTCATTATAATAAAGACCAATACTTAAATTTACTTTGTGTGTCCGTTCATCCTTACCAAAGGCTTCCATTAGAGAAAGAATTGGATCACCTGCATAAGGATCTACATGTTGAAACATGGTCTAAAGTCCTAAATCAATCGAAAAAATCAAGTCTGATAATATAGGTAATTCAAACCCCGACTCAACAGTAGATTGAGGTTTATTTTTTATTATTTATTCAACTTTAAATTAAGGCCACCGCTCATTTGTCTATATTTATAGCCAAATGTGCATTTACTACAAAATAGAGGATAAATAAGATAAAACTTAAACAATGTATCAAGTGCGGTATTGGAAGAGAGATAGTTAAGATATTGATTGTTTTTAAGTCGCAGTATTGTTAATGAATGATAAAACTATTGTTCTACATTTCGCTTCTTGTCATCATAGCGCAAACGCAATATTTAAATTCTGGATGTTTTTTAATGTTACTGAATTATCAATACGATCAAGCTCAAGATAGCCATGGAACTCAAAAAGCCACACTGGTATTGATTCACGGGTTATTTGGAAGTTTAAGTAATTTGGGCATTATTGCACGTGAATTTCAAGGCAAATTCAACTTATTGCAAATTGATGTTCGAAATCATGGTCATTCTGCACATTCAGATGAAATGAATTATCAATTGATGGCTCAGGATGTTTTGCAAACACTTGATCATTTAAATATTGAAAAGTTTATTGCGATTGGACATTCTATGGGTGGAAAAATTGCAATGAAACTTGCAGATTTAGCGCAAGATCGTATGCAAAAAATGATTGTTTTGGACATGACACCTTTTGCATATCAAGAAAATCACCATGATCAAATTTTTAAAGCCTTATTTGCGGTTGAAAATGCACAGATTGAATCTCGTAAAGAAGCAACAGAGATTATGCGTGAGTATTTAAAAGAAGAAATGGTGATTCAATTTTTATTAAAATCATTCAGTAAGGGAAAATGGCTGTTTAATGTCCAAGCCTTATTTAATCATTATGCTGATATTTTAAGTTGGGAAAATCAGCAGGTGAATCCTATTCCAGCATTGTTTATTAAAGGTGGAAACTCACCCTATATCTCAAAAGCTGAACATTTTTCTGCAATCGAAACCCAGTTTAGTCATAGCCAAGTTAAAGTCATTGAACAAGTCGGGCACTGGTTACATGCTGAAAAACCGGCTGTAGTCAATCAAATGATCTCTGGGTTTATAGAATGATTTAGGCTCTGAATAAATTAAAACAGCATATTTAAAGGTAATATGCTGTTTATAAATGATTATTTGATAAAAACTACCAGTTCTTTAGTCCAGTAGGGTCAAGAAAGTGTCTTGGTTTTGAATTTGCCATTGAGTACTAGATATGAAATTAGACCTAAAACCAAACCCCAAAATGCACCCCCAACACCAAATAAACTGATATTGGCCGTCGTTGCGAGAAAGGTAATAAGTGAGGCTTCTCGGCAATCAATATCACTCATCGCATTTGCAAGACTTCCAGCAATTGTACCTAATAATGCAAGTCCTGCTAGAGTGCTTATAAAAGCGACTGGAAACGCTGCAAAGACAGCTGCTAACGTTACACCAAAAATTCCAACAAAAATATAAAACACACCTGCGGCGATGCCTGAAATCCAGCGTTTTGATGGATCTTCGTGGGATTCCTTTCCAGTGCAAATTGCAGCAGTGATCGCAGCAAGATTAAATGCATGTGAACCAAACGGAGCCATGAGGAACGAGCCTAAGCCTGTCACGATAAGAATCGGTTTAGCATTGGTGTGAAAACCATCATTTTTAAGAACCAGTAAACCTGGCATATATTGTCCTGTTAAGGTAATTAAAAATAAAGGTAAGGCAAGACTCAGTATCGAGTTTATAGAAAAAGTTGGTGTGGTAAAAATAGGCGAGGCTAATTTTAGTTCAAATCCAGAGAAATCAATCCGTGATTGTAAAAGTAAGAAAATAAAGCCAAAAATCAAGACACTAATAATGGAAAATCTTGCAGAAAAACGCTTGTTGATGAGGTAAATCAAAAATAATGAAATCGCCAAAAAAGGATCAATTGTCATATTGGTAAAGGCTGCAATCCCAAATTGCAATAAAATACCTGCCAAGAGACCAGATGCAATACCCGCTGGAATTAGACGAATCAATTTTTCAAAATAGCCCGTAATTCCCAAGATCACAAATCCCAGTGCAGAAAGTAAATATGCTCCAATTGCTTCGGAATATGGCACAGTTACAAGTGTCGTAATTAAAAATGCAGCGGCAGGCGTAGACCATGCAGTGATAATGGGTTCTCGGGTATACCAACTTAATAATATTCCTGTGATACCAACCCCAATAGAAATAGACCACACCCATGAGGCAGTGAGTTCAGGGCTAAGACCAGCCATCTGTGCAGCTTGGAAGATTAAAATAAAGGTACCACCATAATTAACGATGACCGAAATTAAACCGGCCATAATGGGGGGAAGAAAATCATTAGAATGATGTTGAAAAGACATAAACTCTACCCCTAAGATTTAAAAAAGAAGTAGCAGAGTGTATTTTTAATGTGGTATTGCTATAAGATACACTTTAAATATTTTTTTAGGTACCAGTTTGCTAATATGACTTTATCTTCTGCCTTTTTACTTAACTCTGGTAAAGGTGAAGGCGTTAAGAATGGTTTTTATTATGTTTTATCTACTATGATTTGATTTTAAGAAGTAGTTTTTGCTGGAACAAAATAGTTATTAAATTGAGTAAGCCTACTTTGTGCTTGATGGTTTGATTGTTAGTATAAAACATAAGAATGTTACCTTTGTTTGATTAAGATTCGACACCTTTATCAAAATGGGTAACTTTCTCTTTTTCAAGATCAATGTCTGATCAGAACTGAACGAATACATTTAATGTGCATGTGAATGAAGTCCTGCAGATACAACAGATCCAAATGGTCTTGTTTTACAATCTTTATCATTCGGATCACAAATACGGACATTTTGCATCATGCCTTGATCTTCATGATCTAAGATATGACAGTGTAATACAAAGTCTCCTTTGAATTTTTCATACTTGGTTCTGACCACAATCTCATAACCCGTTGGAACAAAAAGAGTATCCTTCCATACGCCATTTAAACTATTAAATAAAGGATTAGTATTTTTCTCTAAAGTTATATCTCCACCTATACGATTGTTTGAACCATCAACCTTATATACGGATTTAATTTGAAAAGGATTCACATGAATATGGAAAGGATGTCCTGCAAGAGTAGATGTTAAGGTCCATTCATCAATCCCATTTAAAGTTAAATAGCGGTTTAAATTATCGCCATAAGGAAGTGCTAAATCAGCGTTAAATTTTTCATTACTTATACCAAAGACTTTACTAATATTAAAATTAAGCTGTTGTTGACCTATTTTGATGTCGCTATTACTACTTTCAATTTTTTGTAAAGAATCTAATGGGGTAAAAGCCGTGATTAAATTATTATCCAAATCAGATTTAATTTGTTTTTGTGTAATACCATCAAGCTGTTGACCATTACTTTTTTTATCTGTAGAGGATGTTCAGAAAAAGAACTTTAAGAGAAAGAGGAAGTTAAGTTTAATATTGTTTTATCGGCTATATGTTTTTTTGGACACTTATTGGTATTTTACTCTCAATTTTGACACATTATTTAAATGAATTATTACATAACCAAATAATATTGGCATGCTTTATTATTGTTGTTTTAGTTCTATGGCAGATAACTCCATATAAAAAAATCAGTCTAAATCGCTGTCATCTTCCTGCAAAAATTAATCCTTTTGGGCTTCAGTCTGGTATTGATAATTTTAAATTTGGAATTAAAAAAGCCTGGTACTGCGTAGGAGCTTGTTGGCCATTTATGTGGTTATGTATAGCGTGGATGGAGCCAATGATGTATATAATGCCTTTATTTACTTTATTTTTACTAGTGGAACAAATTCAACCCAAGCGAAGAGAAATTTGGGGGTGCCAATATTTTTAAATTGTTATTTTGAATTTTTAATCACTAAATATAGACTTAGAGAGCATAATTTATTCTTATTAATTTACAGATTATACTTTTTGTTTAAGATTTAATTTACTGTATTATTTGAATATCGATCATAACAAACTAATCTAAATATAATTTGATAGCTTCCTATACTTATAAGGTAAAACAATGATTTGCAATATAATAAGTCTAAATTTCTTTTTCCGAGTTATTGGCTGTTAAATATATATGCAGCATATCCATGATCTTTTTTTACAATAACCAACCCAAATGTAGGTCTAGTAATATCGAGATTAACAGCTCAATCTTTGACAATTATCAAGGTGTTAGGTGTTTTGCGTTAAATTTAGTGCCTCGTGAGTCTGTTACGAATCTAGTAATTTTACCAAATAAGCAAAATATATTTTTATTAAAAGACATTAAATATATAACAGAGTATTATGGGTTTTTGAAAAAATAATATTTTTTAGCAGTATACAGTTGAACTACGGATGAGTGCTTTTGAGTACAAACTTATACAACGCTTTATTCTTCTAACTGTTTGAAAATCCAAGTGAATGCAACGATATGCAAGCCATGCCAATCCAATACAGACTGAGTGGATTCTACTTTTGGTATTATTCAATAGTTGGAACTTTTTTACCGTATTGGAGCTTATATCTTCAAGATCAAGGATTTAATTATCAAGAAATAGGATTACTGTCCTCTATAGCCATTTTAACCCGTATATTTGCACCCTTTATTTGGGGATTTATCGCAGACAAAACGGGCAAACGAATGTTATGGGTACGTGTGGCAACCTGGATGGAAGCTACAATCTGGTTTTTGATTTTTATTATTCCCAACAATATGCAATCAATTGCATTTCTGATGTTGATTTTTAGCTTCTTTCAAAATGCCATACTTGCGCAATTTGAAGGTGTAACGCTGTTTTGGCTGGGTAATCAACATACAGCATTGTATGGAAAAATTAGAAAATGGGGCTCTATTGGATTTATTATTGGCGTATTTAGTATCGGTGCGATTTTAGAATTTATTGCAATTCAATATTTACCGATGATGTTGTTATGTATTGCATTTACAGCTTTTATTTGGTCCTTTTCGATTAAGGAACCTAGCGCAGCACCAAGTGCACAAAAAATATTAGAGCCATTGCTTCCCATCCTAAAAAGACCTGTGGTTTTTTCATTTTTTATCATTGAATTTATTATGCTTTTTGCACAAGCACCATTTTATAGTTTTTATAGTAATTATTTAAAGCTTGCTGGTTACAGTACAACTCAGATTGGCTTTTTATGGTCAGTTGGTGTGATTGCTGAAATTATCATGTTTAACTATGCAAATTTCTTCCTAAATCGTTTTTCATGGCGAAGCTTAGTCGCGCTTTGTTTAATCATGACCAGTATTCGATTTATTTTGGCAGGTTTATTTTCAGAAAGTTTCATTATTCAATTTATTTCTCAAACGTTTCATGCATTTAGTTTTGGTTTATTTCATATTATTGCAATGCGGGTCATTTTGCAGAACTTTGCAGCCAAACAACAGGGCAGAGGGCAAGCACTATACAGTACCATGTGGGGACTTGGCGTTGCATCTGGCAGCATCTTAGCTGGGCAATATTGGGAAAAATTATCAGGAGAATATATTTTTATCCTTGCTGGACTTTCAGCATTGCTTGGTTTGCTATTGATTAATTTTTTACCTAAAACATTACAAACAATTCAAAGATGAATGAATCTCTTTGCAGAAAAGAGATTCGGAATGTTCAAATCGATACTGTACGGATTAATTTAGTAAATAGACAATGAGATGTACAATAAAAGGTCCAACCAATACCATAAAAATACCAGCTAAAACCATGGTTAAACTAGCAATAACACCTTCATCTTTATCACGCATATAAGCTTTACTTGTACCAAAACCATGTGCTGCATTACCCAAAGACGCACCTTGCGCAAAGCTTGATTTCAGTCTTAATCCACCCAATATCAAATCACCAATTAACATACCAGTCACCCCAGTAATCATGGTGAATAAAATCACCAGTTCAACAGAACCGCCGATATGGGTTGTTAGTTCCATTGCAAATGGTGTAGAGATTGAACGAGCCATTAGACTATAGGTTGTTGTTTGGTCAAAATGAAATAACTTGGCAAGGTAGAATGCACTGATCATTCCAGCAAGCATACCAATGACTACACCCATTGAAATTGAAATGAGATGTTCTTTAATGATTTGGCGATATTCAAAAATTGGGATTGCAAAGGCAACAGTTGCAGGCCCTAACATCCATATAATCCACTGACTATCAAGCATATAAGCATCATAAGAAACATGTGCTGACAGTAAAATGATGATTAAAACAATCGGAACCAAAATTGCTGGAGATAAAATTAAATATGGAAATTTACGATAAAGTTTTTTGACCAACACATACGCAACTAATGTGATCACTAGGCAAAATATTGAAATGGCAGACATTATTTATCTCCCTGTAATACATGTACGGTTTTATGAACATGACGTTGTTTCAACTTCCGCTCTAGTTTAAAACCTATATGCACACTATAAGCAGTAAATACCATCACACAAATTGTACCCAGTACAACCACCACAATCAGTTGCCAACCCTCAGTCATAAATAGGTTTTTATATTTCATTAACCCGATAAAACAAGGAATAAAAAATAGTACCAATTCACCTAGAATGAAATCTGAGCCTGATTTAATCCAATTTAACTTAAAAATACCTGTCATGAGCCCAATCAAAACCATAAATAAGCCAATCACAGCTGCCGAAATAGGTAAATTAAATTGTTTTTGAATGATTGAACCAATCCACCAAATCAAAATTAAAAGCCCAATTTGCAATGTGACTTTATAGATTGATGAAATTTGATGGCTTTGAGTACTCGTAGACATTTTATTGCAGATATTTTAAAAAGATGAGTTATTTTAGTTGCAAACATCACATCATATTATGAATAATTAAATCATAATTATGCGTTTTTGGAATAATTAATGGACATTAAAAATCTTAAAATTTTTGTAGAAATTGTCAATTGTGAAAGTTTTACTTTGGCTGCTGATCGTTTGTTTATGTCACAGCCTACAATCAGTAAATCAATTAAACATTTAGAAGAAGAACTTGGTATAGCTTTGTTTAAAAAAGGTGAAGCTGGAAGAAAAAGGGAAGTTGTGCTTACTTATATTGGTGAATTAATTTATCAACATGCTTTAAATATCTTAAATGAACAAAAGCAAATATTTGATAATATAAATCAAGTACAGCAGTTAAAAAAAGGTAAATTAACCATAGGCTTACCACCACTAGGTTCGGTATTACTTAGTCCTTTAATTGCTTTATTTCACCAAAATCATCCCGATATTCAATTGAAATTCTTAGAAGTCGGTGCCAATGGTATTGAGGAAGCAATTGCTGATAAAAGTATTGATGTTGGAATTTTACTCGGTAATTTAAGGCCAAGTTTTGCGGCAATTCCTGTGATAGATTCACCAATGTGTTTATTAGCAAAGAAAAATTCACACTGGAATCAACGAGATTCAGTAAATTTGCATGAACTTAAAGAAGAAACTTTTTTACTTTACGCTGATTCTTTTACATTAAATAAGATGATTATACAGGCTGCAAATTCTGTAGGTTTTGAACCAAAAGTCGTATGTAAAAGTAGCCAGTGGGACTTTATCACCAAAATGGTGGAGTTTAATATGGGGATCGCTATATTACCCAAAATTTATTGTGATCAGCTAGATCAGGGGAAGTTTTGTTCAGCAATCCTTAATGAGCCTAAATTACATTGGACATTGAGTATGGCTTGGAATACGACTGTAGCAATGAGTCCAGCAACCAAAGCTTGGTTAATGATTGTAGAAATGCATCGAGATAAAATTCATTTTTAGATTAATTGATAGCTTTAAAGTCTTAATAAATTGAGCCTAATGTGACTAAGGCTTATTTTTTTAAGTATTAAAATTATGTATATCAATTTATTAGTTTATTTGATTTCGCATAATGTATATTATGTTAAATAAGATATCCAAGACTGTAGCTTACACAACACTGTTGTTGCTACAGCATTTTGCGCTTTCGCATTAGTCAATGCCTTGCTTTTTCATCGAAACATTTTCTTTCTAATCTAAAAAGAAAATATGCTTTGTTTACAAAATGGCTCAAGTCTATTTTAGATATCACTTATATCCTGAGCACATTAAATATGTATAAAGCCTTACAAGTTTCTGAAACTGGACAGCTAGAGCTGGTAAAGAAAGAAATATCTATGCCATTAAAAGATCAAGTTCTTATTAAAGTTGAAGCTTGTGGTATGTGTGGCGCAGATCTATCTGATATTTCAGGTGAAAATCAATTATTGCGTGTACCTGGTCATGAAGTTATTGGACGCATTATTGCATTAGGCGAAAATGTACCAACGATTTGGAAAATGGGACAGCGTGTCGGTGTTGGCCGATTAGGTGGACATTGCAATGAATGTGATCAATGCCGTCAAGGTTTTTGTCCACTGTACAAATCAAACGTATATTGGTAGCAATCAAGATGATGGTTATGCAGAGTCAATGCTTGCAAAAGCAACAGGATTAGTTGCAATTCCTGAAGGTCTAGATTCTGTTGATGCTGCCCCCCTACTCTGTGCTGGTCTGGCAACATTTAATGCTTTAAAAAAATCTGGTGCTCAAGCTGGCGATTTAGTTGCAATTCAAGGTATCGGTGGCCTAGGTCATTTGGCACTGCAATATGCCCATAAAATGGGATTTAGAGTTGTTGCAATCGGACGTGGTGATGACATCTCAGATGATGTCAAAAAACTTGGTGCACATATTTATATTGATACCAATACCCAAGATACTATCGCCGAATTACAGAAACTAGGAGGTGCTAAGCTCATTTTAACAACCGTTGGTAATGCGTCAGTTGTTGTATCTCCTTTAATGGCTGGATTAGAACCTAAAGGAAAACTCATTCTATTAGGTGCAGGAAAAGATCCTCTTTCACTATCTTCTGGGAAATTAGTCGTTGGAGAGAATATTATTCAAGGCTCTTTAACAGGAACACCTCACGATTCAGAAAAAACGCTCGATTTTAGTCTATTAGCAAATATTCGTCCTGAAATAGAAACTGTACCGTTAGTAGGTGTTAATGATGCTTTACAACGTTTAAGAGCAGGAGATGTTAAGTTTAGATTTGTCATTCAAATGAATGCTTAAGTCTTTAACTTTTTAAATCTAAAAAACAGGAATTTCATTTATGTCTAAACACTATGATTATATTGCGATTGGCGGAGGCAGTGGCGGTATTGCATCAGTCAATCGTGCTGCCATGTATGGTAAGAAATGTGCACTGATAGAAATGGGTGATATTGGTGGAACCTGTGTCAACGTAGGTTGTGTTCCTAAAAAAGTGATGTGGTATTCAGCTCAAATTGCCGATGCGATTCATAAATATGGTCCTGACTATGGCTTTAATACAGAATTGAAATCCTTTAACTGGAAGAAATTAGTTGAAAACAGACAAGCCTATATCAGCCGAATACATACATCGTATGACACAGGACTAGCTAAAAATAATGTTGATGTCATTCGAGGTTTTGCAAAATTTTTAGATGCTCAAACAATTGAAGTAAATGGTGAAACGTACACAGCTGACCATATTTTAATTGCTACGGGGACTCAAGCATTCAAACCTGAAATTGACGGTGCTGAATATGGTATTGATTCCAATGGTTTCTTCGAATTAGAACACTTACCGAAGCGGACTGCTATTGTTGGTTCTGGCTATATTGCTGTGGAGTTGGCAGGTGTTCTTTATGCATTGGGTTCGGATGTACAATTATTTATTCGTAAACATCAGCCTTTGCGTGGATTAGATCATTTCCTTGGTAAAACACTATTAGAGAATATGCGCAGTGAAAATATTAACGTGCATACTCATAGTCAGATTAACAAAGTGACTAAAGTTGAAGACAACTCACTTGTATTACACCTAGAAGATGGTAGAGAACATACCGTAGATTGCTTGATTTGGGCAATTGGTAGAAAACCTGCAACTGAAGCGATCAATCTTAATAAGACTCAAGTTCAATTGAACGAGAATCACTTTATTCATGTTGATGCATATCAAAATACAACACAGTCTGGCATTTATGCAGTGGGTGATATTACAGGTAAAGTCGAGTTAACTCCAGTTGCTGTGGCAGCGGGTCGAAGACTGTCTGAACGTTTATTTAACAATAAGCCAAATGAACATTTAGATTATGAAAATATTCCGACTGTGGTGTTTAGTCACCCACCTATTGGAACAGTTGGATTAACCGAAGATCAAGCGATAGAAAAATTTGGTAAAGATGCCATCAAAATTTATAGTTCTTCCTTTACATCCATGTATACAGCGATAACAGAACATCGACAACTCACAAAAATGAAATTAATTTGTGTAGGAACTGATGAGAAAGTGGTCGGAATTCATGGTATTGGATACGGTATGGATGAAATTCTGCAAGGCTTTGCTGTTGCTTTAAAAATGGGAGCAACTAAAAAAGACTTCGATAACACTTTAGCAATTCATCCGACTTCTGCTGAAGAATTCGTCACAATGCGTTAATCATTGATCATCTAAAAGAGCATTTATTTATATATTTGCTCTTATTTTTATATTCTATATCCAAATTATGAACTTTCAACAACTTAGAATTATTAGAGAACTCGCTCAACATAATCTCAATTTATCACAAACAGCACATGCTCTAAAAACATCTCAATCTGGTTTAAGTAAAAAAGTCTTCTTTCATTATTATATCTTTTTATTTTTCTGAAATATTTACTTTAAGATATTGAATAACAAAATAAAATAAATGACAGCTTATGTGTCACTAACTAATGTCATTGATTGTCACTAAATTCTATAACTCATTGATATTATTTAATCAGAAATGACAACTTATGTGTCATCTGTCGATATTGTTGCCACAGCTCAGCAACGTGAATCTAGATAATTTTATTCACGTTGCTGACTATCTTAAGCAACATAATTTAAGATATGCAGAAATCAGATCGCTACTCGACTTTGTATAGTTATGACTTCAATGTACTTTCATGTTTGCTTCAGTTAAATAAGCTTTCTTCGATGTCTTATTCCATAAACACAGTTCTTGTCCTGTTTTGTTTTTCATATGTGCTTGCGGATATTTTCCTTGAATCAAGAGTGCCGAATATCCAACACGATCATCAAAAAGCATGATATTACTCACTGTTTTGGCACTTTTAAGTTGACTGGCTTTTATACAAGCCGCTTTTATTTCCTGATCATGCTTGTTCCATGCCTTCTCGGAACTTCCGAAAGCTACGCTAGTTACAGCAGAACTTGCCACAAAACCTAAAATAGCAAGATATTTTAAAAATATACGATATCTCAATATCATGATGATTGTCCTGTAAATTTGAGTGTCTGGATCTATATTGAAACAATCTAATGAGAGAATCTAGCGATTTACACATGCTGTAACAGCAGATATTCAGGATTAAACATATCTCTGAAAAGTTGCCCGTGATTTAAATTTTAATATATAGATCAACGATTTAAAAATAGCTTTATTCAATAGAAGCATTAACTGACCATCTGATCCCCGTAGTGAAGATAAACGTAATGCGATTTTAAATGCTGCTATTGAAACATTGGCAGAACTTGGAGAGCGTGCATCTACTTCAAAAATAGCCAAAGTTGCTGGTGTGGCAGAAGGTACTTTATTTACTTATTTCAGTAATAAAGAGGAATTACTCAACCAATTATACCTTTCGCTAAAGGCCGAGCTGCGTCAGGTCATAATGCTGAATTATCCGAACAACTCAGGCCTACAAACCCAAATGTTTTATATATGGCAAAGCTATCTGGACTGGAGTTTAGATGCCCCTCTCAAACGTAAAGTGATGGCGCAGTTGTCGACTTCAGAACAAATTACAGAACAGAGTAAACACATTGGTATGCAAACTTTTTGTGATTTTACGAAGACTATTCAAGAACATATTGATGATGGCAAATTAAGAGATTATCCACCTTTGTTTATCGGTTCGATTTTGGGTGCACTTGCTGAAGTCACACTCAACTTTATTGCCCAAGACACTTCTCAAGCTGATCTTTATCGGAAGTCCGGTTTTGAAGCGTTTTGGCATGCAGTTTCAATCTAGATAAAGACTAAAATAAGAATGTGCAACATTCTTATTTTTAAATTAATTAATGAGTGATTAAATACTCATTTAAATAAATCAAAATAAGTACTTATCTCAAGTTCTTATTTACAGACATAAGTTATTCCACTCAAGGAAAATAAAATGACAATTTCAAATGCAACAGACTTGCCTTCTCCCTTCATGTCATCACAGCAACACAATGGGAAATTTAGCAATACACAGCCGAATTTGCACACACATTCTTTCGGAAAAACGCTAGGCTTAATGTGGAAATTTTTATTTAACAAACCCAAAAATACGGTGCCAAATCGAGAAATTCCTGTGTTAAGTTTATCAAAAGAACAACTGATGAGTGCCCCAGACCGTTCTCTATTTCGTCTTGGGCATTCGACAATTTTATTAAAATTGCGTAATGAATTTTGGTTAACCGATCCTGTTTTTTCTGAGCGTGCCTCGCCTTTTCAGTGGATTGGCCCTAAGCGTTTTCACCAACCACCAATTAGTATTGCGGACTTACCTGCCATTAAAGGTGTGATTTTGTCGCATAACCACTATGACCATCTCGACTACCATGCAGTAATCCAACTCAAAGACAAAGTTGAACACTTCTTAACACCACTTGGCGTCGGTGACGCACTGATTAAATGGGGGGTGCCAGCAGAAAAGGTCCAGCAACTTGACTGGTGGGAAACAATCCATGTGGATGGTCTTGAGCTAATCGCCACCCCTGCCCATCATTTTTCAGGCCGTGGTATGAGTGATAGCAATGCAACGCTTTGGGCATCGTGGGTAATTATTGATAATGATTTACGGGTGTTTTTTAGTGGTGATACTGGTTATTTCGATGGGTTTAAAGAGATTGGAAATCGTTATGGTCCTTTCGATCTTACCATGCTAGAAACTGGGGCCTATGATCCAGAATGGCCAGATGTTCACATGCAACCTGAGCAAACGTTACAAGCACATATCGATTTAAAAGGACGTCATTTGTTGCCTGTACATAATGGGACTTTTGACTTGGCGCTTCATGCTTGGGATGATCCATTTGAACGGATTGTGGCTTTGGCTCATCAAAACCAATTAGCGATTAGTACGCCTCAAATGGGTGAAGTATTGAACTTAAACGAGCCAAATGTCGAAAATTATTGGTGGCGTTCATAATTTTTTTCGATCATTTTTAAATTATTTACGTCCTTTAATTCTCTTTTAAATGTATTTATATTCAGTGATATAGCCTTATTATTTTCATCTATATTTTCTTTTCATAAAACTAGGACTAACTTTGTCTTAGTTTTATTATTGACTTAAAACACAGACTACATTAGTCTGTGTTTGTAATTGATCAATTATGAAATTAAATGGCTTATATTACTAGTAGCGTCGAGTATGCGATTCACTGTCTTCTTTTTCTTGTGAACAATGAAGATAAACCTTTAAGTAGTAAGGATCTTGCTGAATTACAAGGAGTTTCTCCGAGTTTTATGGCCAAGATTTTTCCTAAACTTGAAAAGGCAGGTCTTGTTGTTGCTCAAGAAGGTATTCGCGGCGGATATTTACTCGCTCGATCTGCTCAAGAAATTACTTTTTTAGATATAGTGAATGCAATCGAAGGTGAAAAATCGCTTTTTGAGTGCCAAGAAGTTCGTGGTAAATGTGCGGTCTTTAACAATGCCCCACCCGATTGGGCAACCAGTGGTGTATGTGCAGTACATGCAGTTATGTTACAGGCTGAAAAAGCCATGCGAGATGCTTTAGGTGCTCACACACTTGGTGATATTGCAGACCGTTTTGGTCGTTATGCACCCGACGTATTTTTTAGTGATGTAAATGGCTGGATTAATGAACGCATAGAAGGAAGAACAGCAAAAATGCGTAAAAGTAAAATATCACGGGATACTCCCGACTAATGAGCTTATAGGGCTTTCATCCCTAAGGTAAAACTTCTCTAAACGTTTTAAATGCCTTCTCAGATTTTTCGGACAGTCAGAGAAAGGATTCACTCACCCAAAATTTTGGGATGAGTAAGAATTTGTATGTCCGAAAAATCTATCAAAAGGATAATCAAATGAGTAAGCGTATTATTATTGCAGGTTCTGGCTTTGCTGGGTTATGGGCAGCACTTGCCGCACAACGAGCAATTTACTTGACTTCCCAACAACAAAACATTGAAGTGATGATGGTTTCCCCTAGTCCAAATGTGGATATTCGTCCTCGACTTTATGAAGCTGTACTTGAAAATATGTACCCTGATATTTCAGAGTTATTAAGTATAGTAGACGTTAAATATGTGGCTGGCTGGGTAAATGAAATTGATACTACTGCCCAAAATCTTGTAATTACCACAACTCACGGCGATAAACAGACTTTAAGCTATGAGCGTTTTATTCTGGCAACTGGAAGTACTACTTTTATGCCACCTATACTGGGGCGGACTGAATTTGGATTTAGCGTAAGTACATTAGAAGATGCTGAAAAACTTGACCAACATCTTAAAAGCTTAGCCAATAAACCTGCAAATGCAGCACGTAATACCGTCGTGGTTGCAGGCGGTGGACTGACTGGGCTTGAAACAGTGACCGAAATGCCTGAGCGCCTACGTAGCATTTTAGGTGAAACTGATATTCGTGTGGTTTTAGTCGATTCATCAGCAGAAATTGGTGCAACATTGGGTGACGAAGCTGCGGCGGTAATTCGAGAAGCGCTGAGCGAACTTGGCATTGAAGGTAAAGCTGGACTACGGGTTACTGCACTTGATGCTTTTGGGGTAACACTTTCTAACGGCGAAAGAATTGAAGCAGAAACTGTCATTTGGACTGCGGGCATGCGAGCGAACTCGCTGACCTCTCAAATTGTAGGTGAAAAAGATAATTTAGGTCGTATTTTAGGTGATGCTTATTTACATGCACCAGAGGCAAAAAATATTTTTGTGACGGGTGATACTGTAAAAGTTCCAACCGACAATATAGGTAATTTTAACGTGATGTCATGTCAGCATGCCATGAGCCTAGGCCGTGTAGCGGGTTACAATGCTGCAGCAGAATTGGTTGATTTGCCATTACATGCGTATAGCCAACCAAAGTATGTGACTTGTGTCGACTTAGGCCCATGGGGAGCACTTTACACTGAAGGATGGGATCGAAAAGTTCAATTTGTGCGCCATGAGGCGAAAAAAATTAAACAAGAAATTAATACGGTATGGATTTATCCGCCAGTTGCAGATCGTGAAGCTGTTTTTGCTATAGCAAATCCTGATTTTGTAATTGTTCCTTAAAATTAGTTTTATTAAAGCAGATCATTTTATTTAACTCTCCCAAAAGCAAAACTAGTGATGGTTTTGCTTTTAGTTTTTTTGAGACATTAAGTTATGAGTTTTTAAACTCTTTTATTATCGCTAAAGCCGTTTTTTTAGCAGAAAATGTGTTTTATCCTGTAAAACATCAATGCACCTGAAACGTTTTATCCAAATATCTACTGCTGTTCAACGCAAATATCAAGTTCAATATGATCACTGGGACGTTAACTTTGACCTCTAGCAATTACAGAGTCCCCTTGCTGAACCGCTGCTTTCACAATTTCAACACCCTTTCCGCGCGTTGTATTTATCACAAACCAAACACGTTTCCTTGCGTTACTCTAAACATTCAATAAAAAACAGGCCACTTTAAAGTGACCTATTGAATTACTTTAAATGCAGAGTAATTAAAGTTTTGTCGTAAAGAATGGAACAAGTTGACCAATTGCCTCATCAACAAAATTCAATTTGTCATACAGTGACATATGGTTTGCCCCTACAACGACATAGAGCTGTTTATCTGTACTCGCTGCACGATTAATTAGATCTTCACTCATCCACTTACTGCCCGCGTTACTCCCTGCAATTGCGAGTAAAGGTTGAGTAAAGAAGGCTTCTGCTTTGTTGTATGCATCATAAGTAATGATTTGGGTTAAACTACGTGCTGTTGCAAAACCCGGTGCATTTGGATGCTCTGCTCGTGGAGTATGGTAATACTCCCAAGCTTCACGCAATTCTTCGTTCAGTGCATCTTCTTCTTTCAATGGAGCAAGCGGAATAGTTACAATCTCTGCACCACTCGCATCTGAAGTTCGAGCATCTGTACCTGCTTGGATATAGGGAATTGCATCTGCGTCTTTGACATTGTTCTCCCATCCATTACGGAACATTTGGCCAATGTTGACTGCACTCACCATACCTACAGCTTTTATACGACGATCATTGATTGCTGCATTTGCGGTATAACCGGCACCTGCACAAATCCCCATCGCACCAATACGGTTATTGTCGACATAAGGTAATGTTGTTAAATAATCAATCACGGCACTGACGTCTTCAGTACGGATATAAGGATTTTCTAACTGACGTGGTAAGCCTGTACTCGCACCTTGAAAAGATGCATCATAAGCAATTGTTACAAAGCCATGTTCAGCAATCTTACGAGCATATAAACCAGCCGTTTGCTCTTTGACACCACCGCCAGGATGGCTCACCACAACCGCAGGATAAGTTTTGCTTTCATCAAACCCTTCAGGGAAATTAATTACTGCTGCAAGTATAATTCCTTGACCATTTTGATTCTGAATACTGATTTCTTTTGACATTTTAATATTCCACTATTGAACTTTTTATATTTCAAAATTAAAGATATTCTTTAAAAAATGGGATTGCTTTCGCTAATGCTTTAGCAACAGGTTCTGGTTGGTCGTACAATTCGTAATGTGATGTATTTTCTAAAACTAACAACTCTTTTTGTTTCGATGCTGCACGACATACAATTTCATGACCATCTCGGTAAGCTCCAAAAGCTCCTGGTTTGTCACCGATTACAACCAAAATCGGTTGGGTTAATAAGACTTCAGCTAAGTGAAATGCATCCCAACCCAAAGCCACACTCATACGAGAAAGTAATGCACTGGTTGCACCGTTTGGCTGCTGACCACGAGCAGTTTTGTAGTAGTCAGTCGCTTCTAATGGGTCAATATCGGTAATTCCAGCTTTTTTACCCTCCTCTACGGATGGAGGAAGTAAATCATTCACTAATAATTCTCCACCACGAGCTTCGGCAGTACGTTGTGATCCAATTGCCTCAAGCCCTTCAATCAAAGCCTCACCTATTCCACCATAACCTTCACGGGTCATACGGCCAAAGTTCACGCCAGTGATTGAAGTCACTGCTTTAATACGTTTCTCTGTCATTGCCGTGTTGAGTACATAAGCACCACCACCACAGACACCTAAAGCACCAATACGATTTTCATCAACGAAATCTTGAGTGACCAAATAATCTACGGCATAACGGATATCTTCAACACGGTGATATGGATTTTCTATAAAACGTGGTTCACCGCCACTTTCACCTTGGAACGATGCATCGATTACTAGAACTACAAAACCTGCCTCAGCTAGGGCTTTACCATAAATATTGCCAGAAGTTTGTTCTTTACAACTTCCGATTGGATGAACACTGACAATGGCTGGATATTTTTTACTTTTGTCAAAGTCATTAGGAAAAAGGATATTAGCTGCTGATTCCCATGCTAGATTTTTATATTTTACAGTTTGCATATGGAGTACCCCATTCGTTAATTATGCTTAATTACCATCTACTTTAGGTTGGTTACCTATCTTTCTATGTATTCAGTATAGGATGACGAAACCTGATTGAATTGCCTAATTCAACGGATAATTTGCCTATTCTGTTATTTATATAATTTTTTTAAATTAAATATATTTTTCAATATTTTAAAAAAATAAAACCCCACTTCTTTCTTAGAAGTTGGGCGAATATAAAAAATTTTCTGTTAGTTCAAGCTAAGAGTAGGTTTTGGATATCTTTTTGGGGTGAAGAACCAAACAAGCGTGAGTATTCACGGCTAAATTGAGAGGCACTTTCATAACCTACTAAACTTGCTGCATGACCTACATCTACCTCACCATTTAACATCAAATGACGGGCTTCCTGTAAACGGAGTTGCTTTTGGTACTGTAATGGGCTCATACCCGTAATCTCCCGAAAATGTTGTCTAAACGTCGATGGACTCATAAAAACAAGATCCGCAAGATCATCCATTTGAATTTGTTTAATAAAATTATGCTTCAACCATGATACTGCTTTTTCGATCTTGCTATTCATAGAGCCAACTTTAATTAATTGACGTAGATAAACACCATTGGGCCCTGTTAATAAACGAATCATTATTTCTTGCTGAATAATAGGCGATAACTGAGATAATAAAACAGGCTCATCAATTAAATTTACCAAACGATTTATCGATTCGATTAGAGCATAGTCAATAACTTGAACACCGAAAGAGGGTTGTATTTTCTCCTTAAAATCCAATTGCCCCAGTTGAGAAACCATTTTCCTAATCATTGCTACATCAAGTGAAAGCATTAATCCCAAAAAAGGTTTATGGCCAGTAGTACAACGAGTATGACTAACAACTGGAATATCAATCGTTGTCAGCATTGATTGTCCTGATGTATATGTAAAAATTTCTTCCCCAATAATGACTTGCTTTTCGCCTTGTAGAACAATACCTAAACCTAAGTTATAAATACAATGTGTCGCACTTGGCTTGGAACGTCGATGCAAGGATAATGTAGAAATTGCTGTTTGGTGGTCGCCATCAGTTTGACTGAGGCGATCGACATTCTTTGCCAATGAAGTAATGACATCATTTGTAGTTTCATCGTACATTTTTGTCTCCTTGACCAGTCAATTCAAAATCTAGTCTGTTTAAGACTTCTCTATTTGCTTAATCGGAAACCAGCCTTTTGTTGCCTCGATCACCTGCTGTAACTTTTCAGGAATCACAAGTTCAGGCATTTTTTCTAAATCCAATTGAGTTTCAATTTCATCAGCACGATCATTTTGGGCTAACTGTACCCATTCTGGATTTATAATTAGCCCTTTACCTACAGCGACTAGGGGGAGACCCAAACCCAAAGCCTTTTCAGCTTGATCAGGAATTAGAATCATACCTGCAGCCATAATAGGTAATTGATCACCAACATAATCAATTACCTGTTTAATAATAAGTTGTTCATCAATAGTATCGACAGGTTTTGAGTTAAGTAAGTCAACTAATGAAACATGAAGATAACTAATTTCAGCATCTATTAAACGACCAATGAGCTGTAAACTATCAGCTATACCTAAGCCTTTTTCATCATATTCCTCAATAGAAATACGATAGCCTAAAACAAAAGGTTTTTTGGCACATTGCTTAATCACACGTTTTACTTCTCTAACAATCTCTAGAGGAAAATGCATACGTTTTTCTAGGGAACCACCCCATTCATCGTCACACTGATTAAATTGTGGGGAAAAGAAATTTTGAATTAAAAACCCATATGCTCCGTGCAATTCAACTCCATCAAATCCAGCTTCAATAGCTCGACGTGTCGTTTCACCAAAGGCATGGATTACCTCTAAAATTTCATTATGGCTTAAAGCACGACTTTTCAGTTGACCATCATTAAATGGTCCAGCAGGTGCAGCTAAAGCGCTTGCACTTACCAAATCAGCATGAGGTATCAAACTAGGTACAGCTTTATTCCCTGCATGGAAAATCTGCAAAATGGCGGGAGCTCCTCCACTTTTAGCTGCTTGTGCAAGTGAGGTTAAACTTGGGATAAAATGATCGTCATACGCAGCAAATTCATTGGTAAAACCAATTCCATTTTCCTGAACATGCGTACAACCTGTAATAACAAGTCCTATATCTTGAGCACGATGTCTTATATATTCGAGTTCTTGCTCAGAAACCGTTGCATCTTCATTTCCAGACCACGTCGTCATAGGCGCCATGACAATTCGATTACGTAAAGAAATCCCATGAACTAACTCAAAAGGTTTAAATAAAGTAAGCTTGCTTAGCGACATCTCAACTGCCTTAAATAATAAGTTGAATATTTATAAGCAGTATAAAAAATGAGAAAACTTTAACATTGCCTAAAATGACGAGTTATTTGCCTATTATATTTAATTCGGCAAAATTCAATTATGAACTCTGCTTTAATCGCTGCACATCACGTTGAGGTGACTCTCCAAACAAACGACTATATTCTCTACTAAACTGAGAAGCACTTTCATAACCGACTAAACTCGCTGCACGTCCTGCATCCAAATTTTGATTTAACATCAAATGACGAGCTTCCTGTAAACGGAGTTGTTTTTGGTATTGTAATGGACTCATTCCTGTAATTTCGCGGAAATGTTGTCTGAAAGTTGATGGGCTCATAAATGCCCGTTCCGCCAAATCATCCATCCGAATCGGTTGTGTATAGTTATTTTTCAACCAACTCACAACTTGGTGAATCTTTTGATTTACAGATCCTGTTTTGACGAGTTGTCGTAAATAAATACCTTGTGAACTATTTAATAGTCTAACGATAATTTCTTTTTGAATTAAATGTGCTAGATGAGGAATCATAGCAGGCTCTTCGAGGACTTTAACCAATCTCAATACTGCATCTGTAAGAGGATCATCTACCCAATCTACTGAAAACGAATCATGAATATCCTCTGAAGATGAATGTTCATCTTCGATTGGCATATTTGCTACAACCTCATTCAGCATCTGAAGATCGAGTAAAAGTAAAACAGCTAAAAATGGTTTATGCGAGGAGGCTTGTACAACATGTGATGTTGCTGGTAAATCAATCGTCGTCAACATACTTTGTCCTTCAAAGCATTTATAGACTTTATCTCCAATCACAATTTCTTTTTGCCCTTGCAAGATAATACCTACACCTAAATTGTAGACACAATGAGTGCTCTCCGTTGGGCTTATTCTGTTATGAAAAGAAAGTCCTGAAATACTAGAAACATGATCCCCCTCTGTTTCAGCTAAATGTGAAACAGCGTGGATCAGTTGGGCTCTATTTTTATTTCTTTTAGTAACGACGAGGGACATACATCTACAGCTCAATCAAGAATTTAAATTTTTTACCATGAATGCTTATTACAGTATATATTTTTTTAGTAACCATCAATGCTTAATTAGATATAAAAATCAATATCTTAAGTTTTATTTTATAATTTCCCCATGAATATGCTCCTTTCATCAATCTTTTAGCTGCAATAATTATTTCTTGTTGATTAGTTCCATCTCATAAAGTTAAATTTAAGTAATTAATTTAAGACCGATATTATTGAGTTATCTAAAATCACTAATTGAAAAATGAATAGTTATCAGTGTCCAATTCTTAGCCATTATTTTGGTTCAAACAGTACTTTACAGAGCAAGTTCATGAACTTAGTTTTTTATTATTTCAAATTTAAGACATTTATTATTGTTTTTTTAATATTTTTTAAAATAAAAATATGGATTCAGATTCAGGCAAACATAAGTTAAATAAATAACACGTGTCATTTTATACATTTCTTCTTATATAAATTAGTATTCATGCTTTCATCCGTCAGGCATTATCACTTTAACTCTATTGCACTATACTCAAATATAGAACTACATTTTTTGTAAATACTCGATAATTGCTCCAGCAGTAACACGTGCAGAAAATGGATTCTGACCAGTAATCAAATTTTGATCTTTAACAACATTTGGGGCAAAAGGAATGAACTTTCTTTCATAAAATGCACCATGTTCTTTTGCCCGTTGTTCTGCATTATATGGAACTTTTTTAGCCACACCTGCTAAGACTTCTTCACACCGCTCAAACCCAGTCAATTTTTTATTTCTAATTAAATATTCGCCATTCGAAAGCCGAATATTTAATAACCCGGAATAACCATGGCAAACACTAGATACTACCCCACCGTTTTCATAAATATTTTTGGTAATTTCTTGGAGTTCTAGATTATCCAAAAAATCCCACATTACCCCCATGGCCACCCGTGTAATAAATCACATCGTAATCTTGCTAATTGATTTCAGAGGGCTTCTTTGTATTCTCAAGTAATTTCATAAAGCTTGGATCATTTTTACGTTTTAATACTGATTGATCGGCAACAAAACGTCCTAATGATTTAGGTTCAATTGGTGAATTTCCACCGAGTGGACTTACAATATCTTGAACATAATGATTTTTTTCAAACTCATCGTAAGCATGAGTAAGTTCTCCCAACCATAACCCTGTAGGATAATTTATACCCTCATAGTTATCGACATTAGTGACAATATGTAATATCCGTTTTGTCATAGCAGCATCTATTTTTCATTTTTATTGATCTTGCTTTTAACACACTATAAGTCTAAAGTTGGCTTTAATGTCAAGTGAAATTAAGTGAAATGAATATAAGCAAGCTATCAAAACAAAGTGGGTTAAGCACACCGACGATTCGCTACTATGAGCAGATTAAGCTGCTTCCAAAGGCAAAACGCAAAGCAAATGGCTATAGAGAATATAGCGAAAATGACCTTAAACAACTTTATTTAATTCAACAAGCTCAGCAAGTTGGTTTTTCTTTAGCAGAAATAAAATCATTTTTGCCATCTAACGTGACAACATGGAATCACGATATTTTGATTGGCTTACTGGAAAGCAAAATTAAAGATATTGAAGATTTAGAGCAAAAATTAGCAATGAGTAAAAATAATCTGCGTACTATGATTAATGCAATTAATAACAAACCTGATGAAATAACTTGTGAGGAAAATGCGCAACGTTTGCTGAATCTTTATTACGTTAATGATCAAGCCTAAGTATTCCATTTGTCGCTAAATCATAAAAACTATTGACCTTAAACCGAACTTTAAACATAGCATTGGAGACAGGTAATTTATGAGGAACCTGTCATGTTTAAATCTTGGACTCTTCAAAACTGGATCATTGGCTTTATTACACTAATTTTAGCCAATACTTTCGCTTATGCATCTGAACCAACTAAGCATTTAGCATCGAATGGAAAAATTTTAGTGGTGATGACAAATCACTTCGCCTATCCCAATCGTAAAGATACGACAGGCTTATGGTTGACTGAACTTACCCATTTTTATGATGTTGCACGTGCTGCTGGTTATGAAATGGATTTTGTAAGTCCTCGGGGTGGCAGTGTTCCGCTCGATGAGCGCAGTTTAAAAGTAATCTATTTAGATAACGCAGCAAAAATTCATTTAGCTAATCCTGAATTTATGCAACATCTCAAAACAACGCTCGAACCAAAAGCAATTGTGCCATCTAATTATAAAGCAGTGTATTATACAGGTGGTCACGGCACGATGTGGGATTTTCCTAATAACCAAGAACTAAAGAAGATCAGTGAGACAATTTATCAGCAAGGGGGTGTAGTATCTGCGGTGTGTCATGGAGTGGGCGGATTATTACCATTACAGGATCATAAGGGTCAATCACTAATTGCGGGGAGAACAGTAACTGGTTTTGCAAATATTGAAGAGACTCTATCAGGGATGAAATCTCAAGTCCCTTTTCTACTTCAGAACCAATTAATCGAACGCGGTGCTAAATATAAGCGTTCTTTGGTTCCGTTCACCTCTTATGTGATTGCTGATGATCGAATCATTACTGGACAAAACCCTCAATCAAGTAAAGAAATTGCGGAGGCTGTAATACAACGCTTAAAAACCATGCATTAATCCATTTTACACTCGTCATCAAAAACCAGATTATGTAAATCTGGTTTTTTTATTTTAATAACTGTAATAAACAAAAAAAAATCAATTAAAAATCATAAAAAGCTTGACCTTAAACCTTACTTTAATCTTAGCATTTAATTAATGTTAATAGGAGGAACACCATTATGTTCAATCAAATTAAATTCCGTCGCTCAACTGCTACTGCATCAATTGGTATATTCTTGAGTTTATCTGCTCATGCTACAACACCCAATACTACCTCTAGCAATGTTGAGAATAGTGATCAAAAAACCACCGTAGTTGAATTTGGACCATATAAAGTAAATGTACCTAAAGGTGGTTATTACGATCGTTTCCGCATGAATCCAGACTTGGATGAAGTTGCTAAAGACCCCGCTGCTGGAAATATCGATTATTTCCGTACTATCCCTAAAAAAATGGTAGAGACTCGTGTTGGTAAAGTTTGGTCACCAAATTTTTATTATCGTACCAGTAATGTACAACTGTTGATGCTTGCTCCAGTATCCAAGTTAAAAGCAAAACTTCCTGCTCCACTTGAGCCATTACAACCTTTCCCTGGCTATGGCTTAGTTTCTCTTACGTTCTTTTCTTATGCTGTAGGCGATGTCGATCCTTACGATGAAGTATCAGTCGCTGTAGTTGTTCGTCAACCTGGTGCGCATAAGTTTCACACTACAGAATTGTTAAGTTCAATGCGTAACCATAAATACTATGGTCATGTTTTAGCATTGCCTGTAGATACAGAAATTGCCCGTGTGCGTGGTGTGTATGGATATCAACTCCCTAAATGGCTGACAGCAATTGATATGACGATTGGTAATAAAAATGTTGAAGCTCAGATTTTGAATACTGATGGTAAACCAGATTTGAGTTTAATTGCACCGTTACCAAAGATTAAGCGTGTCAAACCACAATCTCATATCGAAACTAAAACGATGTTTAATTTAGTTGATGGCCAATGGCATAGTACATCTGTAGAATCTAATACACTTGCCTTTGGACAACAGCTATTTCCGAGAAATGTACAACTTGTTCGAAATGGCGGTCCTATAACTAACCTACTTGATGAGCTCGGTGCTGGTAAAGTATTACGTTTAGATGTGGTCAAAGATGCTCAGTTGGCTTTAAATATGCCAATACCATTGAAGTCTTTAGGTAATGAAAACAACAAAAAGTAATTCATATTCAAATTAAAGTACTTCCTAGCGAGGTACTTTTTTGTTTGATCTACCATTGATACTCATTTATTATTTTTCAACTAATAAATAGCTTTCAAGATGATTAAAATATTTTTAGTATTTTAATCATAGCGAGATAAGATAAATTTAAATAGCTATATTTAATATAAAATTTTCATCATTTAAAAACTAAAGTAATAAAAAAACCAATTCTAAATAAAATATTTGGAATTGGTTTAAATTAAGAAGGATCACAAACATTTAAGAAATATGATAGATCCTATCCCGAGTACGTCTAAGAAATTACAATATCACTTGAACCTTCGATCTGAGTCACTAGGCTGTAGCCCATTAACTTTGCTGGAGTATATGCTGCCCCCTTAACATCATGCTCAAGTAAATAACGAACGACTGTTAAAGCGCCATTTACGGTTAAGCTATAAGCATTTTGAGTTTGTATTCGTGCTGTTTTTATTACACCTTTTTCATTTCTTGCTTCGCCCCACACATAAGTCGGTAATTTAGCGCGTAATTCTTCATCAGGCCCTACCACAGATTTTTCAATAATTGATTTCATCAAGTTTTGTACTGATTTAAGTTTGAATATAGGACGTATGCAGTTCAACATTTTTGCACCAAAAATCATGGACGTTGGTGCTGGTACAAAAATCTCGATATTAGGAATACCAGTGGTATGAAAAGCTGTTGAAACATCCCCCCAAGGGACACTCATTGCGTTCTTCTTGCCATCACCAAAATCTATTTGACGTACGTGATGTGCTAAAGCTACGGTAGTGATTTTGCCATTTTTCCTTATTTTTCCGCCATCTGCCATGCCTTCTGTGCTGGTTTTGGCTGTGCCTGGTGAAAGTCCTGTTTTTGAATCAAAACCGAGTGCTAGATGAGTCGCATCGGGTAAAGCTTCTTTCAAGGCAGCAGCAACACAATCTGTTGGAATCACATCGAAACCTACACCTGGGCACAACACTATATTTGCTTGTTGTGCCTCTGACGTTAGTGATTGCGCTAATTCAAATACAGCAATTTCACCTGTAATATCCAAATAGTGAGAACCTGCTTTAATACAAGCTTTCATCATGGAATGTGAGGTTGCGGAAAAAGGGCCAGCACAATGCATGATTAGCTTAACACCATTTAATTTTTCGCTCACAGCTGTAACGTCATCTAGACCAAAAGCTTTGTATTCAAGGCCTAATTCTTGAGCAAGTTGTTGTACTTTGGCTTGTGTGCGTCCTGCTAAAATTGGCTTAAGACCTAAACGGACAGCTTCACGGGCAATTAACTCGCCCGTATAGCCATTTGCACCATAAATCATCCAATTGGAATCATTTGTATTTATCATGAAATCTGTCCTCGGTATTTAAGACGAAAATGCATAATCGCGCATTCGCTTTTTATATTGATGAGTACGACGTGCCATCGCTGCTTGTTGTATTAGTAATGCCCATAAAGGTGAGACTTTAGGGGTTGGTTTTTTGCCCAGACTTAACCTCCGTAGTTGGAATTTAACTGTCGCCATACTCGCAAGTGACGCTAAGGTTTTATTGTCCCAAGTAATTGGTTTTAATTCAGGTGCTACGTTTTGTCCTTGCCTCCATTTATTTGGTAAGTTTGGATTAATCGCCAATGCAGTCGCAATACCGACCATATCTACACCACTTTCAATTACTTTTTCAGCGACTTGTTTACGACGTATTCCGCCTGTCACCATGACAGGCATATTTGCAACTTTACCAATCTCTTGGGCAAATTCTAAGAAGTATGCTTCACGGGCTAATGTACGATCATCTCTTGATTGACCTTGCATCGCTGGTGCCTCATAACTACCACCTGAAAGCTCTACCAAATCAACAGCCAATTTATTAAGCATGCAAACGACTTGTTGTGCCTCCTCAGCACTGAAACCTCCACGTTGAAAATCAGCAGAGTTAAGTTTCACTGCAACTGTAAATGTTGGTGAAACCACAGCACGGACTGCTTTGACAATTTCAATTAGGATTCGTGCGCGATTTTCCAATGAGCCACCCCATTGGTCTTGGCGTTTATTGCTTAAAGGTGAGAGGAATTGACTCAATAGATAGCCATGTGCAGCATGGATTTCAACACCAGTGAATCCTGCTTGCTCACCTAAACGTGCAGTATTTGCAAAACGTTGGATGACTTCATCGATCATGTCTTGAGTCATTTCAATCGGAATACTAAAACGATCAGACATTTTCCCTAAATCTAGTCCTACAGCAGAGGGTGCCCATGTTTCCTGTCCTAAATTTGATTGCATTTGGCGACCGGGATGATTAATTTGCAACCAAACTTGCGCACCTTGTGAGCGCCCTATCTGTGCCCAACGTTTAAAAGTATCTATAAATTTATCATCTTCTAAAACCACCCCACCTGGTCCTGTCATAGCACGACGATCAACCATAACATTTCCTGTAATGATGAGCCCTACTCCACCATTCGCCCATGCTTGATATAAATGCATCAGTTTTTCTGATGGTGCATGGTTTAAGTCAGCCATGTTTTCTTCCATGGCTGCTTTGGCAATTCGATTTTGAATTTGGGAGCCATTTGGTAAAACTAATTTATCAAACACTTTCATTTCGGTGCCCTGTTTTGGTATGGTTATACTTTAAGATTAAAGCCAACTTTAATGTCAATGGATTTTTTTGAGTTAATTAATATAATTATCAAAATATTTATTAATTAATAGCTTATTAAAAAATTTGTGCTTCTAATTTAAAAAGATAGAGGCTTTATTTGCCTCTATCTTTTAACATGCTTAAGGTATGACTCATACTCACCATTCACGAATAAATGCTAATAAATCAGGATTAATAACATCTGCATTCACAGTGGGCATTCCATCTGAAAAACCTTTATAAATTTTTAAAGTTCCATTTTGTAAGAGTTTGGCAGACAAAGCCCCAGCGTTTTCATAAGGTACGATTTGGTCATCATCACCATGCATTACTCATACTGGAACAGAGATCTTTTTTTAAATCTTCTGTAAAATCAGTCTGAGAGAATGCGACAATCCCATCATAGTGTGCTTTGGCCCCACTCATCATACCTTGACGCCACCAATTCCAAAAATAGGTTCAGATGGCTCAACACCATCACGCTTGAACCCATAAAACGGTCCTGCTGGTAGGTTTTAATAAAACTCAGCACGATTTTTAAAAAGCTAATGATGCAAAAATTGCACAATTTGATTACTAATTTATGTTGTCGTCAATGTTGGTAAATTGGATAAATACGGCACTATCTCTTCAGATAGTTATTCAATATTAAGATTAAAGCTCACCTCAAGCTCAATGCTTTTAGTCAGTTTTGATTGCAAAAGTTTAAGTTTAAAAAATTGATTTTTTAGTCAGTCTGCTGATTGGTGAATAGAAAAAGATTTATTTATTCCCCGTATTTCCTATCAAAGTTTGCTTATACATTTCCTACACCTCTACAAATTATTTTTTAATTTTTGATTTATTTCAGTTGACATTAAAGTCGACTTTAATCTTATAGTTATCTTAATGAGTTACACATTCATGTAGGCATTAATCGTTGTCTTCATATCGTGAGGTGAAAAAATGAATGCTTTAAATAAGACCCATCCAATTGAAAATTTGAATAAAATTTTGGATCAACAACGCCAAGCTTTTCTCCGATCAGAGCCAACAACTTTGTCCCAAAGAAAAGCAAATTTAAAAAAATTACGTGTTGCATTGCTTGCAAACCGCACTGAATTGCAGACCGCCGTAAGTGAAGATTTTGGACATCGTTCACATCATGAAACGGATGTGATGGAGTTGCTGGGTATCATTCAATCTATAGATTATCTGACTAAAAACTTAGGTCGTTTTATGAAAGCTGAACACCGCCATGTCAGTTTATTTTATCGTTCTGCGACTGCCCGTGTAGAATATCAACCTAAAGGTGTCATTGGTGTTATGGCACCTTGGAATTACCCAATATCATTGACATTGATTCCATTAGCGACTGCTTTAGCTGCTGGGAATCGAGTCATGTTAAAACCATCAGAATTAACGCCTCGTACCAGTGATGTCATTTATCGAATGTTGGCAGATATATTTCCACTAGATGAGGTTGCAGTTGTTCTTGGAGGGCCTGAAATTGGTGCAGAATTCAGCGCCTTGCCCTTTGATCATCTTTTATTTACAGGTAGCACACCTGTTGGTCGTAAAGTGATGAAAGCTGCAAGTGATAATCTTGTCCCTCTTACGCTTGAGTTAGGTGGGAAAAGTCCTGTGATTGTCGCTAAAGGTCATGTCAATTCAAGAACTTTGACGAGTATTACTTATGGAAAATTGTCTAATGCGGGGCAAACTTGTGTTGCACCAGATTACGCCTTGGTACATGAAGATGATCTAGAATCATTTATTAATCAATATGATAAAACAGTTAAAAAATTCTATCCAAATGGTCCTGATACCTTAGATTACACTTCCATTGTGAATGAACGACATTACAACCGTTTGCAAAATCTGATTAAAGATGCTGAGAAAAATGGTGCACGTATTGTTGAAGTAGGTATTAGACCTGAATCTGCAATTAATAGACAACGTACATTCACCCCAACTCTTGTTATCGGTGCAAAAGATGATGATGCCATTATGCGAGAAGAGATATTCGGTCCAATTCTTCCTGTTCGTACATATCGCAGTGTTGATGAAGTGATTAACTATATTAATACGAGAGATAGCCCCTTAGCTCTTTACTATTTTGGTGAAAAAAATGCAGATTGCAAAAAAATACTAAGTCGTACTACATCAGGGAATGTAGGCATTAACAATACCCTTATCCATGTTGCGCAAGATGATCTTCCATTTGGTGGAGTAGGTCCAAGTGGCATGGGAGCCTATCATGGAATTGAGGGCTTTCGTTCGATGAGTCATGCCAAAGGTGTATTTGATCAAGGCCGGTGGAACTTTCCAAGTCTGCTCCATGCTCCTTTTGGTAAATTTATAGCATTTGCATTAGCGATCACTTTAGGTAAGAGACCTTCTTCAAATTAATTTTATTTAAAACGAGATTGACGATTCAAAATCCCATTTCCAACAATGATAAGGAAAAGACATTTATGAAATGTATTACATTTAATGGTGCAGGCGGTCCTGAAGTTATTACAGTAAGTGAACGTCCTATTCCTGAGCTAAGTAATGATGGCGTCTTAATTGAAGTGGTTGCTGCTGGTATTAACGGGCCAGATGTAATGCAGCGACAAGGTTTATATGCTCCGCCTCCAGGTGTGACAGACATCCCTGGTTTAGAGGTCTCAGGTGTAGTGAAAGCAGTAGGTTCATCTGTACGTAAGTTGAAAGTTGGTGATGAAGTATGTGCTTTGGTACAAGGCGGTGGTTATGCTGAATATGTGATTGCACATCAAGATAATGTTTTGTTTATTCCTGAGGGTTTAACCTTAATAGAGGGTGGAATTCTGCTGGAAACATTTATGACAGTTTGGTCTCATCTATTTCAACATGCAAAATTTAGAGAAAACAGTTCTATTCTAATTCATGGTGGCACTTCTGGCATTGGAACTACCGCAACTATGCTGACGCGAGCCTTTGGTGCTACACAAATTTTTACTACAGTTTCTAGTACTGCACACCAACGAGCAAGTCTAGAACTTGGCGCTGATGTTGCGATTAATTATAAAGAACAGGATTTTGTTGAAGAAATAAAAAAACATACCAATGGTCAAGGTGTAGATTTTGTCTTAGATATTATTGCAGGCGATTACATTCAGAAAAACTATGAGGTTGCAGCTATGAATGGCACTATTTTACAAGTTGGTGTCCTAAAAGGGCTTGCAGAAAAAGTCAATATTTTCCCAATGTTGGCAAAACGTCTTACTCATACTGGCGCAACGTTACGTTCCCAATCTGTTACAGCCAAAGCTGAAGTTATGGCTGCCCTTCAGGAAAAAGTTTGGCCTTTAATTTCAAAAGAACAACTCAAACCGATACTTTATCAATCCTTTGATCTTGAAAATGCGCGGCAAGCTCATGAATTGTTACAGCAAGGAAAACATGTTGGGAAGTTAGCATTAGTTATCAAAAGATAATTTAAAAAAGGGAGTTAAGAGAAGATTCTCATAACTTCTTTAATGATCTTAGTCTAAGTGGCAAAGTGTGTTGAGCTCGTTATCGATGGATCAAAAATATCATAAATTATGTCGAATCAATGTTTAACTACAATCCGTTTTGAGTATTGTTAAATCATAGTATTAATATTTAAAAAAACTGATGGTATAAAATTTCTCTCACCTAAATAGATACTACAGTTCATGAACTTTGGTTTTTAATTTAAGGTATATTTTGTTATAAGCAATTGAATTAAAATGATATATATGGTTTTTAGCCTATAAAGTAGATTTTAGGTGAACATAAGTTAAATAAGCTTTCTTCAGAGGTGGATCAGGAAATTTGAACAACACTTATAAGTGATATTTTGCTCCCCAAATGATGTTATAAACATCAATATATGGAGTATTTTATGGCACG